>DJNI01000076.1 GCA_002436765.1 Clostridiales bacterium UBA6468
CCCCCGGCATGAAATACCGCCATTACGCCCCGGCGGAGCCGGTGGTCATCGTCTCCGGCAGCCGGGAGAAGGCCGCCGCCTATATCCGCCGCCATTTTACTCCCGGCGACCGGGTGCTGTGCTTTGAGGANNAAGGCCGTCACCGCCCAGATCGACAAGGACGCGGTGGTGAAGGCGCCGGGCATGAAGTACCGGCACTATGCCCCCCAGGAGCCGGTGGTCATCGTGGCCGGTTCCCGGGAAAAGGCGGCGCAGTACATTCACCGGCACTTTGTCCCCGCCGACCGGGTGCTCTGCTTCGAGGAGGAGCTGCCATTGTATACCGACTGCGCCCCTCTGGCCTACGGCCGGGAGGCTGACCCCAATACCCTGTCCGCAGGGCTGTTTTCCGCCCTGCGGGTGCTGGACGACCCGGCCATCCATCAGGTTTATGCCCGGTGCCCGGTGGGCGGCGGCGTAAGCTACGCCGTGCAGAACCGGCTGAAAAAGGCCGCGGCGTTCCACATTGTGGACGCGGAGGCGGAAACATGATCCTGGGCATCACCGGCGGCACCGGCTGCGGAAAAACCACCCTGCTGAACGTCCTGAAGGAGCGGGGCGCGGTGGTTCTGGACTGCGACGCCATCTACCACGAGCTGCTGACGCGGGATGCGTCCCTTCTAGCGGCCATCGAAGCGCGTTTCCCCGGCACGGTGGAGGGCGGCGTATTGCAGCGGAAAAAACTTGGAAATTTGGTATTTTCCGACAAAAACGCCCTGCTGGATTTGAACAGAATCACCCACGCCGCCGTGAAGCGGGAGGTGCTTCGCCGCCTTTCGGAGAAGCCTGCCCTTGCAGCCATCGACGCCATCGCCCTGTTTGAAGGGGGACTGGCCGGGCTGTGCGACGTGACCGTCGCCGTCACTGCCCCGGTGGAAGACCGGGTTCGCCGCCTTATGCGCCGGGACGGCATTCCGGAGGACTACGCCCGCCGCCGCATCGCCGCCCAGCCGGACGAGGGCTGGTTCCGGGAAAAATGCGATTTTGTGCTGGAAAATACCGGGTCAGCGTCGGAATTCCAGGAAAAATGCCTTGCGTTTTTGCGGAAAATTGGTATAATGGATCCGGAGAGCGCCGGGAAGGCCGGCAATTCCCGGCGCTGCCGGAAAATCTGACCTACCCAAACGTAACGCCCCGCCTGATGGCGGAGGCGGAAAGAAACATAGGAGGATGCAATATGACCACAGAAGAACTGCGCAATTCCCTGCTGGCGTTGCCTAAGAACGGCTACACCCGGATCACCGACGCCCAGCGGGATGAAATGGAAGGCTATGCTCAGCGCTACATGGCGTTCATGAGCGAATGCAAGACCGAGCGGGAGGCCACCGCCTGGGCCGTCCGGGAGGCCGAAAAGCTGGGCTACAAGCCCTTCGCCCCCGGCATGGAAGCCAAGCCCGGCGACAAGATCTACTACAACAACCGCAATAAGTCCATCGCCCTGGCCGTCGTCGGCACCAAGCCCCTGCGCGAGGGCGCGAATATCTGCGCCGCCCATGTGGATTCCCCCCGGCTGGACATCAAGCCCAATCCCCTGTACGAGGATTCCGAGATCAGCTACCTGAAGACCCACTACTACGGCGGCATCAAGAAGTACCAGTGGACGGCCATTCCTCTGGCGCTCCACGGCGTGGTGTACCGTGCCGACGGCGCCGTGGTCACGGTCACCATCGGCGAGGACGAGGGCGACCCCATCCTGATGGTCTCCGATCTGCTGCCCCATCTGGCGGCGGATCAGATGCAGAAGCCTGCGGGGAAGGTCATCGAGGGCGAGCAGCTGAACGTGATCCTCGGCTCCGAGCCGCTGGAGGGCGACGGTTCCGACCTGGTGAAGCTGCACATCATGAAGCTGCTGAACGAAAAGTACGGCCTTGTGGAGAGCGACTTCCTCTCCGCCGAGCTGACGGTGGTTCCCGCGGGACGCTGCCGGGAGGCGGGTCTTGACCGCAGCCTGCTCAGCTCCTACGGCCACGACGACCGGGTCTGCGCCTACGCCGAGCTGGAAGCCCTGTTCTCTCTGGACATGCCCGAAAAGACTGCCGTGTGCATCCTGGCCGATAAGGAAGAGATCGGCTCCGTGGGCATTTCCGGTATGCAGAGCCACTACTTTGAGCATTTCATGGAGACGCTGTGCGACGCCCAGGGCGTCAGGCTGTCCGACTGCTTCGCCAATTCCTTCTGCCTGTCCGCCGACGTTTCCAACGCCTTCGACCCCAACTGGCCGGAGACCTGCGACAAGCGGAACAACAGCCAGCTGAACTACGGCGTCGCCATCTGCAAGTACACCGGCTCCCGGGGCAAGGGCGGCGCCTCCGACGCCTCCGCCGAGGCCATGGGTCACGTCCGCTCCACCCTGGACAAGGCGGGCGTTATCTGGCAGACCGCGACCCTGGGCAAGGTAGATCAGGGCGGCGGCGGTACCGTGGCGGCCTACATGGCCAACCGGAACATCGTCACCGTGGACGCGGGCGTGCCGGTGCTCAGCATGCACGCGCCGCAGGAGCTGGTCTCCAAGCTGGACTGCTACGAAACCATGCTGGCCTGCAAGGCGATTTATCTGGCATAAAATTAAGGAAGCTCCCTCGAAAGAGGGAGCTTCTCAGCTTATCAAAAAAGCCTCGCAGAGTTTGCCGCCCGCAGGCGGCAAATAAAGTCTAAATCATTTTGCGTCAGGGCGTGTACCTGACGCAAAATACCTCTCAGGCTGCGAAGTGTGCGAGTTGGCCGCCGTAGGCGGCCAAGGAGTGCGCGTAGCAGACTGCAATCTCTTTGTCAAAGAAGGCCAACGGCCTTTTTTGACAGGGCTTACAGTTCCGGGCCGGTGTAAACGTTCCGGGGCTCTTCTGCGGGGGGAAGCTCCCGGAGCTTTTTGCTGCCACGCACGGCCTGGATAAGCTCTACGATCGCCCAGACGTGCAGCAGCAGATCCACCAGCTGACTTGCCGGATCGTCATATAGGGAAAACACAAGAACCACCATTGTCACGGTGTCGATGATGAACAGCACCAGCGCCGCCGTCAGCCAGCCGGCGCGCTTCTTGCTCAGTATCCAGCACAGCAGATACACCGCCACAATGACCAGCGCGATGACCAGACCCGTGTAGGTGAGCGTTCCTTTGACGTTCCATGCACCGTACACAAAGCCGTTCTCAATGGCCATCCCCAGAAATACCAGATAATACGGTACGGAAGCGGAGAAGAGAAAATACCTGCCCGTGTCCAGAATCGTCAGCACGAGATTGAGCACCGTGAAAATAACGATCAGCAGCAGGCTGTAGCGCCCGTTATTTACCTGACGCAGCAGGTACTCCCGGGAGTTCTTGTCCGCCGGGGTGTTGTTTCCTGCCATAAACTACCATCTCCTCATTTTCGAGTAATTCGCCGCTTTATGATACCAGATATCCACGGCAAATGCAACCTTGACTTTTGGGGCGCCAATGTGTATAATGGGGAAAATTTCATAGGACAGTTCGTGACCATCCTGTCGGTAAACAAAACTAGGGATCTCCGATGGGCGCAGAGCGCTCATTTTTTGTTGGGTGTGGTCTTGAACTGCGCCCAATTTCTTTTTTGGAGGAACACCATGTCTAAAAACACCAGATTTCTGACCCATGCCGCCGTCATTGCGGCACTGTACGCCGTGCTGACCCACCTGCAGAATGTTCTGCTTCCCGGCTCCGCCACGTGGGCGATCCAGATGCGCTTGTCCGAGGCGCTGTGCGTACTGGCATTTTTCACCCCGGCGGCGATCCCCGGCCTGACGGTGGGATGCCTGGTTTTCAACATCACCTATGCCGCCGCGCTGCCCCTGGATTTTCTCGTGGGCAGCCTGGCAACGCTTCTCGCGGCCGGAAGCATGTGGCTGACCCGGCACGTCACGGTGAAGGGCTACCCCTTGCTCGGAATGGCGATGCCCGCGCTGTTCAACGCACTGCTGGTAGGCTGGGAGCTGACGGCGTACATCGGCGGCGGCTTCTTTCTCAACGCGCTGTACGTGGCGCTGGGAGAGCTGGCGGTTCTTCTGACCTTCGGCACGGCGCTATACTACGCCGTCAAAAAGCGGCACCTGGACACAACGGTGTTCGGTGCGTAAAGCAATTAAGGAACCTCTGAATAAATCGTCTGCGGCTGGATAGCGGATCTTTTCCTCTATCTGTGCGGCTTCAAAAGTGGGAAATACATACAGTATTCCGCCACTTTTGAAGCCTTCGGCCAGAGGAAAATCTCTTGCTCCCAGCTCTTGCCGATTTAATCAGAGGTTCCTTTAAATTCCCCCACCGCGCGGATGCTCCGGCGCGGCGGGGGAATCCTTTACATCTCCAATTTCAGGTCGTTTTCCCTGATCCAGCCCCATTTCCGGAGAAGAGCGCAGAAAGCCCAGCTCAGTACCGCCGGGAGAACGAAGCAGATCAGCACCAAGCCTGCCCAGTCCATGGCGGTGATGGCCGTCTTCGCGCCGCTGGCGATGTCGTTGACCCAGCCCGTGTAAACGCCGATCTGCCCCACAAAGCCGCAGGTGCCCATACCGGAGGAAACCGCCGTGCCGTTCATTTCCAGACGGAACAGGCATGTGGCCATCGGCCCCGTGATGGCCGACGCCAGCGTGGGCGGGATCCAGATGCGGGGATTCTTCACAATGTTTGGCATTTGCAGCATGCTGGTGCCGACGCCCTGAGCCACCAGACCGCCCCAGCCGTTTTCCCGGAAGCTCATCACCGCGAAGCCCACCATCTGGGCGCAGCACCCGGCTACGGCGGCGCCGCCGGCAAGCCCCGTCAGCCCCAGCGCCGCGCAGATGGCGGCGGAGGAAATGGGCAGCGTCAGCGCCATGCCCACGGCGACGGATACCGCAATACCCATGAAAAAGGGCTGAAGCACCGTCGCCCATCTGACGAAGCCGCCTACGGCGCCGGCCGCCGCACCGATGGGCGCCGCCACCAGGCTCGCGATGCCGATGCCTGCCAGAACCGTCACGACGGGCGTCACCAGAATGTCGATTTTGGTCTCCTTTGCCACCAGCTTGCCGCATTCCGCCGCAACGATGGCGACGACGTATACCGCCAGCGGCCCGCCCGCGCCGCCCATGGCGTTGGCGGCGAAGCCCACGGGGATCAGGGAAAACAGCACCAGCGTCGGGCAGTGCAGCGCAAAGCCGATGGCCACGGCAATGCCGGGGCCGACCATGGCAGAGGCAAGGCCGCCGACGGTATAGCCCACCGCGCCCGCGCCCTTGCCCACGGTGACGATGATCCGTGTCAAAAATCCGATACCGAACTGCTGCCCAAGGGTGCTGAGAATCGTCCCCACCAGCAGCGTGCAGAACAGCCCCTGCGCCATGGCGCCCAGGGCGTCGATCCCGTAGCGCTGGAGGGTAAACACCACATCCTTGCGCGCCAGAAATTGCTTGATTTTCTCCATATGCACCTCTTCTTTCCAAAGTGTAACGACGCAGTCCATTATACAGGAAATGTTTGCCCCACGCAAGGTGAAAGAGAAAAGATTCTCCTTGCAAATGCCGCACAACATGTTAAAATAGAGGAAAGAACGTTACAAGGAGGGACTTATCATGGATATTTGGAAAGAGCTGGAAGCTGAGGGCGTAGACAAGCAGCTGCTTGCAGAGGTTCGCGCCTTCCGGGACGCCCATGGCGTGACGGAGGAAATGCGCGGCCGGATCCCCAGCCCCCGATTTGTATACTACGGCAAAACCGTCTGGGAAGCCGCTGCGGCGGCGGTGCTGTGCGGAGAGAACCTTCTTCTGGCAGGTCCCAAGGCCACCGGAAAAAACGTGCTGGCGGAGAATCTCGCCGCCCTGTTCGGCCGCCCGGTGTGGGACATCTCCATGCACATCAACGTGGACGCGGCGTCGCTCATCGGCACCGACACCCTGAAGGGCAATGAGGTCTGCTTCCGGGAAGGTCCCGTGTGCCAGTGCGCAAGGCTGGGCGGCTTCGGCATCCTGGACGAGGTGAATATGGCGAAAAACGAAGCCCTGGCCGTACTTCACGCCACCCTGGATTTCCGCCGGGTCATCGACATTCCGGGCTACCGCCGGGTAACGCTGGACGACGCGACCCGGTTCATCGGCACCATGAACTACGGCTACGCAGGGACCCGGGAGCTGAACGAAGCGCTGGTTTCCCGGTTCGTGGTGGTGGATATGCCGGTGATCGGGCAGGACGATCTGTGCAAGCTGCTGCTGCGGGGCTTCCCGCGCCTGAAAAAGAGCTGGGCGCAGCAGCTGGCGGCGCTGTTCGACGATCTGCGCGCCAAGTGCAGCAGCGGGGAGATTTCCGCCCGGGCGCTGGATTTGCGGGGACTGCTCACCGCCCTGCGGCTGATGGAGCGGGGGCTTTCCCCGGAGGCCGCCCTGGAAATGGGCATCATCAACAAGGCATTCGACCCCTTCGAGCGGCAGCTCACCGCCGACGTGGTCTGGGCGCGGGTTCCCAGAACGGCGAAAGCGGACGCGTTTTTCGGAGACTGATATGGACATCGGGGAACAGGAAGCCCGCCGGGCGGACAACCAGATCTGGAATGCCGCAGGAAGCTACGGCTTTGCCACGGGCAGCCGGGGCTATGAACCCAACGGGGAAGCGTCGCTGTATTTCAACACCGCCATCGGTCTGGTGCGGCGGCTCTATGATTTCAAGAAGCTGGAGCTGCTGTTCACCGCCCTGGAACGCCGCGCCGGAGGGGAGCTGCAAAGCGAGCTGCTCTGGCTGGGGCTGGAGCGGTGCGCCTATCTTAAGTGCCGGGATGCCCGTCCGGCGCTTGATTATCTGCGGCGGGACTACGCCCGGCGGCAGCTACAGCAGGAAGCCTCCACGAACAGTGAGCAGGATCGGCTGAAAACCGGCTGGTTCCGCCGGGCGCTGGGACTTCCCAGCGAGGAATCTGACCGGGAAAAGCAGATCCTGGACGCTCTGGAATTTGACCCCGACTGGGACGCCGACGCCATCCAGACCCGGATGGAGCGGATCGTCCTCAAATATTTCGGGCGGAATCTGCGCAATGAGATCGACCACTTCAATTCCAACCGGGTGGACTTAGGCTTTTTCGCCCGGCTGATGCTTCGCCCCGGCGGGCTGCACCGTCTGGGGCAGGCCGCGCCGGAGGGCGGCGTGGGACTGCGATCCTTTGGGCGGCGGATTTTCGGCTGGCGGGAAGCCCGGAAGGACGAGATCCGGCAGTACGCCGCCGCGTGCTTCGGCAAGTCCATGCTGACCCCGGCGGAGCTGGCGGACGCGGAACGAAATTGCTGCACCGGCCGTCACCGCAACTGCGTGCTGCACTTTACCAGAGGGGACGCGCCGGAAACCGGGAAGGCGCCCACCCGGGAGTGGGAGCAGCTTCAGGAGCAGGCGGAGCGCAACCGCGCCTATTTTCAGGCGCATCTTGCCCAGAACCGGCTGGAGATCCAGCGCCTTGCCCAGCAGCTGCAAAATACCATCCTGCTGCTTCAGGAGGACGGAAGTCTTCGGTGCCGCGCGGGACGGATCGACCCGGCGCTTGCCTGGCGCGCCCCCGCCCTGGGGGACGGCCGGGTCTTTGACCGGCAGCAGCCCAATACCCTGGGGGACTTGGTCGTGGACATTCTGCTGGACGCCTCCGCCTCCCAGAACCGGCGGCAGGAGCAGCTGGCGACGCAGGGCTACATCCTGGCCGAAGCGCTGACCCGGTGCGCCATCCCCGTCCGGGTGCTGTCCTTCTGCTCCGTCAGCGGCTGTACGGTGGTGCGGGAGTATCGGGACTACCGGGAAAACCAGGGCAACGACCGGATTTTCGAGTTCGCCGCCGCCGGATGGAATCGGGACGGCCTTGCCCTGCGGGCGGTGGACTGGCTTCTGCGCCGGTCGGGAGAGCGGCAGCGGCTTCTGCTGATCCTCACCGACGCGAACCCCAACGACGACACCCGTCTTCCCGGCACGGGAAACCAACTTTTCAGCCGGGATTACAGCGGCAAGCCCGCCGTGGCCGACGCCGCCGAGGAAGCGTCGGCACTGCGCAGACACGGCAATCCGCCGCTGTGCCTGTTCTCCGGCCGGGAAAACGATTTAAGCAGCGCCCGCGCCATTTATGGCCGGGATGTGGTAAGGCTCCCCTCCGTGGGCTGGTTCGCCCAGACCGTGGGGAAAATCATTCAGGGACGTTTGCAGACGCTGGAAAGCTAATGAAAAACGCGGCATCTATGCCGCGTTTTTTAGATAAATTGGCACTGTACAACGCCTTTTAAGTATGCTACAATTCCAAAAAGCGGACAATGGGGAGATGATGAGATTGGCAGGTCAGGCGCAGCGGTATCTGGAAAAGCTGGACATCGGCTATTCCTACCGCCTTGCAAAGCGGATGGAGGAGCACCGCACCAACCCCGTGCTGGGCTACCGCACCGCAGGCTCTACGGCGGAGATCGCCACGGGAGACATGCTGGCGGCGGAGATGAAGAAAATCGGCTTTTCCAAGGTGTGGAAGGACGCCATCACCGTGGACGCCTGGGAATTTGAGAGGGCGGAGCTGTCCTTCACCGACGCCGGGGGGCGGGAGCGCCATGTCCAGCTGGGGGCGTATCAGACAAATTTCGTCACGGACGGCCCTAAGGCCTATGAGCTGGTCTACGCGGGCAAGGGGACGGAAGCGGATTATGCGGGGCTGGACGTCACCGGCAAGCTGGTGCTGGTGGAGATCAACCAGCGAAACGAATGGTGGATCAACTACCCCGTGTACCAGGCGCACCTCAAGGGCGCGGCGGCGCTGATCGCCGTGCAGACCGGGGGCTACGGCGAGGTGGACGACGCCGCGCTGAACGCCCAGGACATCGCAGGCCCTCCCGAGGCCGCCGCCTTTTCCATTTCCCGAAAGGACGCCGGGGCGCTGAAGGAGCTGCTGGCGCGCACCGCGTCGGTGAGCGTCACCCTGGACGCCTGCACCCGGGTGGAGCGCGACCGCACCACCTACAACATCCTCGGCGAGCTGACCGGCCGGAACCCTGACCGGAAGATCATGCTGTCTGCTCATTACGATTCCTATTTTGACGGGTTTCAGGATGACAACACCGCCATTTCCATGATGCTGGGCATGGGAAAGGCGCTGGTGGAGACCGGCTGGCAGCCGAAAAACACCATCCTGTTCTGCGCCATGGCGTCGGAGGAATGGGGCGTGGCGGATTCCCAGTTCGACTGGTCCACCGGGGCTTACGAGCAGGTGTTCACCGTGCATCCAGAGTGGCGGGGGCAGGTCATTGCCGACCTGAACTTTGAGCTGCCCGCCCTTGCCCACGGCACCCGGGCGCGGATCCGCAGCACCTACGAATATGTGGATTTTCTGGAAGAATTTCTGGAAAACCTCCCGGAACTGACCCAGGGCTACCCGGAGGAGACCCGGATCACCGCCCCCATCGAGACATGGTCGGACGATTTTTCCATCGCCATTGCGGGCATCCCCTCCATGGTCAACGATTTTACCGGCGGCAGCTTCATGGAGACCAACTATCATTCCCAGTTCGACAACGACACCTACTATGACGAGGATGTGTACCGCCTCCACCACGAGCTGTTCGGGCTGCTGCTGATGGCCATTGACGAAACAAAGGTGGCGCCGCTGAACTTTGCCGGAACCTTCCAAAAGGCCAAGGAGGCTCTTGACTTAAACTGGTGCACCCGGACGGAGGCCGACGGTGAGAGCCTTGCCCAGGCGCTGGACGAGGCGGCGGAACTGGCGCAGCAGGTCTACGACCGGGCGGTGGCCATCAACCGGGGGCAGGCACCCGGCGAGGACGCCCGGCGGCTGGAGCGGCAGCTGCTGAACCTGTTCCAGCAGACCCAGGACACATTTGTCCGCATCGACTGGTACGGCAACGTCCAGTTTCCCCAGGAAAGCCTGCAGGAAAGCCTGGAGCTGCTTCACGGCGCGGCGGACAGCTTAGCGGAGGGAAATCTCTCTGCGGCTCTGCGAAAGCTCTATGAGATCGACAATAACCGGTATGCCTTCCTGTTTGAGCAGCGGGTGTACCGCCACTTCACCCAGTACGTATTTTCCCAGCCCAAGGAGCGCCTGAAATGGGGCTACCGCCGGATCGTGGGGTACATCAACCTCTACGCCACGGTGAAGAGCCTGCTGGAAAAGAAAGCCCGGGGCATTACGGACTACACCGCGGAAGCGGCCTTCCTGCAAGGCGCGGCCGCTGCCCAGGAGGGCGCCTACCGGGATCTGGTGGGCAGTCTGAACATCAGTGTGGAGGAAATGAAGCGGATGCTCCGCGACTGCCTCCCGAGATAAAGGAACGAATATATGGAAAGCGAATTATACAAAGTTACCAAGGAAGACCTCCCCCGGCTGCAAACGCTGCTGAACAAGTGCTTTGCCTCCGACCCGCTGTACGAGACCCTGATCCCCAACGAGGATGTCCGCAAGCGGCTTTTGCCGAAGCTCTTTGCCTGCGACATGGAGGAATTTTACAAAAACTGCGACATTTTTGCCGACAGCCCGGACTTGAACGGCCTTCTGGTCGTCTCCGACGAGGCCGAGCCGTACCATTTCCTCCAATATTACTTCACGGAGCTGGAAGCGGAATTGCAGACGGACGCTTGGCTTATCAAGGAAGACCCTTCCTTAAAAACCCTGTTCCACTTTTTTGCCGCCCGGGATTATCTGAACTCCCACTGGACGACCCAGCTGCATGAGGATAACCGCCTCCATGTGATCTATCTGGCGGTAGACCCCCAGATGCAGCACCGTGGCATTGCGGTGAAGCTGCTGAAGGCGGCGGTGGATTACGCGGACAAGCATCACATGATGATGTCCCTGGAGACCCACAATCCCCACAACGTGACGCTTTACCGGCAATTCGGGTTTGAAGTTTACGAGGTTCTGGAAAAGCACTTCCATCTGAAGCAGTTCTGCATGGTGCGCCCGGTTCAAAGCGAACTCGGCCAGCCCGCGAAGCCGGGAGACGCCATTTGACCGAAAATCTGCATAGAAGATCCCGTCCGCAATTCGCGGACGGGAATCTTTCTGTTTATGCGCACCTTTTGGGCTGCATGAAAGTCCATCAGCCGTTGCGGACTTCCATGAACAGGCTTTCCATATACCGGGAGGTTTCCTCCGGCAGGTAGTTGAAGCTGGTGCCGGCGGCGAGGGTGTCCGCGTCGGGGTAGGCAATCTCGTTATTCGCGATCTCCGGATCCATCAGTTCCTTTGCGGCGGTGGAGGGGACGCTGTAGCCCAGGAACTCCATGTTGGCGGAGGAAATTTCCGGGCTGCACAGGAAGTTGATGAAGGTCTCCGCCGCTTCCTTCTCCTGACAGCAGGTGGGGATGCACATGGCGTCGATGAACATATTGTAGCCCTCGGCCGTGGGACGGTAGAAGGCCAGATCGGGGTTCTCCTCCACCATGGTCAGATAGTCGCCGGCGTAATAGGGGGCGATCCAGGCCTCCTCGTTTTCCATGGCGTCAAAAATCTGATCCATGACGTACTGCTGCACCACGGGCTTCTGCTCCGCCAGCTTGTCGGCGCAGGCCTGAAGCTCGGTCTCGTCGGTGGTGTTCACGTCGTAGCCAAGCAGATACTCGGCAATGCCGAATGCGTCCCGGGAGTTGTCGAACATCAGGATCTTCCCGGCGTACTTCTCGTTCCACAGCAGCTCCCAGCCGGTGACGTCGGCTTCGTCCACATACTTGGTGTTGTAGATGATGCCCACGGTGCCCCAGGTGTAGGGAACGGAATACTTGTTCTCCGGGTCGTAGGAGGTGTTCTTGAAGGCGTCGTCGATATACTGGTAGTTGGGGATGTTATCGAAGTTCAGCTCCTCCAGCATACCCTCCTGCACCATCCGTCCGATCATATAGTCGGAGGGAATGACGACATCCACGGTGATGCCGCCGTTGGACAGCTTGGAGTACATGATCTCGTTGGAGTCGTAGGTGGAATACTGCACGCTGATATTGGGGTAGGCTTCCTCAAAGGCGGCGATCACATCCAGAGAGCCGTCGTCGCCCTCGGAAATGTACTGCCCCCAGTTGTAGACGTACAGGGTGGTCTTTTTGCTACCGCAGCCGGAAAGACCGGCCAGGCAGCTCACGGCAAGCAAGACGGCAAGAATAACGGAAATCACTTTTTTCATGACAATATCTCCTTTATACCCCGCTGTGGGCAGCGGCTCGTTTCCTGTCCCCCCGGAGCTGAATGAGGTTCATGGTGACCATCAGAACCAGAATCAGCAGGAAGAGCAGGGTGAACAATGCGTAAATTTTCGGATGGAGGGGCTTTTTCGTGTAGGAATAGATCTCCACGGGAAGGGTCACAAAATCCAGCCCGCTGACAAAATAGCTGATGACGAAATCGTCCAAGCTCATGGTGAAGGCCATAATGGCGCCGGACACGATGCCGGGGGCGATCTCATGGATCGTCACCTTGAAAAACGCCTGCAGGGGCGTGCAGCCTAAATCCATGGCCGCATCCCGGAGAGAGCTGTCCGTCTGCTTGAGCTTGGGCATGACGTTCAGGATCACGTAGGGGAGGTTGAAGGTGATGTGGGCGATGAGCAGCGTCCAGAAGGTTAGGCTGTTCCGCTGCCCCAGCATCCGGGTCCCCACGAAGACGAACAGCAGGGAAAGGGACACGCCGGTGACGATATCCGGGTTCGTCATGGGAATGTTGGTCAGGGTCATGGCGGCCTTGCGCAGCTTTGGGTTCAGGTTGTAGATGCCCAGGGACGCCACCGTGCCGAAGACCGTGGCGATGAAGCTGGCGAGGACGGAGACAAGCAGGGAATTTCCCAGCAGCTTTAATAGCGTCCTGTCCTGAAACAGGCGGGCATACTGCCGCAGGGTGAATCCATCAAACTGGGTGATGTCCTTGTCCGTGTTGAAGGACGCCACGATCAGCACCGCCATGGGGACGTACAGGAAAATGAAAATCAGAACGGTGAGAATGCGGTTGGCTCTTTTCATACGATGACACCGCCTTCCTCATTGTCGCCGCCGAAGCGGTTCATGATGCCGGTGCAGATGAATACCAGGATCATCAGCACCAGACTCAGCGCCGCGCCCAGATTGGGGTTGTTGCCCTGCTTGAATTGGCGCTCGATCACGTCGCCGATGAGCACCGTGTCCGTGCCGCCCAGCTTCTGGGAGATATAGAAGGTGGACACCGCCGGGACGAACACCATGGTCATGCCGGAGAGGATGCCGGGAACGCTGAGAGGCAGCACCACCCGGGAAAACACCTGGGCGCTGTTGCAGCCCAAGTCCTCCGCCGCTTCGATAAGCCGGGGGTCGATCTTGACGATGACGCCGTACAGGGGCAATATCATATAGGGCAGATAGTTATACACCATGCCCAGAATGACCGCGCCTGGGGTGCGGATCAGCCGCAGGCGGCCGATGCCGATGGCGTCGAGAAGGTTGTTGATGATGCCGGTGTCCTGCAATAGTCCCACCCATGCCAGGGTGCGAAGCAGAAAGCTCATGCACATGGGCAGCATCACCAGCATGTACAGGAACTTCTGGACGGTCTGGCTCCGGTGGGCGATGTAGTAGGCCGTGGGATAGCCCAGCAGCAGACAGATGAAGGCCGACGCCACCGCGTAGAAGATGGACTGCCACAGAACGCCCCAGTACAGGTTCAGCCCTCGCAGGTTCACAAGGCTGAGCGCCCCCGTAGCCGGGTCGGTGAGGGCATAGTAGCACACCACGCCCAGAGGGATCAGCGTGAATATCACCATCCATATCAGATATGGGGTGCTGAGCAGGATAGACTTATTCTTCTTCATCTTCGGCATCCTCCGTCAGCTCGTCATACTCGGCGGAGTAGGAGCTGTAGTCGCCAAAGAGACCTGAATATTCGCTCTTGTGCATGATGTGAATGTCTTCCGGGTTCAGGCGGATGCCGATGGTCTCGCCAACGCCGTGGTAGTCCGTGGTCTGGATAAGCCATTTGAAGCCCTTGAACTCCACGATGATGTCGTAGTTAAGACCCTTGAAGGTAATGCCTGTGACGGTGCCCACAAGATGACCCTCCGTGGGCTTTACGATGTCGATGTCCTCCGGGCGGATGACCACGTCCACCGGCTCGTTGGGGGCGAAGCCCTTGTCCACGCACTCGAAGACCCGGCCGAAGAACCGGACCTTGAAGTCCTCCAGCATGACGCCGTCTAAGATGTTGCTTTCGCCGATAAAGTCCGCCACAAAGGCGTTTTTCGGCTCGTTATAGATATCCTCCGGTCTGCCGATCTGCTGGATCCGGCCTTTGTCCATGACCACCACGGTGTCGGACATGGAAAGGGCTTCCTCCTGATCGTGGGTGACATAGATGAACGTGATGCCGGTGGTCTGCTGGATGCGTTTCAGCTCGATCTGCATGTCCTTGCGCAATCGCAGATCCAGCGCCGCCAACGGTTCGTCCAGCAGCAGCACCTTCGGCTGGTTGACCAATGCCCGGGCGATGGCAACACGCTGCTGCTGGCCGCCGGACAGACTGTCCACGCTGCGGTTTTCGTAGCCCTTCAGGCTGACGATCTCCAGCATTTCATTGACCCTGCGGTCAACCTCGGCCTTGGGCAGCTTTGCTACCTTCAGGCCGAAGGCGATGTTGTCGTACACATCCAGGTGCGGAAAAAGGGCATAACGCTGGAACACGGTGTTGATCTGCCGTTTGTAGGGCGGAAGGTCGTTGATGACCTTCCCGTCAAACGTCACCGTGCCGGAGGTGGGCGTCAGAAAGCCGCCGATGATCCGAAGCGTTGTGGTCTTGCCGCAGCCGGAGGGGCCGAGCAGTGTGAGGAATTCGTGATCGTTGAAATAAAGATTGATGCCGTCGAGAATACGCTCCCCGTCGAACTCCATGGTTAAGTCCTGGAGTCTGATGAGTTCCTTGGACATTATCCTCCCCCGTTTCTTTCTTAGGAATCCCTGACCAAATCGCCTTCGGCTGAGCAGCGGATCTTTTGTCCCATCCGCGCAGTTCTGAAAGCGGGAAATACACAAAGTATTCCGCCGCTTTCAGAACTTTCGGCTGAGACAAAATCTCTCGCTGTCAGCTCTCACCGATTCGGTCAGAGATTCCTATATTTTACGCCGAAATACGACAGATACTACTATACCGTAAATTTTTGCAATGTCAATGGATTCTATCCGTTTTTCCCCGGGAAAGTTTCGATTTCTGCGCCGGAAGACGAAAACCGTGCCGCGGCAGAACGGATGCCTGCCGCGGCACGGTATTTTCGAGGAGTTCTGTTATGCCGCCGGGGCGGTGACGGCGGTGGTTTCCGGGGTGGTTTCTACCACGGTTTCCTCCGGAACGGTGCCTGGAACGTAATTTTCCGGGTGGCTGGCCAGATCCTGATAGTAGGCTTCCCGGTCGGCCTTCTGCTGCTCCAGATACGTCCGGCACTTTTCCATGCCCGCGCCCACGATGGAGTCCGTGCGCTCCATGGACTTCTTCGCAGAGGACAGCATGGCGTCGTTCAGATCGAACAGCTCCGCCCACTGATCCACATTTTCTTCGTCCAGCGGCAGGATGTTATATTGCTTCGCCCCGTCTGTGCGCATGTTCACCCAGGTGGGCAGCGCCTCCACGCTTTGCAGGTACACGGCACCGTCGGAATACTTTTCAAAGGTGACGGTGAACAGAATGCCGTCTTCCGTATAGTAGGGCGGCGCGGCTTGAATATAGCCGTTTCTCTGGTTGGATACGGCATTGCCCAGGGAGTAGATGACCACGGTCTTGTGGCTCTCGTCAACGGTGCTGGTGAGCAGGTCCACCGGCTGCACCACATGAGGGTGCCCGCCAACGATCACGTCAAAGCCCAGGTCGCACAGCTTCTGCGCCATGGTGTCCTGGAGGGAGTTCTCCTTGATATTGTACTCCACGCCCCAGTGAATGAACATCATGGTGGCCTCCGCGCCGTCCGCCTTCATCTGTTCCAGGATCTGTTCGGCCGCGGTGTACAGCTTGCCGGGGTCGCTGTTGAGGAAGTAGTTCATCTGTCCCTCGTCCTTGATAGGGGTAAGGCCGTTGAGAGAGAAAGAGGTGCCGTCGCTGCTGTACGCCCAGGTGTAGCACACCATGCCGATCTTGATGCCGTTCACGTCCACCACGGCGTATTTCGGCTCGTCGGCGTTCAGCTGGGATCCGAGGGCGGTCAGCCCCTTGCCCCGGATGACCTCGATGGTGCGGGTGATGCCGGAGGCCATGGTGTCCCCCGCGTGGTTGTTGGCGGTGAGCAGCATGTCATAGCCCGTGTCCACCACGCTGTCGATCAGCGCGTCGGGGCAGTTGAAGGCGGGGTTGCCCTGATAAGGGTAATCGTCGCCGCCGAAGGTGGTCTCCAGATTGGCGATGGCATAGTCCAGACCGGACACGATATCCTTGACATAGCGGAAAATGGAGCTGAAATCATAGGTGCCGTCGCTTTGCAGGCAGGACGCAAACACCGGCTTGTGCATCAGCAGATCGCCCATGGTGCCGACGGATGCCGTGGCTACCACATGCTCCGGCTCCGGGAGGGTCGTTTCCGGGGGCTGGGTCTCGGTCTCCGCCGGCTCCGTCCGGATGGCGGTGGGGAGGGTGTAAACTTGCGTCTCCGTCCGGACGGTGGTCTGGGGCGTTTTATTCACCAGATTGACGCACATAAAGATCACAAGCCCCGTCAACGCGATCATGACGAAAATCAGTACGGTCAGCAGCACCGTGACCAGGGAGCTGCTTCCCTTCGGCTTTTTGGACATGGATGTCTCTCCTTTGCAGTATGGAAGTCAGGCGGCTTCCTCGGTGGGGGCGGCGGGAGCTTCCCGCGCCTGCTTTTCCTGGGCGTAGTAGCTCCGGCATTGCTCCAGACCCGGGCCGACGATGTTCATGGTACGGTCGTAGGACGCCACGGCGTTGGCCAGAGCGGCGGCGTCCAGACCGTACAGGCTCTGCCACTCTTCCCGCCGGGCGTCGTCCAACGGGATAATATTGTATTCCTGCTTGCCGTCCACGCTGTGCAGGTTGACCCAGGTGGGCATTACGTTCACATCGGCGACGTGTACCTCGCCGTCATCGTATTTTTCAAAGGTGACGGTGAATACCGCGCCGTCCTCGGTGTGGCCGGTGTTCAGGGTCATCAGGTCCCGGCGCTGGTTGGATACGGCGTTGCCCAGAGAGTAGATGACCGCCGTTTTGTGTTGGGAGTCAACACCGCTGGTCAGCAGCTCCATGGGCTCCACCACGTGGGGATGTCCGCCCACGATCACATCTACGCCCAGGTCGCACAGCTTCTGGGCGATCATTCGCTGGGCGGAATCCGCCTGGAGGGAATACTCCGTGCCCCAGTGGATGTACAGCATGGTAGCCTCTGCGCCGTCTTCCTGCATTTTGGAAAGCAGAGACTGGACTTCGGTATAGAAAGCGTCCAGATTGGTCTCCACGAAGTAATTCACCAGCCCCACCTGTGTGACCTCCGGCTCAAAGTTCAGGGAGGGACGCCCGTCCACCTCGCTGGTGGCGTAGGTGTAGGCTGCCATGCCCACCTGGATTCCGTTCATGTCTACCACGGCGTACTTGGGTTCCTCGTCGCTGAGCTGGGTTCCCAGGGGGGTCAGACCCATTTCCCGCACCCGCTTCACCGTGCGCAGAACGCCCTCGGTGGTGGTGTCGGAGCAGTGGTTGTTGGCGGTGAGCAGCATGTCGATGCCAGCGTCCTTCGCCGCCTCCACGATCTCGTCGGGGCAGTTGAAGTCGGGGTAGCCCTGATAGGGGTAATTATCGCCGCCAAGGGTGGTTTCCAGATTGGCGACGGAATAGTCGTAGCTCGCAGTATATTCTGCCACGTAGCGGAAGATCGATGCAAAATCGTAGCCGCCGTCCTCTGTCGTGCAAGCGGTGATGATGGGCTTGTGCATCAGCAGGTCGCCCTGAACGCCCACGGTTGCGGAGGCGACCGGCTCCAAAGGCAGAGTCTCTTCCGTCGTTGGCGGGGTGGTGGGGGTGTCGTCGGGCTTTCCCTTGCCCACGGAGCGGACAACGAGAACCGCCGCGACGATGGCCACCAGAACCAGCGGCAGCAGCTTCAGCGCGGTATTCCGGCGGGGTTCCTGTCTTGCGTATTTCGGTTTATGTGCCATGGGATTCCTCCTGGTAAGCGTCGGTCAGGTAATGTACGGTATGGACGGTCTGCCCCCCGCGCAGATACACACGGGGCACCCGCCGGCTGATACCGCAGGCAAATTCATAGTTGAAGCTCCCGGCAGCGGCGGCGATGGCCTCCATGGAGATGGTCTCGTCGCCGTCCGTCCCGATCAGGGTGACGGTGTCCCCCGCCTGGACGCCGGGGATATCGGTCACGTCCACCATCATCTGATCCATGCAGACCCGCCCCAGAATGGGGGCGCGCTTCCCGTGGATCAGGACGTAAAACTTCCCGGACAGACTGCGGCGGTAGCCGTCGGCGTAGCCGATGGGGACGGTGGCGACCACGGTGGGGCGGGCGGTGACGAAGGTGCCGCCGTAGCTGATCTCCCGCCCGGGGGGCAGGGTTTTCACGTAGGAAGCCTTGCTGATCAGACCCATGGCGGGGGTCAGGGGGAGCAGCCCGGTGTCCACCTCGTCGCTGGGGTACAGGCCGTAGGTGACGATGCCGGAGCGCACCATTTCATAGTGGCGGTCGAAGTTCATTAGTCCGGCGGAGTTGTTCAGGTGGCGGATGGGAATGCGGACGCCCCGGCGTTTCAGCATGGCGTCGAAGGCGTCGAAGCGTTCCGCCTGGGCGCGGGCGCGGCTGAGGTCAGAGCTGTCGGCGGCGGCAAAATGGCTGAACAGCCCCTCTGCGGTCAGCCCCGGCAGGGCGGCGATTGCGGCGCAGATATCGGCGTCAACCTCTGTCACCTGAAAGCCGATGCGGCTCATGCCCGTGTCCACGGCGAAGTGAAACGGTGCGGAAACCCCTGCTTCCACGGCCGCCCGGGACAGGGCTTCTCCATCCTCCCGGCGGAAAATGGCGGGGCGGATGCCAAGATGCACGGCGTCGGGGAAAGCCTGCGGCGGCGTGTAGCCCAGAATCAATATCGGCCGGACAATTCCGGCGTCCCGCAGCTCCAGCGCTTCCGACATGGAGCTGACGCCGAAAAAGGCGCACCGCTCCTCCAGCAGCCGAGCGATGGGAACCGCGCCGTGGCCGTAGGCGTCGGCTTTGATGACCGCCATCACCGGCACTCCGGCCTTGCGGCAGACCGCGTCAAAATTGGAAGAAACGGCGTCCAGATCAATGATCGCCCGGGTGCAGTCGTGGGACATATGGTATCAGGTTCCTTTCGTGGGTAAGCGGCGGAATTTCGTGATTTCCTGCCGGCATCTGGATAAGCAGTCTTTATCTTACCATAGAAAATAACAAAAGTAAACACGCAAACGCATTAAGGTTCCCTTGCTTTTGGGGTCGAATAATGGTATAATTTCCGCAATCCGAGAGGGAGGTACGCTCATGGCACGAACGGACAATTATCTCATTCAGGCGCAGCAGGCGAAGAACTGCTTTCTGACCTACGACGCGGAAGCGCTGGCGAAAAAGCTGAAGGCAAAGCTGGACGCGGATTTTTTGTATACCGTGCTTTTCGGCCAAAGCTACCGGGTCTCCCGGAAAACCGGGGATATCCAGCGGCTGGAAAACGGCGCGTGGCAGGACGGCAACAGCTATGAGGAGGTCATGACCCTGCTTGACCTGATCTGCGACAGCCGGGAAGACCGGCACATCAGCGGCCGGTGGAAGGCCATGCAGGACTTCGGCCTGCAATTTCACCAGAAGCTGCTGGAGGACGGCCACGACCCCTGGGCGGAGCGGTTTCAGAATGAGCTTCCCGCCTTCCGCCGGGCGTGTCTGGCGCTGGGGGGCAAGCCCCTTCCCGTGGGGGACGCGGCCTATGCCTTTGAGATTTTCGACGGCCTGGGGGTCGCCGTCCAGCTGTGGCTTGGGGACGACGAGTTCCCGCCGAATCTGCGCTTTTTGTGGGACGAGAATGCCGACCAGTACATCCGCTATGAGACGATGTACTTTGCAAAAGCGCTGCTGCTGAGCAGAATCGCGGGGAAGATGGAAGAAGCGTAAAAACAGGCGCTGCGAGAATGCAGCGCCTGTTTTGGCATATCGGGAAAATCAATACTTGGGATTGGGACCCCACTGGTTGTCGCCGGTGCTGTCCTTGCAGTACCAGACGAGCAGAATGATGGAACCCACCACGGGGATCAGGTTCAGCAGATACCAGGTACCGGCCTTGCCAATGTCGTGCAGGCGGCGGACACTGATGGCGATCGTGGGGATCAGAACCACCAGAGACCAGATCCAGGCGTAGTCCTTCAGGATCCCGGCGGCCAGGCTGCTGGCGATGGCGCAGAACAGGAATGCCCACCAATACTCGCTTCTTCTGGAGCGGGTGTTAAAGTCCGCGTACTTGGTGAAGAACAGCTTGATGGCGTCAATGAAGCCCACGGAAGGCTTCGGCTCCCGATTCTGGGTATAGGTAACGTAGCCACCCTCGACCTGCTGCGCACCGCAGCCGTCGCAGAACTGTGCGCCGTCAGGCAGCTGCTTACCGCAATTCTTACAATACATGAATATCTCTCCTCTTTATTATTTATTTTAGCGGGCCCTCCCGCAGTGGCACGTAGTTTACCCCTTCACGCTTCCATCCGGGTTGAACAGGGGCAGCTTCTCCAGATAGATCAGGTCGGGACGCTCCTGGGCGTCGCCCTCGGCCAGAATGGCCATGCGTCCGCAGATGATGCCGCCCGCTTTTTCTACCAGGGTTTCCAGCGCCTTCAGGCTCTCACCGGTGGAGATCACGTCGTCCACGATAAGAATGCGCTTGCCCTTCATCAGCGCGGCGTCCGCGCCGTCCAGATAGAGCTTCTGCTCCTTGGCGGTGGTGATGGAATGCACGGAAACGCTGAAAATGTCCCGCATGTACAGCTTGGGGGCTTTGCGCGCCAGCAGGTACTTCTTATCCCCGGCCTGACGGGCCATCTCGTGGGCCAGAGGAATGCCCTTGGCCTCGGCGGTGATGATGTAGTCATATTCCGGCGCACGCTTTAATAGCTCCCGGGCGCAGGCCACGGTCAGCTCCTGGTCGCCGAAGATCACAAACCCGGCGATATACAGAGAATCGTTTACCGGGCAGATGGGCAGATCCCGCTCAAGACCCGCAATGGTCATATGATAATACATAGAATTTCCGCTCCTTCTCTTTTCTGGAAGTAATCCTGAATTTATTATAACGCCACGGTGGAAAAAGTCAAGGGCAGCACCGCACAATTCGGCAAGTGCTTTCGGCGAGGGATTTTGTCACAAGCCAAGGTTTGGAAAACGCAGGAATACTGTATGTATTTCAAGTTTTTCAAACTGCAGGATTGGGGCAAAAGATCCGCCGAAAGCCGCAGACGCAATTGTGCGGGGTTGCCCAATGGTAGCACCAGATAAGAAAACATTGAAAAAGTCAGTGAAATCAATGTTTTTCATGGTGCAAACACGGTGCGAAGTCGAAATAATCAAATACTGACAGGCTCAAAGGGCGTTGATATGCAAGTATCAGCGCCCTTTTCCTATACCCACAAGCCATAGGCATTGAAAACCTATGGCGTTTTTTATACCCATTTTGAAGGAGGCTGGTAATGAAACTGACAGAAGCAGAA
>DJNI01000020.1:0-16750 GCA_002436765.1 Clostridiales bacterium UBA6468
TCTCTCGCTGTCAGCTCTCGCCAATTTAATCAGAGTTTCCTAACGAAACGGGCGAAAGCAACCGTCGTCACGTTTGGTTCCCGTTTCTTTGCTGTCCGCAGGTAGTTTAACCGGAACAAGCCTGATTATTCGGAGGTGCCTATGGAAAAATTTGTCACGCTGCTCATTCCTGCCCTGGTCGCGCTGGTGCTGGTGCGGCTGCTGCTGATGCCCATGAAGCTGGTCTTCAAGATCGGCATACACTCCGGGTGCGGCTTTCTGTGCCTGTGGCTGCTCAATTCCGTTTCGGCGTTCACGGGGGCGTATTTCCCCATCAACGCCGTGACGGTGCTGGTGGCCGGATTCCTGGGATTGCCGGGGATCGGGGTCATGGCGCTGCTGGAAGTGCTGTCGATGTAGTTTAACGCAGTACCGCCCTCCCCGAAAAGGGAGGGCGGCGTGTTTTACTTATCCAGATGTACGTTCAGATGGGGGTAGGTCATGGTGATGCCCTGTTCGTCGAAGACGTCCTTGATGCGCTGGGTCAGGGCAAAATACACGTCCCAGTAGTCCTCGGTCTTCACCCAGACGCGGAGGGTGTAGGCAATGGCGCTGTCGTCGTAGCTGGTGACATAGGCGCTGGGGGCGGGGGTCAGGAGCACATTGTCCATGGTTCCCGCCTGTACCAGCGCGTCGATGACCTTCTGGGTGGGGGCGTCGTAGGAAGCGGAGACGGGAATGTCCACCCGGCGGGTGTCGGCGGCGGAGTAGTTGACGATCTGCGCCGCGACCACGGCGCTGTTGGGAATGGAGATGAGCTTGTTGTCAAAGGTGGCGAGGCGGGTGTAAGTCATGTTGATCTCCTGCACCGTGCCGGACTGCCCGGCGATCTCCACATAGTCGCCGGAGCGGAATGGGTGGGTGGAAAGAATGGTGAAGCCGCCGAAGACGTTGGTGAGCATATTTTGCAGGGACAGGGAAACGGCCAGGGTCAGGACGCTTGCCAGGGCGACGATGCCGGTGACGTCAATGCCAAGGCTGGATGCCACGCTCAGACCCAGTAAAATATACATGGCCACTTTGGCAAGGGACAGGATCAGGCTGTGAGCGGCCTTTTCCAGGTGGGATTTTTCCAGTCCTCCGTGAAGCAGCTTCGTGACGATGCGGATGGTGAGAATGCCGATGACCAGCACAAGAACGGCGTGGAGCACCTTATCCAGCGCGCCGGTTCCAAGCGTGGTAAAAAATTCCTTCAGCATGGAAAACAACTCCTTTTTTCATCTGTTCAGTGAAGCCATTATAAAACGGGAACGGGGAAATAGCAAGAAAAAATGTGCCGCGGAAGCGGGCAAAAGCCGCTTTTTCAAATGTTAATCCCATTTTAAGAAATAGACCTCTTTCATCTTAAAGAAGCCGGTGATATAATGTAGAAAAACAAGGCCGAGAGGAAGGAAAACCATATGTACAACGTTCTGATTTGCGACGACCAGCCGGATATCGTCAACGCGCTGAAGATATACCTGACCCCCGAGGGGTACAATCTGTTCGAGGCGTTCACCGGCACCCAGGCGGTGGAGATCGCCAAAAACAACGACATCCACCTGATTCTGCTGGACGTGATGATGCCCGTGATGGACGGTATCACGGCGACCTCCAAGATCCGGGAATTTTCCAACGCGCCCATCATTCTGCTCACCGCCAAGTCCGAGACCGAGGATAAGGTGCTGGGGCTGAACGTGGGGGCGGACGACTATATCACCAAGCCCTTTGTGCCGGTGGAGGTGCTGGCGCGGGTGCGATCCCAGCTGCGCCGGTATGCCCAGCTGGGCAGCCGCCCGGAGGAGGGCAGCGGCAGCATCACCATCGGCGGCATTGTCCTGGACGACCGCACCAAAACCGTCACCGTGGAGGGCGAGCCGGTATCCCTCACGCCCACGGAGTATGCCATTCTGCATCTGCTGATGGCAAACCCCGGAAAGGTGTTCTCCACCAAGGTGCTGTATGAATCCGTCTGGCAGGAGGCGGCGCTGGGCAGCGAGGGCGCCGTGGCGGTGCATATCCGTCACCTGCGGGAAAAAATCGAGATCAACCCCTCGGAGCCGCGGTATCTGAAAGTCGTGTGGGGACAGGGCTATAAAATGGAAGGAGGAAAATAATTTGAAATACAATATTGTATTCAAATTCCTTGCCATCGCCCTGTGCGCCCTGATGCTGCTGGGAGCCGCCGGAAGCGCCGCCGCCATCATCGGCATGACGGAAGCGGGGCTGTACGACATCTCCGTGGAGGAGCTGCGGGACAGATATATCCGTTCGGACGGCGCATCCATGGCAGACCACATCGCCGTGTACTATGCCGAAGCGAACCTGGGCGGCGTGCCGGAGGCGCTCGCGGAGCCGACCGTGTACTATCTGGGGCCGTGGGGGAGGACCGGCTGGTTTTACGGCGTGTTCGACCCGGCGCATGCCGGCTACGTGCTGAAGGATGCGGAAGGGAACGTGCTGGAATCCGGCGGCGCGGAAAATCTGACGGACGCCGAATGGTATTCCTTCCCCGTCAGCGGTTCTTATAAATACGTCCTGTCCATTACGGAAAAGACGGCGACAGCCTCTCAGACGGATGCGAGCACCTATAACGCCATCCCGGAGGGCGGCGCGTGGGTCAGCAACATTACCATAGATACGGAAGACTCCAGCGAGACTGTGGGTCGCGGCGGATCCATTGTCATTGGCTATATCAAAGACACCGGAAACGGTGTTCGCTTTGAGGCCAATTCATCGATGGATGAGATAGACCTGTCTAACGCGCCTACAACGTGCGTGACGTTCGTTGGCGTAGACGGCAATGTCCTGTATCAGACCCGCAACGACGTGTCGGACTGCTTCTCGGGAAATGAATCCGGCTACCTGGTGTTCGACACGACCCGGAAGTTGAGCCGATCGGCGAAGACCACCCCGGAAACGGTGCCGGAAACCACCGACGAAACCACCGTCACCGTAACGGTTCCCGAAACCACCGCCGAAACCGTCCCGGACACGACGGAGGAAACCGTCCCCTTTGAGACGCTGCCCGCGAACCCCACCAAGCCGGTGGTGACCGACACGGCGCCCGAAGACGTGACCTTCACGGAGAGCGAGTCCCATACCATGGAATACTGGGACGAAGACGCCCAGAAGACCATGGTGGTGGCGTACCGCTACGCGAAGCTCCCGGCTTACACCATGGAGCTGACGTTAGCCCCCGGCGCGTACCGCTATGACAGCGAGTACGCCCTGCTTAACCAGGTGTGGGGCTATCGCAACAGCCTGTTGGCCATCATGGGCGTGTGCCTGCTGGTGTTTGCCGTTCTGGCCGTGTACCTGTGCTGCGCGGCGGGCAGAAAGTCCGGCAGCGAGGAAGTCCATGCCGCGGGCTTCAACTGCATCCCCCTGGACATTTACCTCGCCGGCGGCGGACTGATCATCTTCGGCCTTTTTATGGCGATCGTCGAATTCTACGATGCCGCCGACCTGTTCAGCCAGAGCATTCAGACCCTCTGCGCCGGAGTGCTGATGACGGGCTACGCCATGAGCCTGATTTTCGTGGGCTTCTGCTTCGCCTGCGCCGCCCAGTTCAAGACCCCCGGCGGCTACTGGTGGCGCAACAGCGTCTGCTGGCGCTGTCTGAATCTGCTGGTAAGGTGCGTCAAGGGCTTCTTCTTTGGCTGCGGCTGGCTGCTGGGGAAGCTGCCCATGGCCTTTGCCGCCCTGGGAAGATTCCTGCTGGTGCTGCTTACACCCCTGAGGTGGCTGTGGAAGCAGGTGAAGAAGACCTTTGCGAAAATCGGAAAGTCCGTCAACCGGGTGTATTCCCTGATGCCGCTGACCTGGCAGTGGCTGCTGACGGGGTTCATTATGGTGCTGCTCCTGTTCGCCGCCCTTGCGGGCGGGTCGAATCTGATGGTGGTGCTGAGCCTGTGCGCCTGCGTGGTCGTGGTGCTGTACGGGGCGTATAGCTTCGGCATCCTGCTGGAAAGCGCCAAACGCATGGGTAAGGGCGACTTGGACACCAAGGTGGACGACAAATATCTCATCGGCGGGTTCAGGACCTTTGCCGGTGACCTGAACGACCTGGCGGGCGTTGCCGTAGTGGCGGCGCAGAAGCAATTAAAATCGGAGCGTATGAAAACAGAACTGATCACCAATGTTTCCCACGATATCAAAACGCCTCTGACCTCCATCATCAACTATGTGGACTTGCTGCAAAAGCCCCACACGCCGGAGGAGGAGAAGACCTATCTGGAAGTCCTCAACCGGCAGTCCCAGCGCTTAAAAAAGCTGATCGAGGACTTGATGGAAATGAGCAAGGCCAGCACGGGGAACCTGACGGCGGATATTACGAGGCTGGACGCGGTGGAATCCGTGAACCAGGCGCTGGGCGAATTTGCCGACAAGCTGGAAAAAGCCCAGCTGACCCCCGTATTCCGCCATCCGGAGGAGTCCGTCGCCATGATGGCGGACGGAAGACTTGCCTGGCGGGTGCTGAGCAATCTTCTAAGCAACACCGTGAAATATGCCCTGCCCGGCACGCGGGTGTATATCGACGTGATGGCGGTGGAGGGGAAGGTCGTCATTTCCCTGAAGAACATCTCCCGGGACGAGCTGAACGTGGATGCCGACGAGCTGATGGAGCGCTTTGTTCGGGGCGACGACGCCCGGAACACCGAGGGCAGCGGCCTGGGGCTGAACATTGCCAAGACCCTGATGGAGCTGCAAAAGGGGCAGTTACAGCTGCTGGTGGACGGCGACCTGTTCAAGGTAACGCTGATCTTCCCCGGGGCATGACGAATAGGCCGAGGGCGGCGCGGGATTTCCCGCGCCGCCCATTTTGCCGAAGGAATAGGCGCAAAAAACAGGGAGATATTCCGACATGAAGAAAAACTGTTCACAATTTCGTCGTTTTTTATTTTCATTTCCGTTATTGCCTGTTCAAAACCCAAGGGTATGGTAATACCAGAAAGGTTGCGGAAGCCGTGAGCCGCTCCCTTTCCACTCCGTAGATCCTCTTTTCTACCTCTCTTCTTTCCAAACCCTTTCGCGGAAACCCCGGCGCCATAACGGCGCCGGGGTTTTCCACCCCCTCCGGCGGCGGAAGCTGCTGCGGGCGGATGCAACGGAATTGTAACCTTTGAAAGAAAAAAGATATCTAAATTGGAAAATGTCATTTTTCACGGCCGGTAAAAAACGAATTTTATGGTGAAATATGGAGTGAATTTCTTAAGATAAAGGCAAATGTTTAAGAATGTTATAAAGTGTAAAGATTTCTGTTACATTTTGTAATTTTCCTATTGACATCCGGGAACGGATGTGATATCATGCAGACATGAAAGAGATGCCGGGTGCGGAAGCGGCGGAAAGCCTCCCCGATTGGCGACACCAAAGGTTCCAGAGCCGGCAGCATTTCTAAAACAACCAATTTTCTAGGAGGTTAGAAACTATGAAAAACACAATGAAGAAGCTGCTTAGCCTCGTATTGGTGGCTATGCTGCTGGTCTGCGCGGTTCCTTTCCAGGCGGCCGCTGCGACCGTTGACACCAAGACCGTAAAAGTGAATGTGTACGTTGACGATGTACTTACCACCGATAAGACCATCACCGTCGAGTCCGGCAAGAGCATCACTCTGGACGAGGAGCTGGCAAAGTCCCTGGTCAAGTCCGACAAGGAGTTCGTCAAGTGGACCGGCGCTTCCGGTAACGAAGCCAACGGTCAGGTCATCCCCTATGAGAAGATCCCCGCTGACTACTCCGTTAACCTGTATGTCAAGAAGATCGTTGAGGACACCCGCGTTGACGCGAAGGTTCCTGTTAAGATCTACGTTGACGGTTCTTATGCAAGAGACGGCGAGATCACTGTTCCTGTTGACGGCAGCGTGAAGCTGACCAAGGAACTGGGGCTGAACCTGGTCAAGGAAGACAAGGAGTTCGTCAAGTGGACCGGTTCTTCCGACAACGAGGCCACCGACGTCACCATTAAGTATGCCGGCATCACCGACGGTTATTCCCTGAAGCTGTATGTCGCCACCAAGAAGGCTGAAGAGACTGTCAAGCCCATCACCGTCAAGATTGTTGACGACAAGGGCAACGCCATTGCCAAGCAGTTCGAGATCACTCCTGTGAACGGCAAGTACTCCGTGATCGGCGACATCCTGACTCAGCGCTGGAAGGGCGACTGGAAGGATTCCTACGACTTCGTCACTGCTAAGAGCGAAGGCAAGAGCGGCACCCTGACCCTGGCTACCACCATCGACGCCGGCGACACCCTGACCGTCACCCTGAAGGCCAAGAGCGGCAGCAGCGACAACAACAATAACAACGGCACCAACAACAAGTTCCCCTACAAGGTTTACCTGCACATCTTCAAGGACAACAAGATCGACGATCCCGCCAAGACCATCAACATCACCGAGGGCATCGCTCTGGACGGCAAGGTCACTCTGGACGAGGTCAAGACCGTTGTCAAGAACTACTACACTGCCAAGACCAGCGACGGCATCAAGTATGACGGCATGTATCTGGCCGAGGGCAACTGGGTCGGCAACTTTGTCAACGACACCAAGAAGTATGACACCATTTCCGACACCAACGAGATGCGCAAGACCCGCGAGGTTCACATCAACGTGATGATCACCAACGCCAATGCCAAGAGCAGCGAGAAGGCTGACACCACCAACCCCAAGACCGGTGATATGATCCTGATTCCCGTGATCTTCATGCTGGTCTCCGGCGCCGCCATTGCCGGTGTGTACTTCTACGACAAGAAGCGCAGCGCCCGGTAATCCCGAACACCGTAAGTCAACAGAATCCCGGCAGCTTCGGCTGCCGGGATTTTTTGCGGTGAAAAATTTGCCGAAAAAAGGATTCCCTTTTTCACGGATATGTGTTATAATCATTATATCCCCTAAATTTGGAAAGCAGGAGGAATATAACATGGACAACTACAACGGCAACACCTACGCACGGCAGGATACGGACATGTCCGTCGGCGCCTGGATCGGCACCCTGATCCTCTCCGCAATTCCCGTCGTCGGCTTCATCTGCCTGATCGTCTGGGCGGTGAGCAGCTCCGCGGAGAAGCGCTCCCGGAAGAATTGGGCGATCGCCCAGTTTATCCTGCAGCTGATCGTAATTGCCATCGTCGTTCTGGCGTATGTCGCAGGCGGCGCTTCTCTGGCGTATCTGCTGAGCTGAACCCCATCCCCCGCCTCGGATTTTTTCCGGGGCGGGGGTTTCCAACTGTCTCCGGCGGCTTCCGGACGGGCGCCCTCGTCGAGAATTTCCTGCTTGCTATTTCCCGCCGGATAAGGTAAAATGATGGGTAGTTTTGGGAAAAGAGGCAACGGAAATGACAAAAGCGGCGTTTGATAACGACAAGTACCTGCAAATGCAGTCCGCCCACATCCGGGAGCGCATTGCCCAGTTCGGCGGCAAGCTGTATCTGGAATTCGGCGGCAAGCTCTACGACGACAACCACGCGTCCCGGGTTCTGCCCGGCTTCCGGCCGGACAGCAAGCTGCGGATGCTGCTGCAGCTGAAGGATCAGGTGGAGATGGTGATCGTCATCAACGCCGACGATATCGAGAAGAACAAGGTTCGCGGCGACCTGGGCATCACCTACGACCGGGACGTTATTCGCCTGATCGACATTTTCCGGGGCTTCGGCCTGCACGTTTCCAGCGTGGTGCTGACCCGCTTCCATGAGCAGGCGCTGGCGCGGGCGTTCCAGTCCCGCCTGGAGGGGCTGGGCGTCCGGGTCTATCACCATTTCGAGATCCCGGGCTACCCCTCCGACACCGGCTACATCGTCAGCCCCGAGGGCTTCGGGAAAAACGATTACATCGAGACGACCCGGTCGCTGGTGGTGGTCACGGCCCCCGGCCCCGGCAGCGGCAAGCTGGCCACCTGCCTGAGCCAGCTGTATCACGAGCATATCCGGGGCAACACGGCGGGCTACGCCAAATTCGAGACCTTTCCCATCTGGAATGTGCCCCTGAACCACCCGGTAAACCTGGCCTACGAGGCCGCCACGGCGGACCTGAACGACGTGAACATGATCGACCCCTTCCATCTGGAAGCCTACGGGGTGACCACCGTCAACTACAACCGGGACGTGGAGGCGTTCCCCGTGCTGGTGGCGATCTTTGAGAAAATTCTGGGGCACTGCCCCTACAAGTCCCCCACGGACATGGGCGTGAACATGGTGGGCAACTGCATCGTGGACGACGAGGCCGTCCGGTTTGCCTCCCGGCAGGAGATCATCCGCCGGTACTACGTGGCCATGTGCGAGCAGAAGCAGGGCAAGGGCAGCGACGAGACGGTGCGCAAGCTGGAGCTGCTGATGAAAAAGGCCGGCGTGACCCCGGCGGAGCGGAAGGTGGTCGCCCCCGCCCTGCGGCGTGCGGAGCAGACCGGCGCCCCCGCCGCCGCCATGGAGCTGCCCGACGGCACCATTGTCACCGGAAAGACCTCCGACCTTCTGGGCGCGTCCTCGGCGCTGCTGCTGAACGCGCTGAAAATTCTGGCGGGTATGCGGGACAGCCTGCACCTGATCTCCCCGGTGGTGCTCGACCCCATCCAGCACCTGAAGGTTGACCATCTAGGCAACCGCAACCCACGTCTGCACACCGACGAGACGCTCATCGCCCTGTCCATCTGCGCCGCCACCAACCCCATGGCGGAGCTGGCCATGGAGCAGCTGGACAAGCTCCGGGGCTGTGAGGTGCATTCCTCGGTGATCTTGTCCCCGGTGGACGAAAAGACCTTCAAGCGTCTGGGCGTCAACCTGACCTGCGAGCCGAGATATAAGGGATAAAAAATGCAGAATGCCATTGCCTTGGCATTCTGCATTGCGTCTTAAGAAGAAGGGGACGTCCAGCCCGTTCCGGCGCAGGACGGCGGCGGGGCTTTTGGGAATCGCGCCCCGTTTCATTTTTCTTCGCCCTCCGGCAGCGTTCCCGCTTCCTTGAGCCTGTCCAGCGCCGTCCGGTAGCCGCCGCCGTACAGAAGACACCGGTTGACCCGGCTGATGGTGGCCGAGCTGGCGCCGGTGGATTCCGAGACTTCAATATAGTTTTCGCCGCCGTCCAGCAGGCAGGCGACCCGGAACCGCTGGGACATGGCCTGCAATTCCTTGATGGTGGCCACGTCCTCAAAAAACAGGCGGCAGTCCTCCACCGTCCGCAGGGACAGAATGGCCTCGAAAAACAGATCTTCACCGGGATGCCGAATGATATCCATAACACGGAGTCCTTTCTTCTGGGGTGCTTTCCTATACTTTACCACTTTACCTGATTGAATACAAGCCCATTTTGGAGTTTTTTGCAGGAAATAGGGGGAGGGGAAGGGAGGTTTTTGTGCGTTTCTATGAAAAAGACAAATGTCTCCATGAGAAGTACTTTTTTCCGCTTCAGACTCTTGACCTGAGTCGCCTGTGGTGCTAGAATAGGAAAAATAAAAATTTCAGAGAGGTGTTTTTCAATGGAAAGAAAAGATATTGACTGGAGCAATCTGGGATTTGGCTACGTCCAGACCGACATGCGCTACGTCTCCAATTTCCGGAACGGCCAGTGGGACGACGGCTGCCTGACCGATCAGGCTACCATTACCATAAGCGAGTGCGCCTGCGTTCTGCAATACGCCCAGACCTGCTTTGAGGGCTTGAAGGCCTATACCACCGAGGACGGTCATATCGTCTGCTTCCGCCCCGACCTGAACGCCCAGCGGATGGCAAGTTCCTGCCGCCGCCTGAAAATGCCCGTGTTCCCCGAGGAGCGGTTCGTCCAGGCCGTGGTGGAGACCGTCCGCGCCAACTCCCAGTGGGTGCCGCCCTACGGCTCCGGCGCGACGCTGTACGTCCGTCCGTTCATGTTCGGCAGCGACGCCGTCATCGGCGTCAAGCCCGCGACGGAGTATCAGTTCCGGGTGTTCGTCACCCCCGTCGGCCCCTATTTCAAGGGCGGCGTCAAGCCCCTGAAGCTGCGCATCTCCGATCTTGACCGGGCGGCGCCCAAGGGCACCGGCGACGTCAAGGCGGGCTTGAACTACGCCATGAGCCTTTACAACATCGTGGACGCCCACGAGAAGGGCTACGACGAGAACGTCTACGTGGATTCCGCTACCCGCACCTATGTCGAGGAGACCGGCGGCGCCAACCTGATCTTCGTCACCAAGGACGGCAAGCTGGTCACCCCCAAGTCCGATACCATTCTCCCCTCCGTCACCCGGCGCAGTCTTTTGCAGGTGGCGAAGGACTACCTCGGCATGGAGGTGGAGGAACGCCCCGTGGCGCTGGCGGAGATCGGCGAATTTGCCGAGTGCGGCCTGTGCGGCACGGCGGCGGTCATCTCCCCCGTGGGAACCATCGTGGATCACGGCAAGGAGATCCACTTTGTCGGCATGGGACCCACCATCCGGAAGCTCTACGACACCCTCACCGGCATCCAGATGGGTCGCCTGGAAGCGCCCAAGGGCTGGATCCGGACAATCGAATGATACGAAAAAAGGCAAGCCGGAAAACGGCTTGCCTTTTTTTAACCAGATTACGCAAAAATGGGCTTCAGAGCGTCGGCGAGAACCTTTTCCTGGGCTTCGGCCTCCGCAAGCGTTTTGCCCAGGGTGGTGAAATAGGTCTTGATCTTCGGCTCGGTGCCGGAGGGGCGGACGATGACCGCCGCGCCGCCTTCCAGATTGTACACCAGCACGTTGGCGGCGGGCAGACCGGTCTGGGCGGTGTCCTGGTAGTCGGTGATTTTGGTCACCTTGTAGCCGCCGATCTCCACCGGGGGCTTCTCCCGCAGGGAGGCCATGATTTTAGCCATCTTGTCCATGCCGGACAGGCCGGGGAACTCGAAGGAGTTCACCTTGTTCAGATACCGGCCGTACTTGGCGTAAATGGCCTCCAGCCGCGCCTTGATGGACGAGCCGATGGAGCGGTAGTAGGCCGCCATTTCGCAGATCAGCATGGAGCCGATGATGGCGTCCTTGTCCCGGACGTAGGAGCCTGCAAGATAGCCGTAGGATTCCTCAAAGCCCAGAATGAAGCGATCCACCTCACCGGCGGCCTCCAGCTTGGCGATCTGGTCGCCGATCCATTTGAAGCCGGTGAGCACGCTGCGCATTTCCACGCCGTAGTCCGCGGCCACGACGTCCGCCAGGGGGGTGGACACCAGTGACTTTACCGCCACGGGGCGCTTGGGCATGGTGCCTTTTTCCATGCGGCCCCGGCAGATGTAGTCCAGCAGCAGCACGCCCACCTCGTTGCCGGAGACCAGCTCGTAGGAGCCGTCGGGGCAGCGGATGGCAATGCCTACCCGGTCGGCGTCGGGGTCGGTGGCCAGCATCAGGTCGGCGCCGGTCTTCTCGGCCAGCTCCAGACCCAGCCGCAGCGCCTCGAAAATTTCCGGGTTGGGGTAGGGGCAGGTGGGGAAGTTGCCGTCGGGGTACTGCTGTTCGGGGACGATGGTGATATCGTCGACGCCGATGTCGTGAAGCACCCGGGTGACCGGCACCAGGCCGGAGCCGTTCAGGGGGGAGTACACCAGCTTCAGCCCGGCGGTTTTGCAGATGCCGGGGCGGACGGCGCAGGCCTCGATGGCGCCGTACAGCGCCTCCTTGCAGTCGTCGCCCACGTATTCGATGAGCCCCTGGGCGATTCCGTCCTCAAAGGCCATCATCTTCGCGCCGGTGAGAATGTCGGTTTTCTGAATCTCCCCGTACACCACGGCGGCGGCGGCGTCCGTCATCTGGCAGCCGTCGGGGCCGTAAGCCTTATAGCCGTTGTACTTGGCGGGGTTGTGGGAGGCGGTGATCATGATACCGGCGTTCGCCCTGTAGTACCGGGTGGCAAAGGACAGGGCGGGGACGGGCATCAGCGCATCGTAAATCCGCACCCGGATGCCGTTGGCGGCCAGAACGCAGGCAGCGTTTCTGGCGAACACGTCAGAGTTGATGCGGCTGTCGTAGGAAATGGCGACCAGCTGGCTGCCGCCCTGGGTCCTGACCCAGTTTGCCAGACCCTGGGTGGCCTGCCGGACGACGTATATATTCATCCGGTTGCTGCCTGCACCCAGAATGCCCCGCAGACCGGCGGTGCCGAATTTCAGCGCCACGGCGAAGCGCTCCTTGATCTCACCCTCCTGCCCTTCGATTTTCTTCAGCTCGTCGGTGAGGGCGGGGTCCTCCAGATCGGCGCCCAGCCAGCGCCTGTAGTCGTCCATGTACATCGTTATCACCTTTTCTTCGTTTTATCACCCATACAATATAGTGCATCCCGCAGAAAAAGTCAATGCCGGAGTGGGGGACGGCCGCGGTATGGGCGCAAAAAATGGGAGGCGACGGGTTTCCGTCGCCTCCCTTGATTATTTAGAAATGCTTTCTCTTGCGGTCGAAGACGCAGACAGCGGCCGCGCCGCAGAAGGAGAACAGCAGGACGCTGCTTAAGGTCATGACGATCTCGCCGTCGCCGGTCTTGGGAACGTTGTCCTTGCCGGAGTTGGACTTCCACTGCGCCTTGTAGGTGACGGTGCCGGTCACGGTGTCGGTGACCTTGGGAGACCAGCCGGTGAAGGTGTAGCCGGAGCGCTTGGGAGTGCCGCTGAACTTGGGCGTATTTTCGCCGTAAGCCAGGTCGGCGTAAACCTGATTCTTGAAGATCACCTTGTTCTTCACGCCGTCGGTGTAGGTGACGGTGTAAAGCGTACACTTGACCTTGAAGGTGACGCTGCTGGTTTCGGCAGTCCACTTTCCGTCCTTCCAGGTCAGCGTGATGGTCTTGGTGGCAGTGTCATCCAGCTCATGCTTGCCGACCCCATACGTGGCGGTGCTATACTCATCGACATACTTCTCCGCCTTGACGGTGAGGATGCAGGTGTATACACCGTTCTTGAGTTCGACCTTGCCGACTTCGTAAGAGTTCTCCAGCAGAAGCCAAGTGGGGTCATGATGCTCGGTGGTGGTGCCGCAATGCAAGGTCACGGAGATTTCCGGGAGCTGCTCAAAGGTGGGCTCCGTGGGCGGGGTGATCTCGGTATTGCACGTGACAGTGAAGGTAAGAGGCTCGGCATTGCTGACGTTCCACGGTGTATAGCCGGTATCCGTCTTCGTCGCGCTCAGGTAAACCAGTTTGACCTTGTCAATATTCTCGCTGCCGGCGAGACTGTGTCCGGGATAGGTTTCATTGTACTTATCAACGTATTTGTTCGCATAGACGCTGACCATACAGACATATGCGTCAGTTTGCTCCTGAATACTGGCAATGTAAGAATCCTCGATCAGGTCGTATTTTTCGTCAGGGTGGCTAGCGTTGGCATTGGTGCAGTCAACGGTCACCTTACCCAGAAGCTCGCGGAGTTCGTCAAGGGTGGGCTCCGTGGGAGGAACGACCTCGTCCTTGCACTTGACCTTGAAAACGACGGGGAGCGTGCCGCTCTTCACGGTTACGCTGTCCTTGTTGTAGGTGCTGTCAAACTTCACCACGATGGTCTGTTTCTCAGCCTCTCCGCCGGTCAGCCGGTGGGTCACGTTTGTATCCTCATTGTACTTGGCAACATACTTCGCTGCCTCAACAGTGATGGTGGAAGTGAAATTGCCGTATCTATCCCCGTTGGTCACAGCGGAGAATCCGCCCACTGATGTATCGTATTCCTTAGCTGTGTGGCTGCTGTCGCTGACGCATTCGACCTTTATCTTACCCAGCAGCTCCTTGATCAGCATCTCGCTCTTGGATTCCCACTGGGCTTCGTATTTAGCGTTCTCAGTCACGGTTTCCGCAACTTCGGGAAGCCAGCCCGTGAAGTTGTAGCCTTCGCGGATAGGATTAACACCATTATTGTACTTGGGTGTCGGGTCGCCAGTTTTCAGACCGCTATGGACTTCGTTTGTAAACCACATTCCACCCCTGCCGTCGGTGTAGGTGACGGTGTAGGTATTCTCCTTCTCCCACACGGCGTACAGATTCGTCCAGCCGTTCACGGTCTGGCCGGTCACGTCGCTGCTCTGGCCTTCACGGCTCCAGTACAGGAAACGGTAGCCCTCGCGGGTCGGGGTGGGAGGGGTCGCGGTGGGAAGGGTGGAACCATGGCGCGCGGTGGTGCTGTACAACAGACCGTCGGTCTTGCTGTGGTCATTCTGGTAGGCAGCGAGGTCTTCCGCGCTCCGGAAGTAAACGACCTTCTCATAGTCATAGACCATGCCGATGATTTTCGTCCAGCCGTTGACTTTGATCTCGCTCAGACCGGCAGGGGGATTCGCAAGGTTCTCCTTGTAGGTGTTCCACGTGCCGTCGTCGTACCAGCCGGAGAAGTCGTACTTTCCGGTGTAGTAATCGCCGATGTCGAGCGTGGTCAGGTCAATGACATGACCCTTCGGCTGGCTCTCCAGAGAGACGGTCTTATAAGCCTTAGAGGTGTCGCCATTGCGGTAGATCACGAGCTGGACGGTCTCGAGCATCTCCCACTGGGCGGTGTAAGTAACATTCCCGGTCACGGTATCGGTGACTGTGGGAGACCAGCCCTTGAATTGGTAGCCATCGCGGGTGGGAGTGCCGTTGAAAGCGGGGGTCTTATCGCCGGTCTTAAGATTTTCGGTGGCCTGATCCTTGAAAATCTCTTCGTCGTCCACGCCGTCGGTGTAGGTGACGGTGTAGGTGACGGTGGCGGGCTTTTGCTCGGGCGCCTCCTGGCTCTGGGGCGCGGGGGGGTCGGCCTTCTTCTCGCCCTCGGTCTCTACGACTTGGGTATCGGTCAAATCCGTATTCTCTTCCGCCAGCGCGGCCGTGGGCAGAAGGGTGAAGACCATGAACAGTGCCAGAAGCAGGCTGAAAACTCTGCGCAAACCATGGTTTTTCATCTTGAAATGCTCTCCTTTCATTGGTCAGTCCGTGCCAACGGTACAGACTGCCTGCACGGTAACACGATGGTTACCTTTCTGACTGAATTATACCCAATATCACGCAAAATGTCAATGGGAGAAACCGTCGAATCCGCAATATTGTGCAAAAAGACAAGGCCGTCTCCGGGAGACGGCCTTTTGGGGCTATTTTTTCCGGGCGACGACCACGAACCGGCCGTCCTCCACATGGTAGGCGCAGGTCACCAGGGTGATGAGCTTGTCGCCGTAACTCGCCGTTACGCCGGTGTCGTAGAGGGCTTTTTCCCGGAAATTGGCGACGGCGTCGTCAAAATCCGCCGCGTCCGCCGCGTCGATGAACTGATAGAACTTGAAGCAGTCCTCATAGGTGTAATAGACCCGGTCGTAGAAGGCCGCCAGCACCTCGTACTCGCCCTCTTCGTAGAGGGTGTCGAAGTGGATGGTGGGGTGCGCCTGCCAGTAGGATTTGCTTTCGTACTTGGGCAGGGAGCGGAACATGCTGCCGTCGAGCATATTGTGGCCGTAGATCAGCAGGTTGTCGCTGTCCGGCGAGCAGTTTGCGTCGATAAAGGGAATGCCGCCGTAGCTGTACTCCAGATCGAAATTCGTGTGGAGATATTTCTCCGGGTCGGTGGGGGTGTACATCACCGGGTAGTCGATGGCGGTGCCGTCGATGCGCAGCCAGCCGAACAGGTCGTGGTTCTGCTCATACAGGGGGGCGTATTTCGCCAGAATCACCGGCTCCGTGGGCTCCGGCTCCGTGGGGGCGGTGGTTTCCGCCGCCGGCTCGGCGGGCTGGGTTTCCGTCGGCGCGGTCTGGGTGGCCGTGGCGTTTTCCTCCACCATTTCGGAGAGCTTGCGGAAATCGCTGCGTGCCTTGCCCATGTGGATCAGGACGGCGGCCACCGCCACCAGAGCAACGCAGAACACCGCCGCGAGGATGATGAACAGGGGACTCGGCCGCTTGCTTCTGCCCTGTCCGCCGCGGCGGGGCGGGGCGGAGCGGCGGGGGGTCTGGTACTTTCCTTGCTTGCTTGCCATGCTTTTTTCCTCTCAATACGGGATGCTCCGGGGAGCATCTCCGGGAAAAGGGCGGCGACGGAAGCCCCGTCACCGCCCTCGTTCAACAGTTTACGGTATTTTCTCAGCCCTGTCTTCTCTTCCGGCCGCAGACGCAGACGGCGGCCGCGCCGCAGAAGGAGAACAGCAGCACGCTGCCCAGGATCATGACGAGCTCGCCGTCGCCGGTCTTGGGAACGTTGTCCTTGCCGGAGTTGGACTTCCAGGTGGCGGTGTAGGTCACGTCCTTGGTCACGGTGTCGGCGACCTTGGGCGTCCAGCCGGCGAAGGTGTAGCCCTTGCGGGTGGGATTCTTCGTGCCGAAGTCGGGGGTCTTGACGCCGTAGGCGAGATCTTCATAGACCACGTCCTCGAAGACTTCCTTGCCGCTCACGCCGTCGGTGTAGATGACGGTGTAAAGCTCGCACTTGACCCTGAAGGTGACGCTGGCCGTGCCGGTCGTCCACTTCTGGCCGTCCCAAGTCAGTGTGATATCCTTTGTGGCATCGTCATCCAGCGCGTGCTTGCCGTAGCCTCGGTCGTTATACTGTTCAACGTACTTCCCGGCCTTGACGGTGAGGGTGCAGGTGTAGGAATCGCCGGTCCGTTCGACCGCGCCGACGTCGTAGGAGTCCTTCAGCAGGTTTTTCCAGGTGAGATCGGCATGCGCCTCGTGGGCGGTGCCGCATTCCACCTTCACTTCGATGGCCGGGAGCTGCTCATGGGTAGGCGCAGTGGGCTTATCGGTGGGCGGGGTGGTTACCTGCTCCCACTGGGCGGTGTAGGTCACGTTCTTGGTCACGGTGTCGGCGACC
>DJNI01000020.1:16890-17525 GCA_002436765.1 Clostridiales bacterium UBA6468
GCCGCTCACGCCGTCGGTGTAGGTGACGGTGTAAAGCTCGCACCTGACATTGAAGACGACGGATTTTTCCTCATCGGTCGCCGCCCACCAGTACTGACGATCCTTCCAGATCAGCGTGATGCCTTTGGACGCAGCGTCATCAAGGGTATGCTTGCCATACAATTTGCTGAAAGCATCGACGTACTTCCCCGCCTTGACGGTGAGGGTGCAGGTCCAGACGCCGTCTTTCAGTACAGGCGTGGTGACCGTGTAGGAATCCTCCAGTAACCTCGAAATCGCGGATACATGCTGCTTGGGGGCGGTCTTGCAGCTCACCGTTACCAAGCAGGCCAGATTGAGATTCTCGTAAGAGGTAGGGGGCGTCTCTGCACGCTCCCACTGGGCGGTGTAAGTCGCGTCACCGGTCACGGTATCGGTGACTGCGGGGCTCCAGCCGGTGAACTTGTAGCCCTCACGGGTGGGAGTGCCGCTGAAAGCGGGGGTCGCCTTGCCGGATTCTACGGTATAGGTCTGATCCTTGAAAATCTCCACGCCGTCCACGCCGTCGGTGTAGGTGACGGTGTAGACAGGCTTAGCAACGAAATAAATGACGGTTTCATTCGGAGTAACCTCTGTGCTGTCAGCTTCCGCTGAAC
>DJNI01000037.1 GCA_002436765.1 Clostridiales bacterium UBA6468
CCCAGCGTCTGCCGCGTCTGCCACGCCGCGCGGATGCGGCGGGCGAAAAAGTCACGGTCGATCGTCTCCTCCGCCCGGCGCGTGAGCACGCGGACGGTCAGCTTCGACCGGGCGTTAAAGAACCCGCGGGCCACGAAGCGCTGGCGGCTGTCCAGCACGTCGACGACGCAGCCGTCGGTGCAGATATCGTCCGCCCAGTCCAGCTCGTTGTCATAGATCAGCTTCTGCCCCTTCAGCACACCGGCTTCCTCTCCCCGGCGCAGGCAGACCTTCGGATCGTCCATAGCTCCTCCTATAGCTCGAGCGTATAGCGCTCGCAGGCATTGATGATGGTGGTGCCGCCGCGCTGCAGCACACGGGGGATCGCGTGGCCGTACTCCGTATGCACGTGGCCGTGGATCAGATAGCGCGGCTGATAGCGGTCGAGCAGCGGCAGGAAGGCCTCAAAGCCGCGGTGGGCAAAGTCCTCCGCGTCGCCGAAGCCGCGGGCCGGGGCGTGCGTGAGCACGATATCGACGCCGCCCGCGCGGCGGATCTTCCAGCCGAGCTTCCGGATGCGGGCTTCCATCTGCCGCTCGGTGTACTGGTTCCGCCCCCCGGAATACAGGGGGCTGCCGCCCAGACCCACGATCCGCAATCCGCCCACCGTCACGAGCTTGTCTTCGATGCACTCGCAGCCCTCCGGCGGGCGCGATTCGTAGTTGTCGTCATGGTTTCCCCGGACATAGAGCAGGGGCGAACGGCCGAGCGTGGCGAGAAACGTCAGATATTCGGCCTTCAGATCCCCGCACGAGAGCATCAGGTCATACTCCCGCAGGCAGCCGGGCTTGTAAAAATCCCAGAGATAGCGGCTCTCCTTGTCCGCAAGCAGAAGCAGCTTCACAGCAGCGGCCCCCTTTTCTTCGGCTGGAGCGCATCGCGGTAGACGCCGAGCAGGCGCACCATCGGCTGCGCCATCGGCAGCAGCTCCTCATAATCCGGGATCTTGCCGGTGACATTGCTGCACAGCCAGTCCATGCGCAGAACCTGCTCCGGCGAGAACCACTGCTCTCCGTCATTGCGCAGCGTGCCCGCCTGATCGGGGATGCGGCGGTGGAAGGGCGTCAGCTCGCCGTGCACCAGCGCTTCGCGCAGCACCCGCAGCAGCACCCGCGGGCCGTCCGGCACGCTGGGTGCCAGCTGCACGTCGACCGCGCCGCTGGCAAAGCCCCACCAGTAATTGACCGCCCCGGCCGCGTTCAGCTCATCCCAGCCGCCGCGCAGGATGCTGCGCGCGAGGCGGATATAGATCTCGCCCCAGTTTCGGATCGGCTGCGCCTCGCGCCGCGGCTTTCCGTCCTCCACGCGGCACAGGCCGCGCCAGCCGTTCTCCTGCCCCGGCCGCTTGAGGTCGTGGGCGCAGATCATGCCGAGACCCTCCGCCGCCAGCGTAACGGCCGGCTCCTGCTCGCAGCACGACCAGCGGAGAATGATCTGCGCGTCCGGCCGCGTCAGCTGCGCGCCGAGGGCAAAGGCGTTGATGGCCGCAGGCGTGCCGAAGACCGGCGCGTCGGCGACGTAGCCGATGCGCGCATCCTCCGCCAGCGCACCGGCCAGCGCACCGAGAAGGAATTTGGCCTCATAGATCCGGCTGTAATACGTCCGGACGCCGGGATACGGCATATCGACCGAGCAGTTGAGAAAGCGCACGCCGGGATACTTGGGCGCAAGCTTGCGGCAGGCGAAGATCAGCGGCACCGTCGTGGTGAAGACGACCTGCGCGCCGTCGGCCGCGGCCTGTTCGAGCGCGTCCTCGGGGCTGGGATAGTCCGTCACGAGATAGACCCGCGCGTCGACGGCCTCGCCGAGCGCCTGCACCAGCTGGCGCCGCCCGGCCTCATGCGCGGCGATCCACGGGCTGTCCTCCGGCGCGCATTCGTAGACGAACGCCGCGCGCAGGCACCCGCGGAAGCCGGCCAGACGGCCAAGCAGGCTCTGCGGCTCCGGCGCGGCCTCGGTCTGCACGGCGATCTTGCCGCCCTGGGCGACAGCCTCCAGCTCCGGCCAGATGGCGCGGATGGACCGCTCCAGCTCCGCCTGCGTCAGCACGCGCAGATCGCCCAGCGTGTATGCGTGCAGCCAGGTCAGCAGCGCCTCCGCCGTTGTGACGGGCGGCGCGGACTGCGTCAGCTTGTCATAAGCGGTCTTGAAGGTATAGAACGCGGCGAGAAACGCGCGGCGCTCCTTTTGCGACCAGACGTGCTCGGCGTCGAAGCCGAGCGCGGCCTGCAGCTTGGGATAGTCGCCCAGACGGTTGAAATGCACCTGATACAGGCCGCAGCGCTCGTAAAAGTGCAGAAATTCATAGTAGACCCGCACAGCCGGGTCGTCGGAGTACAACGGCAGCACGCGCGTGACATACGCACGGATGGTCGGCGCGCCGAAGCTCCGCAGGACGCTCACGCGCTTGTTGCCCTCCTGCACGTAAAACTGCCCCATATACTCAAAGCAGCGGATGGGGTCGACGATGCCGGTATCGCCCAGATGCGCCTCGCAAAGCGAGATCCACTTGCTTGCAAACTCCGTCCCCAGGTCCAGCAGCGGCATGAAATTCGCCGCGAAGGCCGTCTGCCGTCCGGCGGTGTTCATCCCGACGATCTGGGCGATCGGGATCTCCAGCTCGCCCAGGTCCACGCGCCCGGCCACCACGCTGCCCTGCAGCAGCGTCTCGAGGACCTGCGGATAGGGGTCGCGTCCGCGGTGGACGCAGTCGCGGTAGCATTTCTGCCCGGCTTTGAGCGCCAGCTTGAACTGATGCAGCGCTTCCTGTCTGTTGATGCTCGTGGTCATGGTCCTATCTCCTTTCCCGTTTCTATGCACAAGAGCCGCCCGCGGTTCGGGCGGACGGCTCGGATATGACTTATATTTCCTGTCTGCCCTCCAGCGCGCGCAGCAGCGTCACCTCGTCGGCATATTCCAGCTGGCTGCCCACGGGGATGCCATAGGCCAGCCGCGTCACCTTCACGTCCATCGGACGCAGCAGACGTGACAGATACATGGCCGTGGCCTCGCCCTCGGTGTCCGGGTTCGTGGCCATGATGACCTCGCGCACGCCGCCCTGGGATACGCGGGAGAGCAGCTCGCGGATGCGCAGATCGTCCGGGCCGACGTGGCTCAGGGGCGAAATGACGCCGTGCAGCACGTGGTAGACGCCGTGATATTCCCGCGCGCGCTCCATGGCGATGACGTCCTTCGGCTCAGCCACGACGCAGATGAGCGAATGATCCCGCTCCGGGTCGGCACAGACGCCGCAGAGCTCCTGATCGGTCAGATTCTGGCAGACCGGGCAGAGCCGGACGCTGTTTTTCGCGTCCACGATGGCCTGCGCGAAGCTGTCGGCGTCCTCCTTCGGCAGCGACAGCACGTAAAACGCCAGCCGCTGCGCCGACTTCATGCCGATGCCGGGAAGCCGGGCAAACTGTTCGGTAAGCCGCTCGAGCGCGGCCGGAAACGCGCGCATCAGAACAGACCGCCGAGGTTCAGGCCGCCCGTGAGCTTGGCCATGTTGGCGGACTGGTCGGCCTCTGCCTTGCGCATGGCCTCATTGACGGCTGCGACGATCATATCCTGCAGCATTTCCACATCTTCCGGATCGACTGCTTCGGGATCGATGGTGATCGACTTGAGCTCACGGTCGCCGCCGCACACGGCCTTGATGACGCCGCCGCCCGCCGTCGCCTCATATTCCTTCGCCTGCAGCTCCTCCTGCATTTTCATGAGGTTTTCCTGCATTTTCTGCGCCTGCTTCATCATCTGCATCTGGTTTCTGCCGCCCATCGGCATACCGCCGCGATATCCGCCTTTTGCCATGTCATGTTCTCCTTATCATCGTAAAAATTATTTTATCGTAAAAATGTCGCTGTGCTGCTCGCCGAACTGCACGAGCGCGTCCATGGGATCCTTGCCGAAGTTCGAGACCTGGTTTTTGAGCGCGAAGCGCACCGCGACAGGCCTGCCCAGCAGCGCGGACGCCTTTTCGCGGATCAGCTGCTCGATGGCGGGCTTTTTGACCATGCCGAGCACGAATTCGTTGTCCGCCGCCATGATGAGGGTGCTTTCGCCCTGCAGCACGGGGTGCAGCGGGCCGTTGGCCGCGAAGAAGCCGCGGTCCTTGGCCGAAAGCTCCGCCCGGAGCTTTTCCGAGAGCGCGGGCCAGAAGCCCGCGGGCGTCTCCGGCTTCGGCGCGGCGGGCGCCGGCTGCGCCGGAGGCAGCTCCGGGAGCTGGCCGCGCGCAGGATCGTCCACGTCGTCGGGGAAGGGCGGGCGGTCGTCGTCATATTCGTCGCCGGAGGCCTGCGGCGCAGTCTTGACCAGGACGCCGGAGGCCAGCTGCTCCTCCACGCGCGAGATGCGCGCGTTCAGCGCCTGCGCGTCGAGCCGAAGCGCCGGTTCACACAGCTGCATGAGCAGCAGCTCCGCCGCCACGCGCACGTCGGTGTTCTTGCCGAACGAGGCGCGGGTCTTCTGCGTCTCGGTCAGCACGCGCATGAGTTCGCCCGGGCTGAACACGTCCTGCAGCGCCAGCGCCTGCTGCTCCGTCGCGATGCCGGAGAGCATGGCAAGCCCGCTCTTCGGCGCGGTATGCAGCACAAGAAGGTCGCGGCACAGCGCGCACATCTCACCGAGCAGCGCGCCCACATCCTTGCCTGCGGCATAAAGAGATGAGAACACCGTCAGGGCCTTCGCCGTGTCCTGCTGCGCGATGGCCTGCATGAGCTCCGCCGTCCGCCGCTCACCGGCAAGGCCGAGCGAAGCGTAGACGCTCTCGAGCGTCACCGCGCCGCCTGCCGCCGAGGCACACTGGTCGAGCAGGCTCACGCCGTCGCGCATGCCGCCGTCGGCAAGGCGTGCGAGCAGGTTCACCGCATCGGACTCGATCTCGATGTGCTCCTGATAGGCGATGAAGTTGAGCCGCGAGGCGATCTCCTCCGCCCGCAGACGCTTGAACGCGAACCGCTGGCAGCGGGAGAGGATCGTCGCCGGGACCTTCTGCAGCTCAGTCGTGGCGAGGATGAACAGCAGATGCGCCGGCGGCTCCTCGATGATCTTGAGCAGGGCGTTGAACGCCGCCGTCGAGAGCATGTGGACCTCGTCGATGATATACACGCGCATTTTGACCGTGCCGGGCGTATAGATCGCGTCGTCGCGCAGCACGCGGACGGAGTCCACGCCGTTATTCGACGCCGCGTCGATCTCCAGCACGTCCATGCAGGAGCCGGAATCGATGGCCTTGCAGGCTTCGCAGACGTTGCAGGGGTTGCCGTGGTCGGGATGCAGGCAGTTGACCGCCTTCGCCAGAATTTTGGCGCAGCTGGTCTTACCCGTGCCCCGGGATCCGGTGAACAGGTAGGCATGGCTCATTTTCCCGGTCATAATCTGGGTCTTCAGGGTCTGCGTCACCGCCGTCTGCCCGGAAACGTCGTCAAAGGTCTGGGGGCGGTATTTGCGGTATAACGCCTGATAAGCCGACATTGCACTTTCTCCTTTCTGCAAGCCTGAGGAAACTCCAAAAAGCCATCCGGCTCATAACAAGATCGCACACCCACATTTGAGCAAGGCGAATACCCGAACCTGACGCAGTTAGCTCAAGAACGGCAACCCCGCGGCACACGAGAAGATCCGCTTAATGCTGCTTGGTTCCCCACCTGACATGGTTCACGGGATCTCGTTGCGCAAGACCAATCTATCAACACCACTTACGCAGGTCAGACGATATTCAAACTTGCCCGGGTGTGGGAATTCATCCCTGCTGTAGCGGATTGCAGGTGCAGGGCACCGCTATCTCCCCGACTAGTGCGACCTTGTTATAAGCCGGACAGCTCAATACAAGGAAATTTTGAAAATTGTGAAATTGCAATCAGTTGAGCTTCGACTCGATGAAGTCGGCCAGCTCTTTGAAGGTGGTGATATGCTGATCCTCCAGATCCAGCTCCACGCCCAGCTCGGACTCCAGATCCATGATCATCTCAACGATATCCAGAGAATCGATACCCAGGCTTTCAAAGGTAGCATCGGGCGTGATCTCGGAAGGATCCAGCTCCAGCTGCTTGGCTGCGTAATTGACCAGTTTCTCGTACATGCGCAAGTCCTCCTCTCGTATTATCTGCGGAACCATCTTACCGTATTCTATTACAGGAACCCTCGTTTGTCAATGCCCTGTTTTTCCCGGCTGCCGTCTAAACGGCCGTGGGCTAAAAAAGCGTCTTCTCCTCTTCCATCAGGCCACCGAAGTCCTGCAAATCGTCTGTTCCGATCAGATATGCCCCCATCTGTTCCAGCTGGCGGGCGGCCTGACTGCCGTCCCGGAAGCAGGCCACGGGGCTCCACCCGAAGCGCAGGTTTTTCACCGTACCGTCCCAGGTACCGCCGTGTCCAAAGTCGGACTGGGCGACAAACACCATCCGCCCCAGGGCGTGGATGCAGCGGTTGCGGCTCAGCGCCCGCTGGGTGGAAAACGCGCCGTCAAAGTCGTCTTCGCTTAAGTACAGCAGATTCCGCCGTCTGGCCTGTTTGCTCAGCTCGTCGGCCACAATGCTGATGACCCGTCCCCCGGCGGCAAGGCACGCCTCCTGCGCCGTGCGGTCTGCGCCCCGGGCGTTGCCGGAAACCAGCGTCAGTCCTTCTTCCGCCGCCCTGTGTCCCACCGCCGCGGCAAAGTCCCGGTTCTCCGCCCGCAGCTCCCGGCTTCCCACCAGCGCCACCGCCGGGGTGTTCAGGATGGACAGATCGCCCTTCGCCCACAGACATCCGGGGGCGTCCGTCCCAAGGCGCTGCCGCAGAATCCCTGGGTAGTCCTCGCTGATCCGAGCGACGGGCGTGCAGTCCGTTTTTCTTCCCCGGCTCAGATAGTAGTCCAGCTGCTCGGTATCCGAAAGCAGAGCGCAGTACCGCTCCGCCGTCTCCCGGTCGTATCCCAGGTCAACAAAGTCCTGCCGCGTCATTTCCCGCTCCGGCCGGGTGCATTCCCTGCCCCGCATCCGCAGCGCCAGCGTGCGCAGCTGAGCGGTGGAAAGCACCGGGCGGTCAGGATCTCCAAGACAGCTGGTCAGCAGCAGGAAGCCCCTTTCCCGGGGATTCAACGGAATCTCCTTTTGGGCGTCACGGGGGCTTTGACTTCCTCGGGGGACAATCTGCCGTCCTTGTCCATCACCATGGGCTGAATGGTGAAATTGCAGTATTTGCAGATGTCGTCCAGTCTGGCCTTCTCCGGGAAATTGCTGACGATGCTCCATGCCACGCCCTTTTTCTTCGCCCGGCCGGTGCGGCCGATGCGGTGGACGTAATATTCGTTCTCCTCCGGCACGTCATAATTGATAACGCAGTCCACATCGTCCACGTCGATACCACGGGAGGCCACGTCCGTTGCGATCAGCACGGCCAGCTTTCCGTCCCGGTAGCGCTGCATGGTCTTTTCCCGCTGGCTCTGACGGATGTCTCCGTGGATGCAGTCGCAGTCTAACCCCGCCCGCTGGAATTCGTCGCAGAGACGCTGGCACATGTGCTTGGTGTTGCAGAAGATCATCACCCGCTCATAGCCCTGACTGCGGATCAGGCGCAGAGACGTTTCCGCCTTTTCCAGCGGCGTGCAGGTGATGCTGAACTGGTCGATGTCCGGGCGGTCTTCCTGCTTGGGCTCCACGGTGATCTCCACCTCGTCCCGCTGGTACATCCAGGACACCGTCATGACCTCCTGGGAAATGGTGGCGGAAAACAGCCCCAGATTCTTCCGGTTCTTCACTTTGTCGATGATCCGGGTCACGTCCTTGAAAAAGCCCATGTCCAGCATCCGGTCAGCCTCGTCCAGCACTACGGTCTGAATTTTGTCCAACCGAATGGTCTTGCGGTTGTAGTGATCCATCAGCCGTCCCGGCGTCGCCACCACGATCTGGGGCTTGCGCTCCAGCTGCTTGATCTGCCCGCCGATTCCCGCGCCGCCGTAGAGCACCGCCACCCGAATGCCCTGAAAATAGGTCAGCAGCCCCCGCAGCTCGTCGCCGATCTGGATGGCAAGCTCCCGGGTGGGGGCAAGAATCAGCCCCTGGACGCCCTCGTTGGACGGATCGATATGCTCGATCATGGGGATGCCGAAGGCAAAGGTCTNNTCTGCATGGCAAGCTCGCGCGTCGGCGCCAGGATGACAGCCTCGGTCTCCTCGCTGCCGGGCTCGATGTGCTCGATGATAGGGATGCCGAAGGCAAAGGTCTTTCCGGTGCCGGTGGGCGCCTTGGCGATGACGTCCCGCCATTGCAGAAAATACGGAATGGCCTCCGCCTGAATGGTGGTGGGGTAGCCGTAGCCCTTTTCCTCCAGAGCTTTCAGCATGGCCTTGCTCAGGCCGAGACTTTCAAATGTGACTTCCATGTTTCTGATTCCCTTTTCCATCGAAATTTTCTTTATTGTATCACTTTTCCCAGGTGTTTGCAACTTTTTTTGTTTTCCGGCAATTGATTCGAGAAAACTTGGTTTCAGTCTCACGCAAAGGTGGACAAACGGGGATAAATATGGTATATTGTAGGTTATGATAATATGTCCGCAATATAAGGAGAATTCTAATGGGCAAACTAATCGTCATTGAAGGCACGGACGGCTCCGGCAAGTCCACCCAATTTCGTCTGCTGACCCAGCGTCTGGAAAAGGAAAACATTGCCTTTCAGAAAATCGTCTTCCCCCAATATTCCGAACCCAGCTCCGCGCTGATCCGGATGTACCTTGGGGGCGAGTTCGGCACGAACCCGTCGGACGTCAACGCCTACGCCGCTTCCACCTTCTTCGCCGTTGACCGATACGCCTCCTATAAAAAGGTCTGGGGGCAGTGGTACGAGCAGGGCGGTCTGGTGGTCTGCGACCGCTACACCACCTCCAACGCCGTCCATCAGGCGTCCAAGGAGTCGGAGGAAACCCGGCAGGCGTTTCTCAAGTGGCTGTATGATTTTGAGTACGACCGGCTGGAGCTTCCCCGCCCCGACCTGACGCTGTATCTGGACGTCCCCACGGATTTTACGGAGCAGCTGCTGCGCCACCGGGAACAGGACACCCACACCACCGCAGACATCCACGAGCGGAACAGCGCCTACCTCGCTTCCTGCCGCCGCGCCGGACGCGCCGCCGCCGAATATTACGGATGGACGATCATTTCCTGCACGAAAAACGGGAAAATGCGGAGTATTGAGGACATTCACGAAGAAATCTACCGCCACGCGGCGGCATGTCTGGAGGACTGAATATGGTTTACATGTTGCTTGGCACCGGCTTCGAGGAAACGGAAGCCGTCACCCCGATTGATTTACTGCGCCGTGCGGGCGTGTCCGTCGCCACCGTTGGCATCGGCGGAAAGGTCGTCACCGGAAGCCACGGCATTCCCGTGACCGCCGATATGGAACTGGGACAGATGGATCTGACCGAATTGGATATGATCGTTCTCCCCGGCGGGATGAAGGGCGTCGCCTCCATCAAGGGCTGCCCGGAGGCGCTGGAAGCCGTGCGGTTCGCCTGGGAAAACGGCCGGTTCGTCGCCGCCATCTGCGCCGCCCCCACCATTCTTGCCATGCTTGGCATTACCGACGGCAAGCGCGCCACCTGCTACCCCGGCTGTGAAGGCCAGATGGGCAGCGCCGACATGGTCTGCGCCCCCGCCGTCACCGACGGAAAGCTCATCACCGGCACGTCCGCGGGCTGCGCCGTTCCCTTTGGTCTGGCGCTGATCGCCGCCCTGAAGGGTCAGGCCGCCGCACAGGCCGTCGCAGAACAGATCGTCATTCGCTGACCTTGGAGGAACACGATATGGACAACAAACAGTTTCCCGAACGGGACGAGGAGGAAATCGTTCCGGAAGAACTGACCTTCTTTCCCGCCGGCGAGGAATCGGAGGAAGCCGGCGATACTCCCGTTTCCGAAGAAGCAACTGCGGGGGAAGCCGATTCTCAGCCCGAAGACCCCCCTGCTGAGACGGAAGAGCCCGCTGAGGCGGATATTCCCGCCGAGGAAGGCGTCCCCGCATCTGAGGAGGATTTCGTCCAGGAGGACGTTCCCCCTGCCCCGGAAGAAATTCCCGCGCCCGATGACACCGCCGAAAAGGGGCGCTCCTTCATGGATCGGATCCCGGACGTGGACGACGGCACGGAAGAGCCCTATGACGACCGGCTTACCGAGCCGGAGATCGGCAGCGAGATCATCCCCGACGACAGCGCCATGGATTCCCACGGTATGCTGGAGCACGGCGAGGAGGAGCCGCCCTTCGACCCCAGCATTCTGGACGACCCGGACCTGCAGGAGCTGCCGGAGGAACCGTCGGAGCCGGAGCCGCCGAAGGACGAGATCCCGGAGCAGGAATACCGGGACAACGACGGCGATTTTGATGACATACCAGGCGCCCCCGCCCCGGAGCGGAAAGCGTCCGGCCACCAGCGCCCCGTGAAAAAAGGTCGCCCCAAGAAAACACGGGGGGACGGGCTGCTGGGCATTCCCCACATTCTGGTCACCGTGGTGTGGCTGGCGCTGATCGTGATCATCGGCGTCACCATGGGTCGGATGATCTGGGTCTGCGCCGCCGACGTGCTGGCCTTCGGGCGGGAGAACAAGCCCGTCACCATCACCGTTTACGAGTCCGACACCATGGACAGCATCACCGATAAGCTCTATGATGCCGGCCTGATCCGATACAAGAGTCTGTTTCATCTCTACGCCGACATCTCCCATGCGGAGAAGAAGATCGACCCCGGCATCTACGACCTGAACACCCGGTATGACTACCACGCATTGGTCAACATGATGTCCGCCAGCTCCACCCGTGAGGTCGTGGAGGATCTGCTGATCCCCGAGGGCTACACCTGCCGCCAGATTTTCGCTCTGCTGGAGGAAAACCGCATCTGCACCGTGCAGGATCTCAACGCCTACGCCGCCGACGGCGCGCTGAAGGACTACTGGTTCCTGGAAAATGTGACCCGTGGCGACAAATACTGCCTGGAAGGCTTCCTTTTCCCGGATACCTACGATTTCTATAAGAATTCCACCCCCCGCGAGGTTCTGGAAAAGATGCTGGACAACTTCGGTTACCGGTTCACCGATGAAATGCGCGCCCAGATCGACACCCTGAACGCCACCGTCACCGACGGCAGCTTCACCGTGCGGGAGGTGACCATTGTCGCCTCCCTCATCGAGAAGGAGAGCGCCGCACCCTCGGAAAGCCCCCGGATCGCCGGCGTCATTTACAACCGTCTGTTCCACTGGGACTACCCCGCCCTGCTGAACATCGACGCCGCCATTATCTACGCCCAGGATGGCGTATCCGACCACATCGACACCAGTCTGGACAGCCCCTACAACACCTACCTCCATCCGGGTCTGACGCCCACGCCCATTGCGAACCCGGGTCTTGCCAGCCTGCAAGCGGCGCTGAACCCCGAATCTCACAACTACTATTACTACGTGCTGAATCCCGCCACCGGTATGCACCAGTTCTCCACCACCCAGGAAGAACACGACCAGTACCGCGCACAGTTTGCCGCTGCCGCCGCTGCCGCTTCCACACAGTCGGAGGGCGAATGAGAAAGCTGGAATTGCTCAGCCCCGCCGGGGACATGGAGCGGCTGGAAATGGCCGTGGCCTACGGCGCGGACGCGGTATATTTCGCCGGAACAAGCTTTGGAATGCGCTCCTTCGCGGGGAACTTCTCCCCCGAGGAGCTGCCCAAGGCGGTGCGGTATGCCCATGACCACGGAGTAAAGTGTCACGTCACCGTGAACACCATGCCGAGAAATGACGAGATCGCCCGGCTGCCGGAATATCTGGAATTGCTGGACGACGCCGGGGTGGATGCCCTGATCGTAGCCGACCTGGGCGCGTTCACCCTCGCCGGGAAATATGCCCCGCACTGCGAAAGGCATATTTCCACCCAGCAGTCCATCGCCAATTACGCCTGCGCTCAGGCGTGGTTTGACTTAGGCGCAAAGCGGGTGGTGCTGGCACGGGAGTGCAGTCTGGAAGAGATCCGCGCCATCCGTCAGAAGGTCGATCCTGCGCTGGAGATCGAGACCTTCGGCCACGGCGCCATGTGCGTCAGCTACTCCGGCCGGTGTCTGCTGAGCAACTACATGACGGGGCGCGACAGCAACCGCGGCGCCTGCGCCCAGCCCTGCCGGTATCAGTACGCCCTGATGGAGGAAAAGCGCCCCGGGGAATATTTCCCCGTTTTTGAGGATGAAAAGGGTACTTACATCTTGAATTCCCGGGATATGTGCATGATCGACCACTTAAGCGACCTGATGGACGCGGGCGTGGACTGCATCAAAATTGAGGGCAGGGCAAAGTCCGCCTACTATGCCGCCATCGTCACGGGTGCTTACCGCCACTGCATCGACGATGCCGCCGCGGGCAGGGACTTGGACCCCGTCTGGCGGGACGAGGTGGATCACATTTCCCACCGCATTTACTCCACCGGCTTCTATTACGGCGAGCCGGGGCAGTACGTGGCTTCCTCCCGGTACATCCGGCAGTGGCAGATCGTGGCGAAGGTGGAGTCCTGCGACACAAACGGACTGGCGGTGTGCCGCCTGAACAACAAATTCCGCGCAGGGGACGCGCTGGAAGTCGTCGGCCCCGATGTACGCCCCTTCCCCATCACCGCCCCGATTATGGCCGATCCGGACGGCAACCCGGTGGAAGAACCGCGAACCCCCCAGATGAAATTCACCATCCAGCTGCCCAAAACCGTGCCGCCTATGAGTATGCTCAGAAGAAGCGTCGACCTGTCGGCAAAGTAAAAATTTATGCGCCTGCCGTTTTGAAGCGGCAGGCGCATTTCTTATCCTTTATGGCAGATAATTCTGGAAAAAGAGAGGATTCCGGTTTTTGGGGTCGAACAGGTTATTATACTCTCCAAAAGTCAGTTTTTCAGGCTTTGCAGCGGCGCGGGGATTCTGCCGCCGCGGGCGATAAAGTCCTCGCTGGATTTGTCATGCACCGGCATTACCGGGGCGCTGCCAAGCAAGCCGCCCAGTTCCACCCGGTCGCCCACCGTCTTGCCGGGGGCGGGGATGATGCGCACGGCGGTGGTCTTGGTGTTCACCATGCCGATGGCCGCTTCGTCCGCAATGATGGCGGAAATGGTTGCCGCAGAAGTATCGCCGGAAACCGCGATCATGTCCAGTCCCACGGAGCAGACGCAGGTCATGGCTTCCAACTTGTCCAGGCACAGCGTGCCGCCCTCGGCGGCGGCGATCATGCCCTCGTCCTCGGACACGGGGATGAATGCGCCGGACAGGCCGCCCACATGGTTGGACGCCATCACGCCGCCCTTTTTCACCGCGTCGTTCAGCATGGCGAGAGCCGCCGTGGTGCCGTGGGTACCGCAGACCTCCAGCCCCATTTCCTCCAGAATCCGGGCGACGCTGTCCCCCACGGCGGGGGTGGGCGCAAGGCTTAAGTCCACGATCCCGAAGGGTACGCCCAGACGGCGGGACGCCTCCTTACCCACCAGCTGACCCATCCGGGTGATCTGGAAGGCGGTCTTCTTGATGGTCTCGGCAACCACGTCAAAGGGCTGACCCTTCACGTTCTGCAAGGCATGGTACACCACGCCGGGGCCGGAAACGCCCACATTCAGCACGCACTCCGGCTCGCCCACGCCATGAAACGCGCCCGCCATGAAGGGGTTATCCTCCACGGCGTTGGCAAACACCACCACCTTGGCACAGCCAAGGCCGTCGTTATCCGCAGTTAGTTCGGCGGTTTTCTTGATGATACGACCCATTTCCGCCACGGCGTCCATGTTGATGCCCGCCTTGGTGGAGCCGACGTTCACGCTGGCGCACACCCGTTCGGTGGCCGCCATGGCCTCGGGGATGGAGCGGATCAGCTTCCAGTCTCCCGACGTGCAGCCCTTCTGCACCAGAGCGGAAAAACCGCCGATGAAGTTGACGCCGCAGGTGATCGCCGCCGCGTCCAGGGTTTTGGCGATCTCCACGTAGGAATCCGTCTCGCAGGAGCCGGCAACAATGGAGATGGGCGTGACGGAAATCCGCTTGTTGACGATGGGGATTCCGAATTCCTTCTCGATGTCCTCGCCGACCTTCACCAGATCCTTGGCGCAGCGGGTGATCTTCCGATAAATTTTATCGCAGCAGGTCTTTAAGTCCGGGTCACAGCAGTCCAGCAGACTGATGCCCATGGTGATGGTCCGGATGTCCAGATGCCGCTTGTCGATCATGTCCTGGGTTTGCAGGATGTCCTTCTGATTCAGCATGATCTGTCCCTCAAATCCGGTGCATGGCTTCAAAGATGTCCTCACGCTGCACGCGGATGGACAGTCCCATTTCCTTGCCGATCTCGTCCATCCGGGTGACAAGCTCTCCCAGCGGCACGTTGCACGCGGAGACCTCCGTCGCCATCATCATGGTGAAATAGCCCTGCATAACGGTCTGGCTGATGTCCAGAACGTTGACGTTGAAATCCGCCAGAGCGGTGCAGACACCCGCAATGATGCCCACCCGGTCTTTTCCCACTACGGTTACGATTGCTTTCATCTTTTTCTCCTTCCGTCCGGGACTGCGGCCTGCGCCCGTCCACCGGACTGTCACATATAGGGATTACACTTCATAGTCCGCCGCCACACGGCTGTCCAGCAGGTGGAAGAAATGGGTCTTGGCCTCCTGGTGCAGGGGATGCACGGCGTAATTTTCCAGCGCTTCCCGGCTTTCAAACTCGGAATACAGGGCGTAGTCCATGCCGTTGAACGCCTGACGAACTTCCAGATGCAGCAGCCCCGGGATTTTCCCCACCAGGGGCTCCAGAACGGACGCGATCAGCTTCACGGCCTCGGTCTTGTCAACGCCCTCCTTCAGAGTGTACAGTACGATATGCTTTACCATAATTTTCCTCCTCATAAAACATGAAATACCTACAAAAACTCCGATGAAAGCTGAATTTCGTCAGAGTTTCCGAAACAAAATACCGGGGCTACATGCGCAGCCCCGGTGTTGCATCACAAATTACTCGGCGTCCTCTTCAGGCTGTTCCAGCAGAGCGCGGATAGACAGGGAGATACGCTTGTTCTCGGCGTCCACATCGGTGATCTTGACCTTCACGTCCTGACCCTCGGACAGAACATCCTCGGGCTTACCGATGCGGCGGTCAGCGATCTGGGAAATGTGGATCAGGCCGTCCACGCCGGGCAGGATCTCAGCGAAGGCGCCGAAGGTCATCAGCTTGACGATTTTGGCGTCCACCACGTCGCCCACGGAATACTTGGTCATGAACTGATTCCAGGGGTTCATCTCGGCGGTCTTGTAGCCCAGAGAAATCTTGTGCTTCTCGGGGTCGAAGGAAATGACGTAAACGTCGATCTCGTCGCCGACCTTCACAACGTCGGCGGGGGTCTTGATGCGGTTCCAGCTCAGCTCGGAAACATGAACCATGCCGTCCACACCGCCGATGTCCACGAACGCGCCGTAGGAAGTCAGGGACTTGACGGTGCCGTGGTACTTCTTGCCCACTTCGATCTCGGACCAGATCTTCTCCTGCGCGGCCTTGCGGGCCTCGGAGTTGACGGCGCGGATGGAGCCGATGACACGGCGGCGGGCGCGGTTGACCTCGGTGATCTTCAGCTGCACGGTCTTGCCGACCATACCGGCCATGTCGCCGCCCTTGGCGATGCCGGACTGGGAAGCGGGGATGAACACCCGGATGCCCTTGACATTGGCAACCAGGCCGCCCTTGTTTTCCTCGGTAATGACGCCTTCCACAGTGGTCTTGTTCTCTGCCCAGGCAGCCATGTCGTCCCAGACCTTCAGGCCGTCCAGCTTCTTCTTGGACAGCTGCACGGTGCCTTCCTGATCGTTGACGCGAACGACGAAAACCTCGATCTCGTCACCAACCTTCAGTACGTCCTCGGGCTTCACGGAAGGATCGGTGCTGACTTCGTCATAAGGGATGTAGCCGGCATGCTTGGTGCCGAGGTCGACCTGGACTTCGGTGTTGCCGATCCCGGTCACGGTGCCGATAACCTTATCTCCTGTATTTAAAGTCTTGATGGACTGCTCGAGAAGCTCTGCAAAGTTCTCCTCCTGTACAGTCTCAACATTCGTGATTTCGCTCATAGTCTTGTTGACCTCCTTTATAATCCACGCCGGTGTCGACGCACCTGCAGTGATTCCAACATCGCTGACACCGCGAAAGTCCTCCGGACGCAGCTCGGAAGCGTTGTCCACCAGGAAGACCCGGCCGCAGTGTTCCCGGCAAATCATAGCGAGACGGCCTGTGTTGGAACTTTTGGGGTCTCCCACAACGACCATAGCCTGACAGTTTTCACTCAAATGGGCTGCTTCGCTTTGCCTGTACTCAGTTGCTCTACATATTGTATCAAAAATTTTCAGGTTAGTAAACTGTTTTTTTGCAAATTCACCGCACGTTTTCCACAAATATTCCGTTAAAGTAGTTTGCGAAACCATACAAATTGATGAATTCTTAAGATTTTCTTTGGAATAAGCCCAGTTTTTCAGATCCTCCGGAGTCTCAAAAACCCGGCAGTCCCGGCACCACCCGGCAATGCCCTCCACCTCCGGGTGGGTGGGCGTTCCGATGATGACGGGCAGCTGCCCTTCCTCCTCGGCGCGGCTGACGATGCCGTGGATGCGCTTGACGAAGGGGCAGGTAGCGTCAATGATCTCCACGCCCCTGCGCTGCAGCTCCTCATATACCGCCCGGCTGACGCCGTGGGAACGGATGATCACCGTCTGGCCGGGGCAAGCCTGCTCCGGGGCGTCAATCACCTCCACCCCCAGTGCGCGGAATTTGTCCACAACGTGGTGATTGTGGATGATCGGCCCCAGGGTGACCACTTTTTTGCCCGCTTTGGCTGCCTGCTCCACCAGCTCCACCGCCCGGCTGACGCCGAAGCAGAATCCGGCGCTTTTCGCGACCCGGACGCTCACAGTGTCACCTTCCGGGCAATGATCTCCTTCATCGCGGCGATAACGCCGTCGATGTCCAGCTCGGAGGTGTCCAGCCTGACGCTGTCCCGCGCCATTTTCAGCGGGGCGATCGCCCGGTGGGTGTCCTGATAGTCCCGCTGCTGGATGTCCTTGAGGATCTTATTGTAGTCCGCCTTCTGCCCCTTCGCGATCAGCTCATCCGTGCGGCGCTTCGCCCGCACCTCCGGCGTCGCGGTGAGGAAGATCTTCACCGTGGCCTTGGGCAGCACCACGGTGCCGATATCCCGGCCGTCCATGATGACGTTGTGCTTTTCGGCCATTTCCCGCTGCATATCCAGCAGCAGATCCCGGACGATGGCATGGGCGGAGACCAGACTTGCTTTCTGGGAAAGGTCGGGGGTGCGGATATCGCCGGTCACGTCCATGCCGTTCATGATCATGTGCTGGACGCCCTCATCGTCATACTCGATACCGATGGTCAGCTCGTCGATGTAACGGGTGATGCCGTCAATGTCCTTGGGACTGACGCCCCACAGGTCGAAGAAATAGGCCACGGTGCGGTAAATCGCCCCGGTGTCCACGTAGTAAAAGCCCAGTTCTTTTGCAAGCCTCCGGGCAATGGTGGACTTTCCCGCTCCGGCGGGGCCGTCAATGGCGATGGAAATCGGTTTTGCCATATAAGTTTTCTTCCCTTCTATCTCTCTGAGCGCAGCTTGCTCAGGGCGTTTGCTTCTCTTGCGACCACCTCGTCGGGGGTCAGATCCAGGCGCTTTCCCGTTTCCTCCGGGCTCAGGGGCATTCCGCCCTCCAGACCGAACCGCAGGGAGATCAGCTTCGCGTCGGTCTCGTCCAGCACCGACATCAGCTCCAGAATGCGCTGGCGCATCCGGAAATAAGCGGTATCCTCCACGGCCTGCTCTTCGGCTTCCTTTTCCTCCTCCGGCTCGGGCTGCTTCTTCGCCTGCGCCAGAAGGCGGGCGTCGTCCAGCATCTTCTTCACCACGGAGGCTTCCTCGGGGCTGATATGCATGGCCTCGGCAATTTCCTCCAGAGTGGGATTTCTCCCCAGCTCGGACAGCAGCCGCTCGTCCACGGCGCGGTAGTCTTCCAGCGCCTCCCGGAGCTTCTGCCCCACGCCGTTGGCTCTGGCCTGCAAAAAGACCGCCTTCGCCATATAGAACCGGATCCAGTAGTCCCGGCAGGCGGCATAATTCCCCTCCCGGTAGCCCTGAATGGCCTGCCACAGTCCCAAACTGCCCTCCTGGATCAGATCCAGCAAAAGCACTCCGAGCCCCACATGATCCTTAGCGATTTCCAGAACCCGGTGCAGCCCCAGATTGGTCAGTGTCTCCATGGCGCGTTCGTCCGCCGCCGCGCATTTTGCGGCCAGCGCCTGCTCGTCGCCGGAGGGGGAAAGCTGCGCAACCTCTTCCAAGTACAGCCGCAGCGGGTCATTGGGTTCCAGTTCCTCGAGGGGCAATCCCTTCTCCACCAGCTGCGCTTCCTGCCGCAGCCGCAGAGCCGCCGCTCCGCTGCCGGGCGCTTTGGGCAGGTCGGAAACGTCCAGGTTCAGGCCGCCATCCTCCAATGCCTGAAGGGCATCCTCCACAGCCTGCTCGCTTTCCTCTTCCAGCATGGTCAGAAGATTGGCGGCCGAAACCGTGTCCCCTGCCCGCTTCGTCCGCAGAAAGGCTTCCCATGGGCTGTCCTCAAAGGAAAAATCCAGATCATTCATTCAAGAAATCCTCCAATCCCAGACCGGCACCCATTTTTTGCAGCTTGTCCATGGCCTGACGCTCGATCTGGCGCACCCGCTCCTTGGAAATACCCAGCTTCTTACCGATCTCCTCCAAAGAATAGCAGTGGCCGTCCTCCATGCCGAAGTGCAGCCGCAGGATCTGCTGCTGGCGCTCGTTCAGCGACCCCAGAAGCCGATCCATCGTCTTGTCCAGCTCCCCGCGCACCACTTCCTCGTAGGGCTGGGGCGCCTGCGCATCCTCCAGCAGAGATTGCAGGGCGGTGCCGTCGTCGTCCCCCATGGGGACGTCCAGAGAGCAGATGTCCGGCGTCAGCTGGGTCAGCTCCGCCACCTTTTCCTCAGGCAGGCCGCACTTTTCCGCAATCTGCGCGGCGGTGGGCTCCTCCCCCAGCTCCTGACGCAGAGATGTGCGCACCGCTTCGATTTTCCGCATCCGCTCCGCCGTGTGCAGCGGCACCCGGATGGTGCTGCCGTGGTTCATCAGGCACCGGGTCACGCCCTGGCGGATCCACTTGGTGGCATAGGTAGAAAACCGATAGTCCTTGGTATAGTCAAATTTCCGCGCCGCCACCAGAAGGCCGATACTCCCCTCCTGGATCAGGTCCATCAGCGCAACGCCCCGCCCGGCGTATTCTCTCGCAATGGACACCACCAGCCGGAGATTGGAATTGACCATCTGGCGGATGGCGCTCTCGTCTCCCTGAGCGCAGCGCTTGGCAAGCTCCCGCTCCTCCTCCGGCGTCAGACGGGGATACCGCCGGATCTCATTTAAGTATTGGCGCACATCGTCCTCGCCGGCGCTCACCGGAGAATTCTCTAACAGCTCTGTCATGTTTTGATTCCTTTTCTTTCCTTTAGTCGTGCCTGCACTGCCAGAAGATCATCCTCCGTCGTCACCTTGGAGGCCTGATACTCGCTCTGGATGGTGCGGATGCAGTCTGTCATCGCCTGCTCGTTCACAGGCCCCTGCCGTCTGTGCAGAATGCCCGCAATGTGGGACATTTCCTCCGGCGTCAAGTCCGTCAACCCGGCAAGGGAAACGTCCAGCCCCTGCTCATGGCGCTGCTTTAACTGGGCGTAAACCCGTCCCAGCAGCTCCGAGGAGAACATCTCCTTTTTCAGGCCGCCGGTGCTGTCCAGCAGGGCGCTTTCCCGCAGAACCAGCGACAGGAGCATTTCCTCCGCCATGGCGGATTTCATGTTGGTATAGCGGATGTCCCTGCTCTTGGGCTGCAAATTCCGGGCTGGAGACAGGTCGATTTTTTCCTGCTTTTTCTTCTCCTGATAGACCCGGCGTTTCCGCGCCCGCTCGATCTCTAAGTGCATGGCGTCGGCGCTGATTTTCGCGGCCTCCGCCACCCGGCCGCCGTAAACGTCCCGCTGGACGGCACTGGGCAGGGAGCCGATCAGGTCGGCGGATTCCTGCAAATAACGTACCCTTTGGTCGTCGTCCTGCAAATCGTACTTCCGGGCAATGGCGGCAAGCTGGTATTCCACCCGGTTGGAGGATTCCTCCAGCAGAATCTTGAAGCGGTCGGCGCCGAATTTTTTCAGGTATTCGTCCGGATCCTTGGCGTCCCGCATTTTCAGAACCTTGACCTGCAAGCCCGCCTTTTCCAGCATGGGGATCGCCCGCTGGGTGGCGTTCTGCCCGGCGGTGTCGCCGTCATAGATCAGCACCACCTGATCGGTATACCGGGACAGCAGCGCCGCGCCGTCGTCCGTCAGGGCAGTTCCCAGAGACGCCACCGCGCAGTCAAATCCATACTGGTGCAGGGCAATGGCATCCATGTACCCCTCCACCAGAATCAGGTAGCCCATTTTGCTTTTCTTGGCGTAATTCAGGGCAAACAGGTTTTTTCGCTTGTTGAAAATCAGGGTTTCCGGGGAATTCAAGTATTTTGCGGCGTTTTTGTCCCGGTCGTTCATAATGCGCCCGCCGAAGCCGATGACGTTTCCCCGGACGTCGATGATGGGGAACATCAGCCGGTCACGGAACCGGTCGAAAAGATTGCCGTTCTTTTTGGACACCGTCACAAGGCCGGAATCCCGCAGCTCCTGGTCGGTGTAGCCCTTTTTCCGCATGGCGTCCACCAGGTCGCTCCAGCTGTCCGGGGCGTAGCCGATGCCAAACTTGGTCAGGGTCGTCTGGGACATTCCCCGTCCCCGGGCGTATTCCAGCGCCGACGTACCCATGGGTTCATACAGGCAGCCATGGAAAAACCGCGCCGCTTCCTTGTGCAGCGCCCAGAGCCGCTCCTGCTGGCGGTACCGGGACTGGTACTGCTCGTCCTCGGGGACTTCCAGCCCCGCACGCTTGGCCAGCGCCCGCACGGCATCGCCGTAGCTCAGCCCCTCGATTTCCATCTCGAAATTGATGACGCCGCCGCCCTTGTGGCAGCCGAAGCAATAGAACATGCCCTTGTCCGGCGTTACGGAGAAGGATGGGGTCTTCTCACCGTGGAAGGGACACAGGCCAAACAGGTTGGAGCCGGAACGCTTCAGCGTCACGTACTGTCCCACCACGTCCTCGATCGGGTTCCGGGCGATCACTTCGTCAATAAATGCCGGTGGAAACGGCATAGTCTCCCCTCCTTTCGTCAAACTTCTTTACAAATTCTCAACCGTGAACCTGCCACCCCATGGGGATGAAGATCTCCCGGAACTTTTCGACGGCGTAATTGTCCGTCATTCCCGCTATGTAGTCGCACACCGTGCGCTCCATGCCGTCGAAGCTCAGCTGGGGCTGGAAATCCTCGGGCAGCGCTTCCGGATGGGCAATGTAGTATTCAAACAGCCGCTTGAGCATATCCTTTGCCTTGCTTTCCTCGCCCTTGGCCACCGGATTGCGGTAGACGTTGACGAACATGAACGAGCGCAGCTCTTTCAGCGCCCTGTCCACGTCGGGAGACAGGCAGACCTTTCCGAATTCCCGGGAGGTGCGGATGGCGTCGCAGACCAATGTGTTGATTCTGTCCCGGTGACTGTGACCCAGCACGTCGGTGATGTCGATGGGGATATCGTCGTCGGTGAGGATGCCCGCCCGGATGGCGTCGTCAATGTCGTGGTTGACGTAGGCGATCTGGTCAGAGCGGCGCACGACCTGCCCCTCCAGCGTCTCCGGCCAGTAATCTCCGGTGTGACCCAGAATGCCCATGCGGACTTCGTAGGTCAGGTTCAGCCCCTGCCCGTCCTTTTCCAGAATGTCCACCACCCGCAGGCTCTGCTCATTGTGGCGGAAGGGCTTGCCCAGGCACTGGCTCAGGGCGTCCTCCCCGGCGTGGCCGAAGGGGGTGTGTCCTAAGTCATGTCCCATGGCAATGGCCTCCGCCAGGTCTTCGTTCAGCCCCAGCGCCCGGGTGATCGTCCCGGCAATGCGGCTGACCTCCAATGTATGGGTCATCCGGGTGCGGTAGTGGTCACCCTCGGGCTGCAAAAACACCTGGGTCTTGTGCATCAGACGGCGGAAGGACTTGGAATGGACAATTCGGTCAATGTCCCGTTGGTAACAGGTGCGCACGTCCTCCGCCCGGGGTTCTTCCGCCCTCGGACGTCCCCTGCTCTGGTCGGCAAAGGCCGCCAGAGGATTCAGGCGCTTATGCTCCTGCCATTCCAGTTCTTCCCGCACAGTCATGGTAATCCCCTCATTCCTTATTCCGCTTCGTTTATGTAGCCTCCACCGGGAACGCCCGGTATTCCTGCCCGGTCTCCATGCCCTCGACCGTCCCGCTGGACAGGTCGGTGAGTTTTTGAAGAAAGGCGCTGACCTGTCCCTCCGGGAACAGCAGCTCCATCTCCACCTCCGCGCCGAACTCCGTCTTGCGGAGGATGCCCCCAAAGGCGGCGGCTTCCAGTTTGACCCGCTCGTAGAAGGGGTAGGGACATGGCACGTACACCGCCGTCCAGACCCGCTTCATGGATTTCCCGGCAGCGTCCACGGCGATTTTCGCGCCTTTTGTGTACGCACGCACCAGTCCCCCGGCGCCCAGAAGAATGCCGCCGAAGTACCGGGTCACCACGCATACTACGTTAAATAGTCCCTCCCGCTGCAAAACCTGCAGCATGGGCATTCCCGCGGTGCCGCCGGGCTCGCCGTCATCGGAGAAGCGCACCGCGCCGTCTTTGATGATGTACGCCCAGCAGTTGTGGGTGGCGTCGTAGTGCTTCTTTTTCATCTCCTGGATTTTCGCCAGCGCTTCTTCCTCGGTGTCCACAGGCCAGACGCGGCCGATGAAACGGGACTTTTTTTCCACAAATTCCGCTTCGCCAAATTGGGTGGGTATCAAATACTCGTCCAATCCTCAGCACTCCCTGATGATATATTCCCGGAGTCTGCCGTAGAGGATCCCGTCCACCACGGCCTCGATCTCGATGCCCTCCGGAGTGTAGTCCACTTTCTTGACCTGTGCGCCGTCATGCAGCGTCTCCACCATGCCGCCCATGGCATAGGGCAGACGCACCACGATGTGGTGCCGGGCGTGGTTCAGGGCGCTCTCGATGGCCTTCAGCAGCCCGTCCATGTTGATGCCCCGCTTGGCGGAGATGGCGACGATGTTCTTTCCCACGGGAATGTCGTCGGAATACACCAGATCGGCCTTGTTGTAGCATTTCAGCACCGGGGTTTCCGGCTTGGCAAGCTGGGAGATCAGCCTGTCCACCACGGCGATGTGCTGCTCCAGATGGGGGTCGGAAGCGTCGATGACGTGCAAAAGCAGATCGGCATATTCCAGTTCCTCCAATGTCGCCCGGAAGGCGTCCACCAGATGATGGGGCAGCTTCGCGATAAATCCCACGGTGTCGGAAAGGATCACGTCCAGATTGTCCGAAACCGTCAGCAGCCGGGAGGTGGTGTCCAGCGTGTCAAACAGCCGGTTGTTGGCGGGGATTCCCGCACCGGTGAGCTGATTGAGCAGAGTGGATTTTCCCGCGTTGGTGTAGCCCACAATGGCAACCACGGGGACGGAATTTTTCATCCGCCGCTCCCGCTGGACAGAGCGTACCTTGCGCACCTGTTCCAGCTCTTCCTCCAGGCGGTTGATCCGCTCCCGGATGTGCCGCCGGTCGGATTCCAGCTTGGTTTCGCCGGGGCCTCGGGTGCCGATGCCGCCGCCCTGCCGGGAAAGGCTCGTGCCCATGCCGGACAGCCGGGGCAGCAGGTATTTATACTGCGCCAGCTCCACCTGAAGCCGCCCCTCCTTCGTCTTCGCCCGCTGGGCAAAAATGTCCAGGATCAGGGCGCTTCTGTCCAGAACGGGAAGCCCGATGATCTCTTCCAGAGCCCGGATATTTCCCGGGGAAAGCTCATTGTCGAAGATGACCATGGTGGACTGGGTCGCCTCCGCCAGCATCCGCACCTCCTGGGCTTTTCCCTCGCCGATGAAGCTGTGGGAATCGGGGGTATGGCGGTTTTGCAGCACCTTGCCCGTGCAGAAGCCTCCTGCGGTCTCCAGAAGGTCTTCCAGCTCGTCCAGTGTGCTTTCGGTGGCGGTATCCTCCTCGGCAAAGCAGTCCGCGTTCAGTCCCACCAGGACTGCCCGCTCCTGGGTCTGTTTGTCAAATCTTTCTTCCATGTTACCCTCCGCTTTTCTCATGGAAAGCCCCGGCTTCTCCTCCGGCGGCTCTTCCCCTCTTGCCTTTCTTCTATTATACCACACATCCGCGCCGCGAACAACCATAAAAATACAAAAATCCCGCACTGCATCACGCAGTGCGGGATTTGCGGGTCTTACTTCAGGCCAAACCGCTTGTTGAACCGATCAACACGTCCACCGGTGTCAACCAGCTTCTGCTTGCCGGTATAGAAAGGGTGGCACTTGGAGCAGATCTCAACACGAATGTCCTTCTTGGTAGAACCAGTGGTAAAGACATTGCCGCACGCGCAGCGGATGGTGGTCTGTTCGTACTTGGGATGGATACCTTCCTTCATTTCGTTCACCTCTTTCTTATCAGTTAAAGGGCATAGTAGCCCCGAGCAATCTTTAATCGCCCGGATATCATATCATAAAGCGTCGGAGAATGCAAGCACTTTTTTCGATTTTTTCAAAAAACCATAAAATTGCCTTCCGGCGCTCAGAACGCCCAGTTGCCGCTGCGGAAAATGGGCACGACCCTGCCGTCCTCGCAGATGCCGTCGATGTTCATGCTGTCGCAGCCGATCATGAAGTCCTCGTGGATCATGGAATCGTTGACGCCCAGTGCCCGGCACTCCTCCAGCGTCTTATTCTGGAAATCCTGGATGGTGTCGGCAAAGCCCATGCCCAGCGCCAGATGGCAGGCGGCGTTCTCGTCGAACAGGGTGTTATAGAACAGGATTCCGCTCTCCGCGATGGGGCTATGCTGGGGCACCAGGGCGCACTCCCCTAGATAGGACGCGCCCTCGTCCATGGCGATCATGGTCTTGAGCAGCTCCTCGCCCTTCTCTGCCTTGACCTCCACGGCCTTGCCCTTTTCAAAGCGGACGGAGAAATTCTCGATGAGCTGACCCTGATAGCTCAAAGGCTTGCTGGCGTAAACGATACCCTCGGCCTCGCCTCGCTTGGGAGAGATGAAGCACTCCTCCGTAGGGATGTTGGGGTTGAAGAAAATACCCTGCAGGCTGGTGTCTCCGCCGCCCTTCCACTCGCCCTCGGGGATCATGCCCACGGTCAGGTCGGTGCCGTTGCCCGCAGTGTAGTGCAGACTGCGGATGTGCAGGCTGTTGAGGTAAGCGCACCGGTCATGCAGATCGGCGTTGTGCGCCTCCCAGGCCTTCACGGGATCGTCGGTCACGCGGGAGGTGAACAGAATGGCCTCCCACAGCTTCTCCATGGCGGTGCCGGTGCGCATTCCGGGGAAGACCTTCTTCGCCCAGGCCGCGCCGGGGACGGCGGCGATGCACCACTGCTCCTTGTTCTCCAGCTGGTCGTGGTAGGGCTTCACGATGGGGTAACGCAGCTGACGCGCCCTTGCCAGCTTCGCCATATTGATGCCCTTCAGTCCGTCGGGGTCTTCGGAGATCAGATGGATGCGGCAGGGGATCACGTCCACATAGTGCTGCAATCTGGCTTTCTGCCATTCGGGCACCTCGCCCAGGGTCTTGACGGACTGGTAGCGCACATGGAGCTTCTGCAGAGGCTGGTAATTCCACTCCACCGTGACCTTCTTCGCCTTGGCCTTGTAGGCTTCCTCCACCACCATCTGCACAAATTCCGGCTGGTCGAGATCGGCGTAAATCAGCACCTCCTGCCCCTTCCGGACATTGACGCCGCTGCAAACGATCAGGCGGGCATATTCTCTTAAAACCGTTTTCTTCATAAAATGTGTCTCCTTTTCTTGAAAGCTCCGGGAATACCCAACTTTTCGGATCCCCAAAAATTCACCGGATTTTTGCTATAGTAGCAGATTTTCCCCAAAAGGTCAATGCCTGTTGCAATCCATTCCAAAATCGTTTATAATCACGGCAAATCCATTCCCCAGTTTTTACCGGGACACGCCCCATTATGCATTTCCGGACGGGACCGGTCATCAAGAGAGGTATCCTTATGCTTACAAGAGAAGAATTTCAGCAGAAAATCCGAGACGGCGTCCGCATTCTGGACGGCGCCACCGGCTCCAGCCTTCGCGCCGCCGGAATGCCCAAGGACTGCTGCACCGAGCAGTGGGTTCTGGAAAATCCGGAACCCCTGGTGGCGCTCCAGCGCGCCTACGCCGCCGCGGGCAGCCAGATCATCTACGCCCCCACCTTTCAGGCGCAGCCCATCGCCCTGAAAACCGTGGGCATGGACGCCCGGACGGAGAAGATCAACGAAGCGCTGGTTGCTCTGTCCCGCTCCGCCGCCCCCGGATGTCTCATTGCGGGCGACCTGACCACCCTGGCCGTTTACTGCGAGAGCTGGAACCCGGACTGCTTCGACCTGCTGGTGGAGAATTACCGCCGCCAGATCCGGGGTCTGATCGACGGCGGGGCCGATCTGCTTATCGGCGAGACCCTGCTCTACGCCCAGGAGGCGGAGGCCATTCTCACCGCCGCCGAGCTGGAGGGCGCGGGAGCCGCCATGTACACCTTCACCATGCAGTCGGACGGGGCGCTGTTCTCCGGGGCGGACGGCGGGAAGGTACTGCGCGATCTGGAAGCGGCAGGGGCAGCCGCCGTGGGCTTCAACTGCGTGGCGGCGGACATGATGACGCCCCATCTGGTGTCAAAGCTGCGCCGCTATGTGAAAATCCCCCTGATCTGCAAGCCCAACGCGGGCATTCCCACCATCAACGACCAGGGTACCGCCGTATACGCCCAGACGCCGGAAGAATTCGCCGGAATCATGCTTCAGTGCCGGGACAATGGTGCCGCATTGCTGGGCGGCTGCTGCGGCACGACCCCGGCGTTCATTGCGGCTCTTGCGGAATCGCTGTAGATCCGGCACTCCGTTTTCGTCCCCCTTCGCCAAAAAACCTTAAGTTTTTCCAAAAAGCGGGCGTTTCGCCCGCTTTTCTTATTGCCAACCAAGGTGATGTTTGATATAATTACATTGTTATGAAAAACAGAATTCATCTCTATGTCAGCCGCAAAAACGCGCTGACCTGGCTGATGGCGCTGTGCATGGTCTGCTCGGCAGTGGCCCGCATTGTGCTCTCCGGTTTGAAAGGGTCCGGAGACGCGCATTTCGTGTGGAGCCAAATCGTTCTGCCAATCACGGCGGCCGTGCTGTACGCGCTCATCGCCCTCCTGTCCGGCGACGAACGGTTCTATAAGACCGCCATTCCCGTCTGGCTCATGGCCTGGTACGCAGGTCTGACCTTCTCCGCCGGCGTTTCCAGCCGCCTGATGGCGTTTCTGTTCTGGATCGCGGTGATCTTCTTCGCCTTCCTTTACACGGACATCACTGCCGGACGCCGCAAGCACGCTGTGCTGCTTCTGTTCCCCATCCTGTGCAGTCCGCTGCTGTTCCTGCTGTACTGCTACCGGGCATTTCTGCTTCAGCGCGATCTCAACGCGGGCGGCAAGTGCCTGCCGGACTTTCTCATGGTCCTGGGAATGCTGATCCTTCTTTTCGGCGTCCGGGTACATCCGGTGGGCGAATATCACCCCACCTGGGGCGACCGCACCGACGGACGCCGTCTGCGCACCCTGCCCCCCATGTCTCAGGTCTCCCCCTACATCATGGTCAACCGGAACGGTTCATCCAACCTCTTTGCGGAATCTCTGGAGATCACCCACATTGACCGCTACATCCGCCGCAAGCGCCGGGAGGGTCTGACCAGCTTCGGCATCACCCACGTCCTGCTGGCGGCCTATTGCCGGGGCGTGTGCCGTTATCCCGGCCTGAACCGGTTCCTCGCGGGGCAGAAGGTCTATACCCATGGCGACGACATCCAGTACTGCATGACCGTCAAAAAGGAAATGACCGCCGACTCCCCGGACACCATCGTCAAGGTACACCTGAATCCCCACGACACCGCCGACGACGTCTACCGCAAGCTGCAGTCCGCCGTGGAAAACGTGAAGAATACGCCCCTGGATTCCAGCTTTGACAACACGGCGGGGGCACTTACGCTGATTCCCGGCGTGTTCCTGAAATTCACGGTGTGGCTGCTGAAAACCCTGGACTATTTCGGGATGCTGCCCAAATTCCTGCTGGAGGTCAGCCCCTTCCACGGGAGCCTGTTCTTCACCTCCATGGGAAGTCTGGGCATCCCGCCCATTTACCACCACCTGTATGACTTCGGCAACCTGCCGGTGTTCGGCGCCTTCGGCATGAAGCGCCGGGCGGCGGAGGTGCAGGAGGACGGCACCGTGGTGGAAAAAAAGTACGTGGACGTCAAGTTCACCCTGGACGAGCGGATCGTGGACGGCTTCTACTACGCAGCCTTCTTCAAGCATTACCGCCGCATTCTCGCCCATCCCGAAATCCTGGACGACCCGCCCGAGGAAGTGCTGAACGACATTGACTGACATGAAAGAGCAGATTCTCTCCTTTCTGCCCTCGGAATACCCCTGGAAAGACCGGCTTTTCGTATTCCCTGAGCTGGATTCCACCAACAATCGCCTGAAAGAGCTTGCTTCTCAGGGCGCTCCCCACGGCACCGTGCTGATTGCCGACCGCCAGACCGGCGGCCGGGGACGGATGGGGCGGTCGTTCCTCTCCCCGCCGGGGGTGGGGATTTATATGAGCATCCTTCTGCGCCCGGAGTGCGCGCCCCAGGATCTGATGCACCTGACCTGCGCCGTCGCCGCCGCCATGTGCCGGGCGGTGGAGCATTCCGTTGGGCTTCGCCCCGGCATCAAATGGACGAACGACCTGGTCTGGGGAAAGCAAAAATTCGCCGGAATCCTCACGGAAATGGGACTGAATTCCACCGGGGGCGTTGACTGGGCGATCGTTGGCATCGGCGTCAACTGCTGCCAGAGGGCGGAGGATTTCCCCTCGGAGATTCGGGACAGAGCCTGCTCCCTCGCCATGGCGGCCGGCCGGAAAATCGACCGCTGCCGGGTCGCCGCCGCCATGATGGAGGCGCTGTGGGAAATGGACGCTTCCCTGTTCACGGGCAAGGAGAACATGCTCCGGTTCTACCGGGAAAACTGCGTCACCATCGGCAAAGAAATTTCCGTGGTGGGCGCGGGGGAAATCCGTCACGGGCGGGCGCTGGACGTTGACGACAAAGGCGCGCTGGTGGTGCAATTTTCCGACTCCCACGTGGAAGCCGTCAACGCCGGGGAGGTCAGCATCCGGGGAATGTATGGGTATGTCTGACCGGGCGCTGCCATTGTTTTCAATTTATTCCCAATTTGCGTATTGCTTTTTTTGACGATATTGGTTATACTGGGCATGTAAAAACCACAGCGCCGCAGGTCTGCGCCGCTGTCCAAAAAAATATGGAGGTCATTTCCATGAAAACACTGAATGCAATTGTCAAAGTTCTGACCGCTCTGGTTGCCGTTGCCGGCGCTGTCTACGTTGTCGCCACTTACGGCGATCAGATCGTCGCCTGGGCAAAGAAGATTTTCGCTTCCCTGCCCAAGTGCCCCTGCTGCACGGAAGAGCCGAAGGCCGTCGAAGAGACTGCCGCCAAGGAAGCCCCTGCCGAGGAAGTTCCCGCCGAAGCTCCCGCAGAGGAGACCCCTGCCGAGGAAGCCCCCGCCGAAGCGCCTGCCGCCGAGGTCGCCATGAACGCCAACGAGCCTGTTGCCGAAGAAGCCGACTTCGCTGAGTAATTTCCTTTTACACGTAAAACTCCCGGAAAGCTGCCGCTTTCCGGGAGTTTTTATCATTATTTCAGTTCCACCAGAACGTAGCTTCCCTCGCCCCGGATCGTGTGGTACATGGTATCCTCCAGAATAGGCAAGTCCATTTCCCGCAAATCCACGTCCGGATTCCACACGACGTTCCGAAGAGCATAGTAGCAGTAGAACCCATATTGGGTCAGATCGTCTCCCCCGCCGAAGGTGCCGGGAACAAGACGGTTCAGCATCTGGTAGTTTTGCGGCATGTTCCGCAGAACCGGGGCGCTCCCGATGGAGCCGGACAGCTGCACCGTCACCGGCGTATCCGATTGGAACGCCTCCATTTCCTGCAAGTCCGAGATCACCAGCTGAGTACGGAAGTCCGTGTAATCCTTCTGAACGCTCAGGGCGTTTCCGTAGGTAAAGGCGAATACAAAGAACACCCAGCTGAGAACCACCGCCGGTATCTTAAGGGAGAAGCGCTTCCTCCCTTCCGCCGCAGTCATGCCGAAAACGGTAAGCAGCACGCCGAAGCCGTACATCACCCGGGGCGCGAACACCGTGGAAGCCAGCGCGGGATACAGCCCAAAGCACATCATCCCCATCAGAGCCAGCGCTATGGCGGTCATGGCGATGGCCGGAAGCTTCTTCCGCCGGGAATCCAGAACCACGCGAACGCAGAACGTGACCGCCGCCAGCGCCGCCGCGATCCGCCAAAAGGGCTTGAAATCCGACAAAACCAGAGAATAATATTTCCCGAGATTTTTCAGAAAATGGGGGATCAGCTCTCCGGCCGATGGCAGGGCATTGCCCACATAGTTGGTATCGGCGGGAATCATGATCACCAGCTTGAAGAAGATCAGCCCCAGCGCATACCCCGCCGCGGATTTCAGGCAGAATCGTCCGACCTCCCGGATGGATTTCCCCCGGTTCCACATCCGCAGCGCCAACGCGACCACAAGCATGGGAAAAATCCCCGCCGCCGCCTGATAGCTGGTGCACACCGCCAGGATCCCCAGCCCGGACGCAAGCATATACGCCGCGGTATTCCGGTTCCGGTAGAGCAGCGGCACCACCGCCGCCAGCACGGAAAGCGCCATATACGGCGCGTCAAACCGGAAGCTGACACAGCCGAGGAAATAGGGATTCAGCCCCAGAATCGACAGCACAGCCAGCTCCCAGCCGGAAAATGTCGTCCGCTCGTAGACAATATACCCCATGAGTATTCCGGACACCGCCATAATGAGCATGGCAAGGATCTGGGGCAGCGGCGCGGCATCCGTAAGATAATCGCCCCCATGCACCAGCGTCGCCAGCGCCGTTGACAGATACCGGCTGAAATAGTCCCACTGCTTGTACCCCAGCGCCGCCCGGGGGGAATCGTCCATGTAGTAGAAATTCGCCCGGAGAATGGCGCTGATGCCCACCACGGAAACGGCAAACAGGATCAGCAGCGCCTTTCCCATGGGAATGCCGGTTTTCCCGGAACGAAGGGTCTCCGCTTTCGTCCTGCGGTAGTCCTCCTGACCGGCGGAGATATAGTAGGAGATCACGCATCCCGCCGCCGGGGCCGCCGCAATGGCGAAGAACGCGGCGCAGAGGGGGATGAACAGCCCGTTCTCCATGCCGAGCATCCCCGCCACCCGCTGCATGTTCCGGGAATCACCCCAGGTGTGACAGAAATTCACCGCCAGCGCGCCGTTGAACCCAAGGCTCAGTGCCATGGGGACGGGATTGGAAAGCAGCGCCCGCACTCTTTTCCGGGAAACGGGCAGCCGCCACACGGCAGCGCACAGAAGCACCGCCGCCGCGCCGCACCACGCAAAGCCCGGCACCCACGCCGGGACGATCAGCAGCAGAAAAGCGACGCCGGAGAGCATCAGAAGTCCCTTTTCCGGGAAAAATCGTTTTTCTTTCATGTTTCTAGTCCTTTTTCCCAACGATTGGGGGCTTTTTCATCACGCCGTCAGGATCTCCACCAGCATCCGGACGCATTTTTCCATATCCTCGGTGGGGATGAACTCAAAGCGCCCATGGTAGTTCTCGCCGCCGGTGCACAGATTGGGGCAGGGCAGCCCTTCGTAGGACAGCCGCGCGCCGTCGGTGCCGCCGCGAATGGGGACTTCCACCGGGTGCATCCCCGCAGCGGCCATGGCCTTTTTCGCCCGCTCCACCACGTACATGCACGGCTCAATGCACTTCTTCATATTGTAGTAGCTGTCCTTGAGGGTCAGCTCCAGGGTACCCGCGCCGTACTTGCGGTTGATAAAGTCCGCGGCGGCGGCCATGACCGCCTTCTTTTCCTCGAACTTCTCCATGTCGTGGTCGCGGATGATATAGTGTAACTCCGAGCGCTCCACCTCGCCCTTCATGCCCAGAAGATGGAAAAAGCCCTCATAGCCCTCCGTCAGCTCCGGGCGCTGCCCCACAGGGAGCATGCCCTGGAACTCCATGGCGATCAGCTGGGAATTCACCATCTTCCCCTTAGCCGAGCCGGGGTGGATGTTCAGGCCATGGACGACCACCTTCGCGCCGGCGGCGTTGAAATTCTCGTATTCGATCTCCCCCACGGGGCCGCCGTCGGCGGTGTAGGCAAAGTCCGCGCCGAATCCCTTCACGTCAAACAGATCCGCGCCCCGGCCGATCTCTTCGTCAGGGGTAAAGCCGATCTTCAGTGTGGCGTGTCTGCCGCCCGTGGCGAGCAGCTGCTGCGCCGCCGTCATGATCTCCGCCACGCCCGCCTTGTCGTCCGCGCCCAAAAGCGTCGTGCCGTCGGTGACGATCAGGTGCTTGCCTATGTGGTTTTTCAGGTACGGGTAGTCCGCTTCCCGCAGGAAAATACCCTTCTCCTCATTCAGGCAGACATCCCCGCCGTCATAGGATACGATCTTCGCCTTGACGTTCGCGCCGGAAGCGTCGGGCGAGGTGTCCATGTGGGCGATCAGGCCGATGGTGGGAAGCTCAGGGTCACCGGGGACGGTGCCGTAAACATAGCCGTTTTCGTCCATTCTCGCGTCAGCAATGCCCATGCCCCGCATTTCCTCCACCAGCGCGGCGGCCAGCGCCTTCTGCTTTTCCGTGGAGGGGCAGGTGTCGGATTCCTCGTCCGACTGGGTATCAAAGGTCACATAGCGCAAAAAGCGCTCTACAACAGATTCCATGTGGTTCTCCTTCTGATTCGGATAAAATTGTTTTTCCAGAGGAAAAGAGCCGCCGCCTACTGTGGCGGCGGCTCCTGCTTGCTGAAAAAACTTATTTGGCGGCGTTGACCAGCGCGGCGGTGTCCTGCGCGATCATCAGCTCTTCATTGGTGGGGATGACCCAGACGGTGACCTTGGAGTCATCGGCGGAAATGATGGCTTCCTTGCCCCGGGTGTTGTTCTTCTCGGGATCCAGCTTGACGCCCAGGAATTCCAGTCCCTCGCAGATGCGGGCGCGCATGGAAGCGGAGTTCTCGCCCACGCCGGCGGTGAACACCAGGCAGTCCAGTCCGCCCAGAGCGGCGGCGTAGGAGCCGATGTACTTGCGGACTTCGTAGGCGAACTTGTCCAGCGCCAGAGCGCAGTTCTCGTTGCCAGCGTCAGCGGCGTTCTCGATGTCCCGGAAGTCGGAGGACACGCCGGACAGCGCCAGCACGCCGGACTTCTTGTTCAGCATGTTCAGGCACTCGTCAGCGCTCATGCCGTACTTGTTCATGACGAACTGCACCACGGCGGGGTCGATATCGCCGGAACGGGTGCCCATGGGAACACCGGCCAGAGGAGTCAGACCCATGGAGGTATCCTGGCACTTGCCGTCCTTCACGGCGGACAGGGAGGAGCCGTTGCCCAGATGGCAGTTCACCAGCTTGATGTCCTTGCGGCCCATCAGCTCGATGGCGCGCTTGGTGACATACTTGTGGGAGGTGCCATGGAAACCGTAGCGGCGGATGGAGTCATTCTCATAATACTCGGTGGGAATGGCGTAACGGTAAGCCTTGGGGGGCATGGTCATGTGGAAAGCGGTGTCGAATACGGCAACCTGGGGAGTCTTGGGCATGACCGCCTGACAGGCGCGAATGCCCATCAGGTTGGCGGGGTTGTGCAGGGGGCCAAGAGGAATGCACTTCTCAATAGCGGCGATGACCTCGTCGTTGATGATGCAGGAGTCGAAGAACTCCATGCCGCCGTGCAGGACGCGATGGCCGACGGCATCGATCTCGTCGGTGGACTTGATCACGCCGTCCACGGGATCGACCAGAATGGCAAGAACCGCCTGGATGGCCTCGGAGTGGGTGGGCATGGGGATGTCCTTCACGACCTTCTTGCCGTTGGCGTTGTGGGTCAGACGGCCGTCGATGTAGATACGCTCGCACAGGCCCTTGGCGGACACGGCGCCGGTCTCTGGGTTCATCAGCTGATACTTCAGGCTGGAGGAACCGGCATTGATAATCAGAACATTCATTGGGGAAAGCCTCCTAAATTAATATTTTCTTTTTGGTCAGTTTGTGATATGATAGCCATAGCTAGAAGTATTATAGAGCATTTGCGTCAATTTCTCAAGCCCTCAAGGGAATTTTTTCAAAAAAAAGGAGGGAGATTTTTGAAAACCGTTGGTATCGTTGCCGAATATAACCCCTTTCACGCAGGCCACCGCAAGCAGTTTGGCCGCGTCAGGGCGGAATTTGGCGAGAAAACCGCCATCGTATGCGCCATGAGCGGGAATTTCGTCCAGCGGGGCGCCCCCGCCGTCCTGGACAAAACCCTCCGGGCAAAGGCCGCCGTCGCCTGCGGCGCCGACCTGGTTGTGGAGCTGCCCACCACCGTGAGTCTGTCCTCCGCCGAGGGATTCGCCGCTGGGGGCGTGGACATTCTGTCGAAGCTGTGCGATACCCTTTGCTTCGGCGCGGAAACCGGCGAAGCCGGGCTTCTGACGGAGACCGCCCGGGCGCTGCTTTCGGAGGACTTCTCTCCCCTGCTCCGCCGGGAACTGGACGGCGGCAAATCCTTCCCCGCCGCCCGCGCCGGGGCTCTCGCGCAGATGGGGCTGTCCGGGGAAATTCTCCGCCGCCCCAACGATATTCTGGCCGTGGAATACTGCAAGGCCATTCTCGCCCAGCGCTCCCCCATGGTTCCCTTCCCCATCCGGCGGGAGGGGTGCTACCATGATCAGACACCCGACCGGGAAAATCCCTCCGCCACGGCGGTACGCCGTCTCATGCTGGAGGGCGGGACATGGGATCCCTTCGTCCCGGAGCCAGCCCGGGCGGTTTTTGAAAACGCGCCCCTGCACAGCCTTGCCGCCGGAGAACGGGCGGTACTCGCCCGGCTGCGCACCATGACCGACGCAGAATTTGAAGCCCTGCCCTACGGCGGGGAGGGTCTGTGGCGGAAATTCATGCACGCCAGCCGCCGGGAAGCCACATTGGAGGACATCCTGGCCGCCGTCAAATCCAAACGCTACACCCGCACCCGCCTTGACCGGATGACGATGTGCGCCTGCCTCGGCATCACGGCGGAAATACTCTCCACCCCCGCTCCCTATGTCCGGGTGCTGGCCTTCAACGAAAAAGGCCGCGCCATTTTAAGCGCGGTCAAAAAAAGCGGCGTTTTCCGAAACGCCGGGGAAACCGTCCCCCACCCCTATCAGGCGCTGGAGCAGCGCTGGAGCGACCTGTACGGTCTGTTTGCTTTGAATCAGCCGGAACCCCCCGGCGCAGAGCAGCGCCGGAGAATTGTCTTTGAAACGCGGAAATCAATTTTCTAAAATAGTGCAAATCTGAATGGGATCCAACAAGCAATCCAGCATAAGTTTGGACATAGCCCGCTTAGGGGAAGCTCTCGCTTTGTACCGTTTCCGTAAACTGAGTGAAATTTTTCGGAGAAGATTTAAGGAACCTCTGAATAAATCGCCTTCGGCTGTGGGCGGATCTTTTCCGCCCACTCTTCGGTATCAAAAACGGGAAATATTGCGCAGCCGTTGCCGGCGTGAGCCGGCTTACGGATGCGGCATACCCCGTGCGGGTACATACAGTATTCCGCCGTTTTCGATACCTCGATTGGTCGAAAAATCTCTCTCACAGCTCTTGT
>DJNI01000087.1:0-4130 GCA_002436765.1 Clostridiales bacterium UBA6468
GCAAGCTCACCGCCATGCTCCGCGCCGGAGAATTGCCCCTGCGGGTAACGCACAACGACACCAAGCTGAACAACGTCATGCTGGATGCCGCTGCCAGGACCCCTCTGTGTGTCATTGACCTGGACACCACCATGCCGGGTCTCAGCGCCTACGACTTTGGCGACTCCATCCGTTTCGGCGCTGCCACCGCCGCCGAGGACGAGAAGGATCTGCGCAAAATGACCATTGATCTTGACCTGTACCGAATCTTCACCCGGGGCTTCCTGACCGCCTGTCCGGGGCTGACGGAAACGGAGCGGAAGGCTCTGCCCCTGGGGGCGCTGACCATGACCCTGGAGTGCGGAGTCCGGTTCCTGACGGACTACCTGGAAGGCGATCATTATTTCGGCATCCACTACCCCGGCCACAACCTGGATCGGGCTCGGACCCAGTTCAAGCTGGTAGCCGAAATGGAAGGGCACTGGGACGAAATGGCACGGATCGTGGAAGAGGAGGCCAAGGGAGCCTCTGATTAAATCGGCGAGAGCTGTGAGCGAGACATTTTTCGGCAAATCGAGGTATCAAAAACGGGCAATATTGCGCCGGCAACGGCTGCGCAATATTGCCCGTTTTTGCTGCCGAAGAGTGGGCGGAAAAGATCCGCTCACAGTCGCAGACGATTTATTCAGAGGTTCCCAAGGGCACCCTCATCATGGATGCCACCTGCTGTCCGGCTGACATTTCCTACCCGCAGGATATCCGGCTTCTGAATGAAGCACTGGAAAAGCTGAAGCACATCGCTGATGCTTATCTGCGGCCGAAACATTGTCGAGGGCGAATTTGGGGTTGGCAAGCGCAGCTATGGGCTTAACTGCATCATGGCACATTTGCAGGAAACTTCTTTCTGTGTCATCGGCATTGCTTTGCTGTGCATGAACCTTGCAAAGAGACTGCGGGCTCTTTTGCACTATTTTTTGCAAATCTGGTTTCTTTCCGCTCCCAGCTCCGTTTTCATATTTTAGAGGCTTGCAGAGTGGACTCTAAGGAAATTCCGCGATTTCCGGGAATTAGGAGTACTTTTGCTGCTAAAATGGGGTACGAAGTTTGAGCAATATTGCACAATTCCTTATCCAAAAGGCACAAATCTTTGGCGGGATTTCGGCTTGCGCCCGGCTGTCCGGAATGGTATGATACGGAAGTTGAAATTTTGAAAAAGAGGCATATGATTATGGAGATTTATCTGATTGGCCTGGCCGTTGCGCTGGTGGGCGGACTGCTTATGTCCCGCGTTTCCAAGCTGCTGCATCTTCCCGCCGTCACGGCCTATCTGGTGGCCGGACTGCTTCTCGGGCCGTTCTTCCTGGGGCGGCTGAACGTTCCCGGCCTGGGCTTCAATACCCTTGACGAGGTGAACGTCCTCAGCATCGTCAGCCAGACCGCCCTGGGCTTCATCGCCTTTGCCATGGGCAACGAGTTCCGCCTGAGTCAGCTGCGCACCATCGGCTCCCGGTCGATCATCATCGGCATCTTGCAGGCCGTGATCACCACCGTGGTCGTGGATGCCGTGCTTCTGCTGCTGCATCTGTTCTTCCCCCACATCATCTCCGTCCCCTGCGCCATCACCCTGGGCGCCATCGCCGCCGCGACTGCCCCTGCCGCCACGCTGATGGTTGTCCGCCAGTATAAGGCGGACGGCCCCATGACCCGGCTGCTGATGCTGGTGGTCGCCCTGGACGACGCCGTGGGTCTGCTGCTGTTCTCCGTGTCCTTCGGCATTGCAACGGCGCTGTCCAACGGGCAGGTCAGCGTGCTGGCCGTGGTCGTCGAACCCATTGTGGAGATTCTTCTGTCCGTGGGATTTGGCGGCCTCATGGGGCTGCTGCTGCATTGGGTGGAGCGGTTCTTCCACTCCCGGAGCAAGCGTATGTCCCTGTCCGTGGCCTTTGTCATGCTGACAGTAGGTATAAGTATGCTGGAATTCCAGATCGGACCCGTTCACTGCGGGTTTTCCCTGCTGCTGGTATGCATGATGACCGGCACCGTTTTCTGCAACGTCTGCCCCACTTCCGAGGAGCTGATGGAGCGTGTGGACGGCTGGACCAGCCCGCTGAACATCCTGTTCTTCGTCATTTCCGGTGCGGAATTGGATCTGAATGTGCTGTCCCAGCCCGTGACGCTGATCGTCGGCATCATCTATATTATTGCCCGCTCCGCCGGTAAGTATTTCGGTGCGAACCTGAGCTGCCGCATCACCAAGGAGCCGAAGTCCATTGTGGATCACCTGGGCATTACGCTGCTGCCTCAGGCCGGTGTGGCGCTGGGCATGGCCATCACCGCCGCCTCCCTCTCCGACGGTGCGCTGGCACGAAACGTCGTGCTGTTCGCCGTGCTGGTCTATGAGCTGGTGGGTCCCACGCTGACGAAGCGTTCCCTGCTGGCCGTGGGGGAGATCCGCCCCGAAGGCCGTACCAGCGCCCGGAAGCACAATGCGTCGGAGGAAGTAAAATAATCCTCAAAAGATATGCAGCCCGGTTCGGCATACGCCGAACCGGGCTATTTCTTCAGTTATTCACCCCGTGATGAACGCCGGGGCTGTTTTCCGTCAGGCGTGCAAAGGAATACCCGTTGTTCAGTCCCCAGACGATAATGTCCTCCACCGCGTCCACGCTGAAATCGTGGATGTCATGCTGCAAAACCACGGAGACCCGGTTCTGACTGACGCCCGTTGTTACATTGTTAAAAACCGTCTGCGCATTTTTCGCGCCGCCGGCGTCGTTGCTGTCCACGTTCCAGTCGAAATACTGGAAGCCCGCGTCCTGCACCGCCCGGGTCAGCAGGCTCATCAGCCCCACGTAGCTGTGGGCGCTGACGGTATTGGAGCTGCCGCCGGGGAAACGCATCAGGGTGGTTTTGACCCCGGTATTCCGGTAAATCACGTCCTGCATCCCCAGAAGGTCAGCAAAATACGCCTCCGGGCTGGCGTAAATGCGCTCGTATACGTGGGACATGGTGTGAACGCCAATGCTGTGTCCCCTGTCCACGATCTCCTTCATCACCTCGCCGTAGCCCCGGTCGGTGACAAAGAAGGTAGCCTTCACGCCGTAGCTGTCCAGCACATCCAGCAGCCGCTCCGTATAGGGGCCGGGGCCGTCGTCGAAGGTCAGATAAATGACCTTTCCCTCCGGCCAGATGACCTCAGGGCGGGGGACTGCCTTTACCTCCACGGTTCTTTCGACGGTGGCGGTGTTTTCGTAGCTGTCTGTCACGGTGTAGGTCACGCTGTAGGTTCCGGGCGTCAGCCAGTCCACCTCGCCGTCCACCTGCACCTGCCCGGTCAGGTCGCCGTCCACATTGTCCAGCGCGGTGTATCCCGGCTCCTGATAGAAGGTGCCGGTGGTGATGGCCATATTCTCGCCGCCCTCCAGCGTGATCTCCGGCGGGATCGGGTCATAATAGGGCACTTCCCGTTCCGCGTATCCGGGATTTCCGGAGGAATCCGTCACCGCGTAAATGATCTTTCCGTATTCCTCCGACCGAACCACCCGGTCGGTGATGTCGCCGTCATAGTTATCGACGGCCTTGTAGCCCGCCTCCTGATAGGGCGTGCCGGGAAGCAGCGTCCCCCCCGTATCGGGAGTCAGGATGATCTCCGGGCAGACCGTGTCCACAACGCGCACGATGCGCTGCGCCTCGGCGTGCATCCCCCGATAATCCGCTTCGTAGGTGAGGATATATTTCCCCGTCTTACCATCATCGACCTTGCCCCGAACGCTGACGGAAGCATCCTCCGGAGACATGCCGTTCTTCCAGAACAGCGAGCCCCGGACGCAGAGCTGCGCCCCCGGATCCTGAAAATGCCCGCCGTACTCCACCGTCATTTCCGGTTCGCCGTTCAGCTCCACGGAAAGGGAAAGCCGGTTCGCGGTCAGCACGAAGGCCACCGCGCACAGCAGCAAGACCGCCGCCGCGGCAAACACCAATATCCACTTTTCCCTGCTTCTGCGAGGCTGTCTGTAACTCTGTTCCTCCATAAGCGCCCCTCTCCCCTAGGGTGTATCTGAAAACTGTCAAAACGCCAAATCAGCGGCTCTTTTTGCCCTGTGCCACGCCGTTTTTCCTTGAAATACAACAAGTATTCCTGCGGAAAAATG
>DJNI01000087.1:4167-6109 GCA_002436765.1 Clostridiales bacterium UBA6468
GGCTTGCTCAGGACAAAAATCCCTCGCTGCTGGTCATTTCGCCAGTTTTCAGATACACCCTAACGCCATTAGTTTACATAATCTTACACCATTCTATGCAAAAATGGAAGAGGTTTTTCAAGAAATTTTTGGGCCGTCTACCGTCCCAGCATTTCCATCAGCTCCGGCAGCAGCGGCTCAAATTTGACGCCGTACCAGTGGGCAGGGGCGCTTAGCGTATTCTCAATGCACCGGCAGGTGAAATCCGCGGCGATTTTCGCAGCCTCCAGTCGATTTTTGCCCTGCATCAGCGCTCCGGCGAAAACGGCGGCGAAAATATCGCCGGTTCCGTGGCAGCCCTTCCCTATCCGTTTATGGCGGTATTCCTGCTGCACCGCTGCCTCCCGCAGAACGACGCCGGTACATCCATCTCCAAAGTCAACCCCGGTAAGGACGGCGCAGGGATGATGCAGCCCATCCAGCAGCCGGTTGACATAATTTTTTTCAAAATTCTCCAGATACGGTAAACCGGACAAAATCGCCGCTTCCGTGACATTGGGCAAAATGACGTCCGCTTTCTCGATGAGCGTACCGATCGCCCGGACATACTCCCTGTCAAATCCGGAGTACAGCTTTCCGTTGTCCGCCATGGCCGGGTCAACAATGGCCACGCCGCCGGGGGCAAGCAGGCGGCGGATGATCTCCTCAGCCGCCTTCACCGCCGCGAGGCTGCCAAGATACCCCACAAGGATCGCGTCAAAGGTGATGCCATTCTCCTGCCAGTGGCGCCAGATATCCGTCAGCGTCCCATCAAAACGGACTACGGCAGGCTTGCCGAAGCCGCCGGTGTGGGTGGACAGCAGCACGGTGGGCAGAATGCAGGTTTCCAGACCACAGGCAGACAGGATCGGCAGCGCCACCGTAGTGGAGCACTGTCCGACGCAGGAAATGTCCTGCATGGTCAAAACACGGCGATACATCCTCTCAGTCCTCTACATCCATGTCCAGCCCCAGCTCTCTCGGCCGGAACCGGGGGCAGACGCTTTCGGAGGTCACAATGACGGACGCCGCCAGCATGGCGCCGATCTCGCAGGCTTCCTTCAGCCCCTTGCCGTAGGTCAGGCCGACGGCTGCGCCGGCGCAGAAGGCGTCTCCGGCTCCGGTGGTATCCTTCACCTCCAGCTTTCTCGCGGGGCAGTAGCCGCTCTCCCCTTTCAGGTTGGCGTACACCGCGCCGTTTGCGCCCATGGTCACAATCATGGCCGGGATACGGGCGGCCTGCACCTTGGCGGAAACGATTGGGATCATTTCCTCCGGCGTCTTTCCGGAAAAGTCGTTGGAAAACAGGATCCCCGCCTCCTGCTGATTGCAGACGAAGCAATCCGTGGACTGAAGAAAATCCCGTCTTTCCAGGGCGATGCTCATGTTCGCCACCACGGCGTAGACCGGTTTTCCGTACTTCTGCGCCAGCCGGAAGGTGCGCTTGACGATCTCCTTGTCCATATCGATCTCGATGACGACGCTGTCCGCGTTTCGGAAAATCTCGTCGCCGTCCTGCTCCAGCGTATGGGCAATGGGCAGCAGGTTCGGCCGCTGGGAGATGGACGCGGCCACATCCCCCTTGTCGTTGAAGACCGCCAGCCAGGTCCCCATTCCGTTTCTGGTTTTGCGGATATAGTCGGTGTTCACCCTGTGGCTTTTCAGCTTGCGCACAACGTCCGCGCCAGTTCCGCTGTCGTCCACAAGGCTGACAAAGGTGGGGCGCAGCTCGCAGTTCGCGATATCCTCCGCCACGTTCCGCCCCACGCCGCCGTGGATCTGCTCCACACGCCCGGCATTCCGTCCGGTGGGGATAAACGCCGATGTGGGATACCCCTTGATATCCACAAACACCGCGCCGATGACAACCATTCCCATGACAAGCCCTCCGTTTTTTCTTTTGGGAAACTCTGAATAAATCGTC
>DJNI01000087.1:6223-7968 GCA_002436765.1 Clostridiales bacterium UBA6468
AAAAATCTCTCGCTCACAGCTCTTGCCGATTTATTCAGAGCTTCCCTTTTTTGCGTTTATTATACCATAGCATTTCCATTTTGCAACAAAGCCGCCTTTTCTTTTTGCGGAAAAAGATTGTAAGAGGTCATTTCATCCGGTATAATGAAGCCGGTATCTATCCGGCCGCCGCGCCGATAGGCAGAAAACGGAGGAAGCAAAAATATGCTTTGACTGTTTTCGGAAGCCCCGCAGAAATGATCGCCGGTCTGTACGGAGGGTCTGACAGTGCCGCTCCCTCCGAGGATTCCGACCCGGATCGGCCGAGTGCCGCATGGACCGTTCCGGGGTATGAAAAGTCTCCCGTGGCGGAAACCGTCGCTCAGGAGCTTCAAAAGTGGGGCTTCCCCGTGGGGAAAAGCATTTCCACGGACGGCTACCCCCTGACGGTGGATGCCTATGTCTACGACAGCGAAACCCAGTACGGGTTTATCACCACGCTTCTGACCCATGACGCGCCGATAGAGCCGTCTCCGGGGCGGAACAACCTGCTGGGCGGCGTTCCCGTAAACTTCAATCAGTAAACGGCGGATACTCAGCCGGCGTTTACCTACTATTTCCGGGCGGATGTGCAAAACGGAACGAATCTGCTGGTATCCTTCCCGGATTTTGAGGCGGAGGCCAAATGGGAGGACTACAGCAAAACCGTCCCGCTGAAGTAGCGGCCATTCGCAAACGGCTGAAGCAGGCGCTTACCCCGCAGGAAGCCGTCGAGAAAATGGAAGCGCCGGATTACGGGAGCGGCGGCTATACCGGAAGATATGACGACAACTATTTTCTGGCCGCTCATGAATATGACGTCGCCCACGGTGCATGCTCAACAGCGCGGATGCCGGAAACCTGCAATGAGCGCTACATGACATTCCGTTTTGATGGCGACACGCTCTGCACGGAAGAAAACAGTAACCATGCATTTGCGCATGAAAGTGACATGGCGGTATGGAAGCGGATCTGACTTAAGGCAGCACCACGCAAAAAGCGTCTGCGAGTCTCGGCCGTCTTTTTGCCCCACTTCTTCAGTTTGAATTGGGGCAAAAACCGTCTGAGACTTCTTGCCGAATTGTGCGTGTTGCCTTACCATGGCGCGTTCCGGGAAACTTGTCCCGTGCAGCTATCTGGAAAGGCTGTTTGAATTCTGTTGACAAGCGGATTTTGCCGGTTTATAATGTTTCCTGAAAGGAAGTGTCGGGGAATGGCAGTTCGGCTCAACGATGACAAGGAACTGGTAAAAGCCGTTCAGGAAGGCTTAAAACGCACGGGAGGCTACTGCCCCTGTCGGCTGGAGCGGACGGAAGACTATAAGTGCATCTGCAAGGAATTCCGGGAGCAGATCGCCGACCCGAATTTCAAAGGGTATTGCCACTGTATGCTCTATTACAAGGATTGACAAAAATGGTTGACAAATTCTGTCTGCTGTGATACGATACTGAGGCACTGAGGGAGACCGGCAGGCAGATATGGGCGAGTGGTGGAATTGGTAGACTCGCTAGATTCAGGTTCTAGTGTTCACTGCGGACGTGCGGGTTCAAGTCCCGCCTCGCCCACCAGGAAGTGCGGTAGTCCACGATACAATGGGCTGCCGTGCTTTTTTATTTTTCTGTCGAAGAAGTCCTTATATCAAGCGTTTTTCCGAGTATAGGGGTGCAAAAGTCCTCAATGCTCGGGTTTTTCTATTTTAATGTCTACTGAACAGCCCTCAGTTTTTC
>DJNI01000093.1 GCA_002436765.1 Clostridiales bacterium UBA6468
GCTGAGGCTTCTTGCCGAATTGGGCAGTGTCGCCCTAAGAGAGGAGACTATACCTTGAAGGAAACGAATAAGGTTATGGTGGGTATCTGGAGGCTGTTTGCAGCGGCGATTATCACGGCTAAGATACGCACGGGGATACAAAATTCCCGGAACATGTTGGATTTCAACATATTCCGGGAATTGTTCATATCAGTGAATCGCCCTGCTGTAACTTATTTCTTCCGGACGAACAGAACGCCCAGGGTGCCGGGGCCGCAGTGGCAGGAAACGGTGCAGCCGGCCAGGGTTTCGTAGACCTTGCGGAAGTGACCGTAGGTGGACACGGCTTCCTCGACGGCTTCATGGCACTCGTCGCTGACGCCGGTGTGGGTGATGAAAAGGATGCCGTCGTCAAGATCGTCCCGGCCGTCAAGACGGTCTTTGACATAGTTTGCCAGACACTTGGCATATTTTCCGCGATACTTTTTCGCCACGCCCATCTTGCCGTCCTTCACCTCGATGCAGGGCTTCAGGTTCAGCAGATTCGCGCCCAGCGCGGCGGCAGAGGAGCAGCGGCCGCCCTTGACCAGATAGTCCAGCCTGTCCACCAGGAAGCTGGCTTCCACCCGGGAGGTGAAGTCCTCCAGCGCCTGCTTCAGCTCGTCCAGAGACCCGGCGGTTTTCGCCAGCTCGCAGGCTTTCAGCACCACCAGACCCTGGCCGGTGGACAGGTTCCGGGAGTCAACCACCCGGACGTTTTCAAAATCCTCCGCGGCAATGCAGGCATGGCGGTACGTAGAGGAAAAATCCGAGCTGATGCAGATATGTACCACGCCGTCGTATTCGCCCGCATATTTCGTGAAATGCTCCTGATACTCGCCGACACTGACGGCGGAGGTGGAGCAGAGGTCGCCGCCGGCGGCGACATGGGCGAAAATTTCGGCGGGGGTGATGGTCACGCCGTCGATGTATCCTGTCCCGGCCTTGATGACCGTCAGCGGAGTGATGGCAATGTTGTATTCTTCCAGAATGCCAGCGGAAAGGTCGCAGGTGCTGTCAGCCGTGATCTTGATGTTCATAACAGTTCTCCTATCGGTTTGTTGGTTTTGCGAGGGGGTTCGTTCCCATCATGAAGCAGCATGGTTCCGTGTTCTTCCGCCGCAGATAGTCCGCGCCCCAGTCCCGCATGGCTACGAGAACAGGCATCAGGCTGCGGCCGGTTTCCGTCAGGGAATATTCCACCTTCGGTGGGATGACAGGATACACCTCCCGGTGAACCAGACCATTGGCTTCCAGCTCCCGCAGCTGCTGGGTCAGCATTTTCGGCGTCGCGCCCTTGATGACCTGACGCAGCTGTGAAAAGCGGAGGATGCCCTGAGAAAGATGCCATAAAATCAACGCCTTGTATTTTCCGCCGATCAGCTCCAACGTGGCTTCCACCGGGCAGTTGTCGTCGTTTGCCATTCCGTCACCTCCTTACGGTATCCAAAAGGGAAGTATGGCACATAATAGTGCATACTTGTTTTTTTGGATTATCCTGGTAGAATGGTATCATAAATGAAGGGAATAGTCAATGAATTTATCCGGAATGCGGATTCATTTGGCGGATTCCTACGAAATGGAGGGAGAATCGTGAAACTCAAATTCAATGTCACCGGCATGACCTGCGCGGCCTGCTCCGCCAGGGTGGAGAAGGTGACGAACGCCGTTCCCGGCGTGGAAAAAGCGGAAGTGAATCTTCTTGCGGGAACCATGCAGGTGGAGGCGGCGAGCGGGGACGTCGTTCCTGCCATCATCAAGGCGGTGCAGGACGCGGGCTATAACGCCGCCCTGCCCGGCGAAAAGAAAGCGGACAAAGCAGAAGCCGCTCCTGCGGAAGCCGCGCTGAAGGAAATGAAAAAGCGGATCATCGGCAGCGCGGTCTGCCTGGTGGTGCTCATGTATTTCACCATGGGACACATGGTCGGCCTGCCCGCGCCCCACTGGTATCACGGCGTGAAAAACGCTATGGTTGCGGCGCTGCTGCAATTTTTCCTGACCCTTCCCGTGGTGTACCTGAACCGGGTGTACTACAGCAGAGGCCTGAAGGCCCTGTGGCACCGCGCGCCCAACATGGATTCTCTGATCGCCGTGGGCTCGCTGGCCGCGCTGGGCTACGGCGTGGCGGCGCTGTTCCGCATGGCCTATGGTATGGGACATGAGGACTGGGAGCTGGTGCAGTCCTACAGCGAAAATCTGTATTTTGAGTCTGCGGCCATGATCCTGACGCTGATTACCCTGGGCAAATTCCTGGAGACCCGCGCCAAGGACAAGACCGGCGACGCCATTCGCTCGCTGATGGATCTAAGCCCCAAGACCGCCTCCGTGCGGAGAAACGGGGAGATCGTGGAGATCCCAGTGGAGCAGGTGACGGTTGGCGACGTGGTCGTCGTCCGCTCCGGCAGCAGCATTCCCGTGGACGGTACCGTGCTGGAGGGGCGTGCGTCCGTTGACCAGAGCGCCCTCACGGGAGAAAGCGTCCCCGTGGAAAAGGGCGTGGGAGACAAGGTCGCCGCTGCCACGGTCAACACCGAAGGGTATCTGGAATTTCGTGCGGATAAGGTGGGCGAGGATACCACTCTGGCCCAGGTCATCCGCATGGTGGAGGAAGCGGGCGGCTCCAAGGCGCCCATTGCCCGGCTGGCGGATAAGATCGCGGGTGTGTTCGTCCCGACGGTCATGAGCATTGCGGCGGTGACCTTCATCGTCTGGATGATCGCGGGATACGGTTTGGAATTTTCCCTGAACCGCGCCATTTCCGTGCTGGTGATCTCCTGCCCCTGCGCGCTGGGACTGGCCACGCCTGTGGCCATCATGGTCGGCACCGGACGGGGCGCCAAGATGGGCGTGCTGTTCAAAAACGCCGAGGCGCTGGAAAACCTGCACCGGGTGGACACCGTGGTGCTGGACAAGACCGGCACTCTCACCACCGGCAAGCCGGAGGTGACGGACGTTCTCCCCGGCGCAGTCGGCGGAGAAGAATTGATGCGGATCGCCGCCGCACTGGAAAGCAAATCCGAGCATCCCTTTGCCAAGGCTATTCTGAATAAGATGGGGTGTACCCCCTATCCGACAGCGGAGGATTTTAAGACCCTTCCCGGTCGGGGTGTCTCCGGCATCGTGGACGGCGTGCGGTGCTACGGCGGCAACGGACGGCTGATGGAGGAGCTGGGCATCAAGGTCCCGGCCATGCCGGAGCTTGCCGGTGAGGGAAAGACGCCACTGCATTTTGCCAGTGAAAAGGGCGCTTATCTCGGCACCGTCGCCGCAGCCGACGTGCTGAAGGCCGATTCCCAGGCCGCCGTGCAGGCAATGACAAAAATGGGACTTGACGTAGTGATGCTGACAGGCGATAATGAAGCTACGGCCAAGGCCATCGCCAAAAAGGCGGGCATTGCCCATGTGATCTCCGATGTGCTGCCCACGGACAAGGCCGGGGCGATCGGAAAGCTGCAAGGGGAGGGACACCGGGTGCTTATGGTGGGCGACGGCATCAACGACGCGCCTGCCCTGGTCAGCGCCGACGTGGGCATGGCCATCGGCGCGGGAACGGACATTGCCATCGAGTCGGCGGACGTGGTGCTGATGACAGGTTCTCTCGCCGCCGTCGGCGGCGCGGTGGAGCTGAGCAAGGCCACCATCCGCAATATCCGGCAGAATCTGTTCTGGGCGTTCTTCTACAACACCCTGGGCATTCCCCTCGCCGCCGGTGTGCTGTACCTGCCTCTGGGGTTGTCCCTCAGCCCGATGTTCGGCGCGGCGGCCATGAGCTTGAGCAGCGTGTTCGTGGTGACGAACGCTCTGCGCCTGCGCCTGTTCAAGCCGAAGACTTCCCCCGCAGCGGTGGAAGCCCCGATACACGAAGAAATCAAAACCAAGGAGGATACAACTATGAAAACGGTTATCAAGGTCAACGGAATGATGTGCGGTCACTGCAAAGCCCACGTAGAAGCCGCCTGCAAGGGCGTTCCCGGCGTGGCAGACGCCGTGGCGGACCTGGACGCAAAGAAAGTCACCGTCACCGGCGATGCCGATCTCGCGGCGCTGAAGAAGGCTATCACCGACGCCGGCTACGAGGTGGTGGAGTGAGAGCGGACTTCTGGTTTGATTCCTGCGGCGCGGGGAAGATCCATGTCTGCCGCTGGATGCCGGAGGGAGAGCCGAAGGCAGTGTTCCAGATCGTCCACGGCATTGCGGAGGTGGCGGAGCGCTACGACGCATTCGCTCAGGTGCTGGCGCAGCGGGGCTTCGTCGTGGTGGCCGACGACCACATGGGTCACGGCCAGTCCGTGGGCGAAGGAGACACCAAGGGTTACTTCACCGGCGGCTGGTTCGGCGCCGTGGCGGACAGCTACCGTCTGCTGGAACTGACAAAGGCGGAATTCCCGAACCTTCCCTATGTCCTGTTCGGTCATTCCATGGGTTCGTTTATGGCGAGGACCATTCTGTGCAAGTACCCGGACAGCGGCATTGACGCCGCCATCATCTGCGGCACCGGCTGGCAGCCTGCTTTCGCGCTGCCCGCCGTCATCAAGGTGGTGCAGAGCGTGTGCAAAAAGGTGGGGGAGACCAACCCTGACGAAACCCTCCACAAGCTGGTGTTCGGCGGCTACAACCGGAAGGTGGAGCATCCCCGGACGGAATTCGACTGGCTGACCCGGGATGCGAAAATCGTGGACGCCTACATCGCCCATCCCATGTGCGGCTTCACCGAAACGACGGGGCTGCTGCGGGATCTGATGACGGGCATCCGCTACATCGAGAAGCCGGAGAGCCTTGCCGCCATGCGCAAGGATTTGCCCGTGTTCTTCATTGCGGGCGGGGACGACCCTGTGGGCAATTACGGCAAGGGTGTGCGTCAGTCGGCCGACGCTTTCCGCAAGGCGGGAATGACGGATGTCTCGATGCACATTTACCCGCTGTGCAGGCACGAAATCCTCAACGAGATCAACCGGGAAGAGGTCTACGGGGACATTCTCCGGTGGCTGTCCTCCCACATGAAAAAAAGTTCGCCCATTTGCGAATAAGTCCGGTTTATTGGACAGATAGTCTGCTATACTATGGCCAGAAACCAAAAAGAAAGGTTGATGGCTATGTTTCAGATGCGTTATGTGGGTGGACACGTTCAGGTGTATGACAGAAACGGCAAGTTCCTGTTCTCGGCGGATACCGAGCGGGAGGCCAGAGAAGAGATGGAGGAGTATGCGGAATCTGCGGCTTGATATTTGCTACGACGGCACCCGCTACCGGGGCTGGCAGCGCCTGCCCGGAAGGGACGATGCCATTCAGGGCAAGCTGGAAACGACCCTTTCCCGGATTCTGGACGAGGCGATCGAGGTCAGCGGCAGCGGCCGCACCGACGCCGGGGTACACGCACTACGGCAAGTGGCGAATTTTCACTGCGAAAGCGCTATGCCGTCGGAGGAGATTTTGTCCAAACTGCGGCAGTATCTTCCCGAGGATATCGGCATATATTCCTGTGTGGACGTGCCGCCCCGGTTTCATGCCCGGCTGAACGCCCGGGCAAAGACCTACCGCTACCGTATCTGGAACTCCCGGGAGCCGCAGGTTTTTGAGCGCCGGTACGTGGCGGTTATGCCGGAACGACTTGACCTGGACGCAATGCGCCGTGGGGCGGCGCTGCTGACGGGAGAACATGATTTCTCCGCGTTCTGCGGCAATGCCAGAATGAAAAAGTCCACCGTCCGCCGGATCGATTCCATTGATATCCGGCGGCAAGGGGAGGAAATCCAAATTTCGTTCACCGGCAACGGCTTTCTTTACAACATGGTGCGGATTCTGGTGGGCACCCTGGTGGAGGCCGGCAGGGGAGAACGGGAAGCGGAGAGCATTCCGGCGCTGTTCGGCGGCAAGCGGGAGGACGCGGGATTTCTGGCGCCTGCCCAGGGGCTGTGCCTGATGGAGGTAATGTATTGAACATTCAGATTTTCGGCAAAAGCAAATGCTTCGACACCAAAAAAGCGGAGCGCTACTTCAAGGAGCGGCGCATTCCCTTTCAGTCCATAGACCTGAAGACATACGGCATGTCCGGCAGGGAATTTGACAGCGTTCTTCGGGCGGTGGGCGGCATTGACAACCTCATCGACTGGGACGGCAAATCCCCGGACATCACCCTCATGAAGTACATGGACGACCAGCGTGCGAAGGAAGACAAGGTCTTCGACAACCCCATGCTGATGAAAACGCCCGTGGTACGCAACGGCAAGCAGGCCACGGTGGGCTACTGCCCGGAAATCTGGGCGGCGTGGGAATAGCATAATCGATCACAAAAGCGGTTCTCCGAAAAAGGAGAGCCGCTTTTTTCTCATTTTTCCAAGGGAAACTCTGAATAAATCGTCTGCGGCCGTGAGCGGATCTTTTCCGCCCACTCTTCG
>DJNI01000065.1:0-3895 GCA_002436765.1 Clostridiales bacterium UBA6468
GCGTTCCCTCCATCTTTTTCCTATTGCCGCTATTATACCCTACCCCGCCGCCCGCCGCAATTTGGAAAAATGGACAAGAATTATGTAAACTTTTGTGAAATATTTTCCTTGACACAGAAAAGGAGCCGCCCGGCAAGGACGGCTCCCAGCGTATGCAGCTTTGTGCCCCGCGCATCCGGTCAAGGACACAAAAACGGCGAAACTCAGCAGAAACCAACGACCTTTTTCATGGCTTTTTACCGGCCTTTCTCTGGGAAAGCTTCTGCTCAAACTGGTCTTTCCGGGTGTCCTCGGGAATCGCCGTGGGATAGCCGCCGTCAAAACAGGCGCTGCAATATTCTTCGCTGCCGCAGAGGTCGCGCAGATTCCCCAGGGGCAGATAGCCCAGACTGTCCACGCCGATGATCTCCCCGATTTCGGCCACGGTGTGGTGGCAGGCGATCAGATGCTCCCGGGAGTCGATGTCCGTGCCATAGTAGCACGGGTGCAGGAAGGGCGGCGCGGAGATGCGCATATGGATCTCCTTCGCCCCCGCGTCCCGCAGAAGCTGCACGATCCGCCCGGAGGTCGTGCCCCGGACGATGGAATCGTCCACCATCACCACCCGCTTGCCCCGGACTTCGCTTTCCACGGGGCTGAGCTTGATCTTGACCTGATCCACCCGGTGATCCTGCCCGGGTGCGATGAAGGTTCTGCCGANNTTCAGCTTGATGCGCACGCTGTTCTCGCGCTGTTTCTGGCTGCCCTGAATAAAGGTGCGGCCGATGTATTTGTTTTTGATGAAGCCGATGCCGTAGGGGATGCCGCTCTCCTGCGAGTAGCCGAGGGCAGCATCCAGACCGGAATCCGGCACGCCGATGACAATATCCGCATCCACCGGGTGGGTTTTTGCCAGGATCTCCCCTGCCCTCACCCGTGCGTCGTGAACGCTGACGCCGTCAATGACGGAATCCGGCCGGGCAAAGTAGATGTATTCAAAAATGCACATCTTCTTGGGCGCAATGCCGCAGTGGCTGGTGTCGGAGTGGATGCCGTCCCGGTCAAAGGTCAGGATTTCCCCCGGCAGAATGTCCCGCTGAAATTCCGCGCCCACGGCATGGAGGGCGCAGCTTTCCGACGCGACGATATACGTCCCGTCCTTCCTTTTTCCATAGCACAGCGGGCGGAAGCCGTGGGGGTCGCGCACCGCGATGAGCTTGGTGGAGGACATCATGACCAGGGAAAAAGCGCCCTCCAGCCTGTCCACCGCGCGGCTGACCGCCGCCTGAATGGAGGGAGCGGTGATCCGCTCCCGTGTGATCACATAGGCGATGGTCTCCGTGTCGGAGGTAGTATGGAAAATGGCGCCGGAAAGCTCCAGCTCCCGGCGGAGCTGAAGCGCGTTGCTCAAATTGCCGTTATGGGCAAGCGCCAGCTTGCCTTTTAAGTGATTGACCTGAATGGGCTGGCAGTTTGCCAGATTGGAGCCGCCGGTGGTGCCGTAGCGGACGTGGGCGACCGCCATGTTCCCCCTGGGGAACTGCTTCAGAGCGCTGAGCGTAAACACCTCGCTGACCAGCCCCAAACCCTTATTGCCGTCAAAAACGCCGTCGTCATTGACGACAATGCCGCAGCCCTCCTGCCCACGGTGCTGCAAGGAATACAGACCGTAGTAGGCAAGGCTCACCACATCCTCCTGACGCTGGCTGTAAACGCCGAACACGCCGCATTCTTCGTGGATACTCATGGTTATTCCCCCAGACTGGCCTTGACAAAGCCCAAAAACAGCGGATGGGGCTTGTTGGGGCGGCTCTTGAACTCCGGATGATACTGCACGCCTACATGGAAGGGGCGGTCGGTCAGCTCCACGGTCTCCACCAGGCGCCCGTCCGGGGAGGTGCCGCTTAAGGTAAGGCCGGCATTTTGCAGGACGTCCCGATAGTCATTGTTAAATTCGTAGCGGTGGCGGTGACGCTCGTAGATGAGACCTGCGCCGTAGCACCGTGCCATGGTCGTACCCGGCGTGATGACGCAGGGGTAAGCGCCAAGGCGCAGCGTACCGCCCTTGTCCACCTCGTCGCTCTGGCCGGGCATGAAGTCAATGACCTTATGCTCGCTCACCGGGTCAAATTCGCCGGAATTGGCGTCCGCCAGACCGGCGACGTTCCGGGCATACTCGATGACGGCAATCTGCATACCCAGGCAGATGCCGAAATAAGGCACCCTCTTCTCCCGGGCGTACTTCGCCGCAAGGATCATGCCCTCGATCCCCCGGCCTCCGAAGCCGCCGGGAACAATGATGCCCTCCAGATGGGACAGCTTTTCGCCCACGGTTTTCTCCGTCAGCGTCTCCGAGTCGATCCACTGGATGTCCACCACGGCGTCCAGTGCGTAGCCTGCATGGCGCAGCGCTTCCGCCACGGAGAGATAGGCGTCGTGAAGCTGGACGTACTTGCCCACAAGGCCGATGGTGACATGCTTGCTGCTGCTCCGGATCCGCTCCACCATGTGGATCCATTCCGTCAGGTCAGGCTTGGGGGTCTCCAGACCCAGCTCCCGGCAGACAATGCCGGACAGGTTGGACTTTTCCAGCATCAACGGGGCTTCGTACAGCACGGGCAGGGTGATATTCTCGATAACGCAGTCCGGCTTGACGTTGCAGAACATGCTGATCTTCTGGAAAATGGAGGGCTCCAGCGGCTCGTCGCAGCGCAGGACAATGATATCCGGGTTGACACCCATGCCCTGCAATTCCTTAACGGAGTGCTGGGTGGGCTTGGATTTGTGCTCGTCGGAGCCACGAAGGAACGGCACCAGCGTCACATGGATGAACAGGCTGTTCTCCTTCCCTACCTCCAGGGCGATCTGACGCACTGCCTCCAGAAAGGGCTGGGACTCGATGTCGCCGATGGTGCCGCCGATCTCGGTGATGACCACATCCGCGTCGGTCTTCCGGCCGACGCTGTAGACGAATTCTTTGATCTCGTTGGTCACGTGGGGAATGACCTGAACCGTGGAACCCAGGTACTCGCCCCGGCGCTCCTTGTTCAGCACGTTCCAGTACACCTTTCCGGTGGTCAGGTTGGAGAACTTGTTCAGGTTTTCGTCGATGAAGCGTTCATAATGCCCCAGATCCAGGTCGGTCTCCGCGCCGTCCTCGGTGACGTAGACCTCGCCGTGCTGGTAGGGACTCATGGTGCCGGGGTCAACGTTGATGTAGGGATCCAGCTTCTGGGCGGCGACCTTCAGCCCCCGCGCCTTGAGAAGACGGCCGAGAGACGCCGCGGTGATGCCCTTGCCCAGGCCGGAAACCACGCCGCCGGTCACAAAGATGTATTTCGTCATTGGTGATCTCTCCTTTACTCTACCGTAACGGATTTTGCCAGATTTTTCGGTTTATCGATATCACAGCCGTTTTCCTTGGCCACGTAATAGGCCAGCAGCTGTAACGGGACGATTTCTGCCACCGCGCACAGCAGCGGGTCGATTTTCGGTACAAAGATCATGTCGTCGGCCAGAGAAACGATCTTTCCGTTCCCCTTGAAGGCCACCGCAAGCACCTCCGCGCCCCGGGCCTTGACCTCCACGATGTTGCTCATGGTCTTCTCCATGACCGCATCGTTGCAGCACAGGGCGATCACCGGCTGTCCCTCGCAGATCAGGGCGATGGTGCCGTGCTTCAGCTCCCCCGCCGCGTAGGATTCCGCGTGGATGTAGGAAATTTCCTTCATCTTCAGCGCGCCCTCCAGGGCGACGGCGTAGTCGGTGTTTCTTCCGATGAAGAACATGGAGGAGCTGCTGTGGTATTTCTTTGCCAGTGCGGGAATGGCGGGGTTCATGTCCAGCGCCGCCTGTATCTGCTTGGGCAGGCAGCGCAGCGCCGTGAGCAGACGCTTGTATTCCTTCCCCTCGATGG
>DJNI01000065.1:3913-4139 GCA_002436765.1 Clostridiales bacterium UBA6468
GATGGTTCCGAGGGACTTGGCCGCGTACAGGGCGAACAGGTACAGCACCGTCAGCTGGGTGGTGTAGCCCTTGGTGGTGGCCACGGCAATTTCCGGGCCTGCCCAGGTATACAGGGTATAATCGGCAATTTTCGCAATGGTGCTCCCCACCACGTTCACGATGGCCAGCGCCTTCGCGCCCCGGCGCCGGCACTCCCTCATGGCGGCGATGGTATCCGCCGTCTCG
>DJNI01000019.1:0-19145 GCA_002436765.1 Clostridiales bacterium UBA6468
CCAGATGCTCAAGACCATTGGTTAGGAGACCCCATAAAATTCTGTGTAATCGACGAATTCTGACAGCATAAAAAGTGGCGACATGGTCAAGAATGGAAATAGAAATTCAAAGCCGAAAAGGAGTCAGCACTATGCAGCCAGCACCACATGATTTAATGAAGCAGTATGTCCAGAGCCGGCATTTCACCGGCACTTCGGAGATTATGCAGGCCATGAAAGAGATGTTCCGGGATGTGATCCAGGCCGCCATGGAGGTGGAGATGGATGAGGAGCTGGGTCGAGAGCGGTGCCAGCGTTCTCAGGAGCCGGAGGGGCAGCCTCGGAACTATCGTAACGGGTATTCTAAGAAGACCGTCAAGACTCAGTTGGGCGAAATCGATATCGAGATACCTCGTGATCGGAACGGTTCCTTTGAACCTCAGATCATCAGCAAGTATGACCGCAACGCGGACGGCATGGAGGAAAAAATCCTGTCATTGTACGCCTGCGGCATGAGTCAGCGGGATATTTTCGAGCAAATTAAGGAACTATATAATGTGGAAATTTCGCCGGAGCTGATCAGTAAAATCAGCGAGAAGATCATGCCGTGACCTCAGGCATGATCTTCTCGCTCTGACGGTGTCAGTTCAGCTGGTTCTATTTTCTTCTTCATTTGGGGCCCCTTGGGTGGTCTCCCTTTTCGCTTTGCGACCAATCCCTGATACCCCTCTATTTTTATACCTTCTGACCCATTGATGCAACTGTCCATCGTTGATTCCTGCTGAAAAAGCTGTTTCTTTTACCGACTTTCCTGCCAGAACCTGTGCTACCAGTTCATATCTCTGGTCTGCTGTCCATTCCTTATTCTGGTTCTTGTGCCGTAACGCTTCCGGTCCACATGAATTTTCTATGCGAGTCCAGCTGCGAATCATTCTGTGAAAGTTCTCTTCCTGTATGCCCTCCGGCGTTTCTGGCCATTTCCCTAGGCGGTATAATTCAACGCACATCCGCTTGTACTTGTAGCTGCATTTCATATAGCAATACCCCCAATACCGGGTGTCCAGTATTGGGGGTACATATCAAGGTCATCGCCGACCGGCGAGGCTGTTTTTGTCCTTATTCGGAGTCCACCATTTCCTGACGCAGCTCGCTGCGGCGGATAAGGAAGCGGCGGATGGCAAACAGTCCCGCAATGCAGGCGATGCAGGCCACATTGCTCCAGGGGTCGTCGTGGCTCAGGATCACGTGACGGGTGATGGCCACGGTGAGTACCTCCAGAATGTTGGCGGGGGTGGTGTCGATGAGCATCCGCACGAATTCCAGCCCCACCACAATGGACAGCAGGTTATGGAGCATATGGTTGACGTCGGCAAAATAGGCCGTCCCTTCGGTGACCATGTTCGCCACCTCAATGCCCAGCGCGCCCACCAGCGCAATGAGGGTGATCACGGCGATGATCCGCTCCATGATCTTCAGCGCCCAGCGGAAAAAATGCTCGGTCTTCCGGTCGTGCTTGGCCATTTTGTCGATCTTTTCCTGTACATTGGGGTCGTCAGAATGGGCTGTCTGGAGCATGGCAATACCTCCCGGCAATATTGATACTGTCATTATACAGGATTTTTTCGGAAAATGGAAGACATTTCTTTACCAAAACTTATATTTTATTTCCGATAGTGCTTCCGCATTTCCGCCCTTGCCGCTTCCACTTCCTCGTGAAGCTCCCGGACGGACATCCGCAGAACGCCGCTTCCGAGGGAGGACAGCTGCACCAGTCCGTCGGAGGACGCCACCCGCACGGCGTAGTCCCGGCCGATCTCGTGAGCCAGCGCTTCGATGTAGGCGTCGGCGGTCTGGCCTTCTTTGGTGTAAACCACCTGGATGTTGTGGAACCGGCTCTTTTCGCCGGGGTTGCCCTTCTGCTTGTAGCCGTCAAATACCACCACCAGACGGCACTTGGTGAAGCCCGCGTAGCTGGAAAGCCGGTCGCACAGCTGCCGCCGGGCGGCGTCCAGATCGTCCTTTGCCTGCGCCGCCAAGTCCTCCCACGCGAAGATCACGTTGTAGCCGTCCACGATGATATACTTCTGCCGGGGCGTCCGGATGGTGACGTCGTCAGCCGCCGGACGGTTGGAGACGCCGTAGACGGGGCGGCGGATGGGGCCGAACTCCCGCTCCATGATCTGTTCCAGCTCTTTGTCGTCCAGCCGGACGTTGCGGGTGATAATCTGGGGGGCTTTTTTCTCCTTCAGGCCGCTTTCTAAGTGCATGTAGTCCTTTACCTGGTTCCACTTGACGGTGAAGCCCGCCCCGTGGGCGCAGAAGACGGAGTCCGGGGTGTTGGCCGGGTCGGCCTCCGGGTCGTATCCAATCTCCGCAACGACAGCGTCGGTATTGTGGCAGGGGGCGTAGCCGTGGAGGGTCAGCTGCATTCGGCCAAGCCCCTGGGTGTAGGCTGCCAGGGTATCGGCGTAGTCTTTGATCTCCGATGCGGGGACCAGTCCTTTCAGCGTGGACAGCGCACCGGCGGCTTCCGGCGCGTCGAATTCGCCGCCCATGGCGCGGATATCCGTAATGGCGCGGCCGATCTGCTCCGTGGGCATGGTCAGGCAGAATTCGTACCATGGTTCCAGCAAAACGGACTTCGCCTGCATCAGCCCCTGACGGACTGCCCGGTAGGTCGCCTGACGGAAGTCCCCGCCTTCGGTGTGCTTTAAGTGCGCCTTGCCCACCAGCAGGGTGATCTTCATATCCGTGATCGGCCCGCCCACCAGGACGCCCCGGTGGACTTTTTCTTCCAGATGGGTCAGGATCAGCCGCTGGTAATTGACGTCCAGCACGTCCGTGGGGCACACGGTGTCGAATACCAGCCCGCTGCCGGCGGGCAGCGGCTCCAGCAGCAGATGCACCTCGGCATAGTGGCGCAGGGGTTCAAAATGCCCGACGCCCTCCACCGTGTTTTCGATGGTTTCCTTATAAAAAATTCGCTGATCGCTGAGGGTCAAGTCCAGACCGAAGCGCTGCCGCACCAGACTGCGGAAGATCTCCTGCTGCACCCGACCCATCATCTGTATGTGGATCTGGCCGTTTTCCCAGAGCAGGTGCAGCTGGGGTTCTTCCTCTTCCAGCTGCCGCAGCTTGGGCAGTACCTGCGCCGGGTCGGCGCTTCCGGGAAGGTTCACCCGGTATGTCATGACCGGCTCCAGTACATAGGGCTGCCCCGCCGGTTCCGCCCCCAGGGACTGTCCCGCGTAGGTTTCGGAAAGTCCCGTCACCGCAGCCAGCTGCCCGGCGGAAACCTCCTCCGGGGCGGTGAATTTGTCGGCGGAGTACCGCCGCAGCTGCACGATTTTTTCCTTCCGCGGTTCGTTCTTCTGGTTTACATAACACAAAACAGAGCGAACCTTCAGGCTGCCGCCCGTGACCTTCAGCCAGGTCAGGCGATTTCCCTGGGGGTCACGGGAAATTTTATAGACTTTCGCGGCAAATTCGCCGGGATAGGCCGTTTCCGGGGCGTATTTGTCCAGAATATCCAGCAGCGTCCCCACGCCCTCCAGCTTGAGGGCAGAGCCGAAGCAGCAGGGGAACAGCTTCCGCCCTGCGATCAGCGCCCGGAGATTTCCTTCCGTAACGCCGCCGGTTTCCAGATAATTTTCCAGCAGCGCTTCGTCGCACATGGCGGCGTTTTCCGCGATCTCCTCCGGGGATGCGGTAAAATCCGCACAGGCGGGGCTGAGCTGCTGCCGCAGCTCGGCCAGCAGCTTCTCCTTCCCCATTCCGGGCAGGTCCATTTTGTTGAGGAACAGAAACGCCGGCACCTGATAGCGTTCCAGCAGCCGCCAGAGGGTCAGGGTGTGAGCCTGCACGCCGTCGGTGCCGCTGATGACCAGCACGGCGCAGTCCAGCACCGGCATAATGCGCTCGGCTTCGGCGGAAAAGTCCACATGCCCGGGGGTATCCACCAGGGTGACGGCGCGGTGCTCCGTTTCCAGCAGCGCCTGTTTGGAAAAAATGGTGATGCCCCTGGCGCGTTCCAGGGCGTGGGTATCTAAGAATGCGTCCTGATGATCGACCCGCCCCAGGGTGCGCCGCGCCCCGGCTTCATAGAGCATCGCCTCGCTGAGCGTGGTCTTCCCCGCGTCCACGTGGGCAAGCAGTCCTACGCACAGGGGCTTCTTTATATTGTTCGGCTGTTCTGCGGCCATAGGAAAACCTCCCTTTGCGGGTATTGTACCACAAAGGGAGGCAATCGTCGAGAGGTTTCTTTTAGGTGATGTCTAAGTCAACCGTGACCTGGTAGTAATCGCAGGCGTGGGCGGTGTAGTTTTTCACGTTTTCCCTGGAGATCATATTCATTTGCAGGAAGGAGCAGAAGACGTAGGCGTTGTCGTCCAGAATCATCTGCTGAAGCGTCACCGCCAGCTCACCTCGTTTGGCGGGGTCAAATTCCTTTGACAGCTGCTCGATCAGCGCCGTGACCTCCGGGTTGTCATAAGCGCCGAAGTTATAGCTCATGCCGGGGATGCAGGAGGTGGTGAAGAAATACTGGGGGTCGCCGGAGGGGGCGGTCACCAGCGCGGAGGCGTAAATATCCCAGCTGCTCATGTCCGCCAGAAATTCCCGGCGGTTTGCGGTGCAGTTGATGTCCACGTCAATGCCGATCTCCTTGAGAGACGCCTGGGCGGACTCGGCCAGCAGGGGCAGCTCCTGACGGGAGGGGTAGGTCAGCCAGCGGACGGTCAGCTTCACGCCGTCCTTTTCCCGGATGCCGTCGCCGTCGGAATCCACCCAGCCCGCGTTTTCCAGAACCGCCCTGGCACCGGCGGGGTCGTAGGCTTCGGCTTTGACATTTTCACCGCCGAAGGTGGAGAAGCCGTCGGGGAAGGCGCCGGTAGCCGCGACGCCGTGGCCGTCCAAGAGGGTCTTCACGAAGCCCTCCTTGTTGATGCCCATGGCGATGGCCCTGCGGACGGCGGCGTCCTGCATGATGGGGCTGGTCATGTTCATGGAGCCGAAGAAGGCGCGGGAGGTCTGGATGGCGGAGAACTGATAGCCGCCGTTTTCAAAGTTGGGGTAGGCCTCATAGGCCATGCCGTAGGCGGCGTCGATGTCCCCGGCCTGCAGGGCGGCGGACAGGGTGTCGCCGTTAGAAAGGGTGCGGATGGTCAGCTCGTCCAGTTTGGGCGTGCCGTTCCAATACTGGGTGTTGGGAATCAGGGTCAGGTGGTCGTCCGTGACCAGCTCCTTTACGACGTAGGGGCCGGTACCGGCCACGATGCCGTTTTCAAAATCGGACGCGTCCACATCGATGATGCAGCCGTAGGGGTCGCCCAGATAGTTCATCAGGGCGGGATTGGGTTCGCTGGTGATGACGGTCAATACCTGACCGTCGGCGGTCACGTCCACGATTTTTGTGTCGCTGGGAGCGCGGTCGTGATTTTCCAGCAGATGGGTCAGGCACTGCTTCACGGCTTCGCCGTCCATGTCCCGGCCGGAGGAGAATTTCACGCCGCTGCGGAGGGTGATCGTCCAGGTGCAGTCGCCGTCGTTTGTCCAGTCGGTGGCCAGCCAGGGCTCTAAGTCCATGGCGTCGGTATAGTGCACCAGGGTTTCCCCGATGCCGTAGCGGATGCAGGCCCAGCCGTTGTAGGTGCGGTGGGGGTCAACGGTTTCCTCCCAGTTTTCGGAATTGAAGGTGGTGTCGCCGATGACCATGGTTTTCTTGGTTTGCGCCGTGCCGTTGCCGGAACTGCCGCAGCCGGTCAGCAGTGCGGCTGCCAGACAGACGGTCAGCAGGAGAGAAATCAGTTTTCTCATGATTTTTTGTGATTCCTTTCGTGTTCGGTTATTTATGTCCTGCCGGACGTCACGGCATAACATCATTACAGTACGCTGTCAATCAGGCGCTTGGTGTAATCGTTCTGGGGATTGCGGATGACTTCATCCGGGGTGCCTTCTTCCACAATTTCGCCATGGTACATCACCAGTACCCGGTCGCAGAACTGCTGCACCAGAGAAATGTCGTGGGAGATGAAGAGAATGGAGAGGCCGCGCCCCTGTTGGGTTCTCAGGGCGTTCAGCAGCTCCAGAATTTCCTTCTGCACCGTCACATCCAGCGCGGAGGTGATCTCGTCGCAGATCAGGAGCCGGGGCGCGATGGCCAGTGCCCGGGCGATCGCCGCCCGCTGGCACTGCCCGCCGCTGACCTGATGGGGGTAGCGTCCGGCATATTCCGGGGGCAGGCCGCAGTCTTTCAGGAGGGCTTCCACTTTTTTCCGGGTCTCTTTTTGGGAAAGTCCGGCGTTTCGCAGACTTTCGCCGACGCCGTCGCCCAAAGTGCGGCGGGGGTCAAAGGAGTCCGCCGGGGTCTGGAAAACCATCTGCATGGTTTTGTAAACCTCCCGCAGCGCCTTGCCTTTCAGGTGGGTGATGTCCTCGCCGTCCAGAAAAACGGAGCCGGAGGTCACGTCCACCAGACGGGCGATCATGTTGACGGCGGTGGTTTTGCCGCTGCCGCTTTCCCCGATGATGGCGAGACACTCGCCGGGGAACAGCTCGAAGCTGATATTTTTCACGGCGGTAAAGTCCGCCTGCCTCTGCCGGGAGAAGGTTTTGGTCAGGCCGCTGACTTTCAGGATCGGTTCCATGTCTTCACCTCCGGAGCCGGGGCACGGCCGCAAGGAGCGCTCTGGTATAGTCTGCCTGGGGATTCGTCAGAACATCCCCGGTTTTTCCGTATTCCACGGTCTTTCCGTCTTTCAGCACCAGCACATTGTCGGCCATGGCGCCGATGACGCCCAGATTGTGGGCGACCAGGACGATGGCGGTGCCGAAGGTGTCCCGCACCATCCGCATTTCCTCCACCACCTGCTTCTGCAAGGTCACGTCCAGCGCGGAGGTCGGTTCGTCCGCAAGCAGAACGCTGGGTTTCAGCAGCATGGCGGCGGCAATGCCCACCCGCTGCTGCATTCCGCCGGAAAGCTCGAAGGGGTAGCTTTTGAGAATCCGTTTCCCGTCTTCAAAGCCCAGCCTGGCGAGCATGTCCAGCGCGCGTTCTTCAAACACCGCCTTGGAGATTCTGCCATGCTCCCCCATGGCCTCGTACAGCTGCGCCCCCACCGTGCGGATGGGGCAGAAGGCGCTGCCCGCGCTCTGGAAGATATAGCCCAGCTCCGGGCCGCAGAGCTTGCGTAACTCCTTCGGGGAAAGTGTGGTGAGATTTTCCCCTTTATACCAAATATTGCCCCCGGTGACCCGGCCTTCGCTGCCGAGCAGACCCATGGCCGCTTTGATTAAGGTGGATTTGCCGCTGCCGCTTTCCCCCACAATGCCCAGGATTTCGCCGGGGGACAGATGAAAGCTCACATCCTCCACGGCGGGCTGCCCCAGATAGGCGATGCTAACATGCTCGTATCTCAGTAAGGTTTCCATGGTTACCTCCGGCTTTTGGGGTCTGCGTAGTCCCGGATGGTATCCCCCAGAAGATTGAAGATCATCACCGAAAGGAAAATGGCGATGCCGGGGCTGAAGGTGATCCACGGGGAGGTGGTCATGAGGCTTCGGGTGTCGCTCATCATGCTGCCCCACTCCGGGATCGGCGGCTTTGCGCCCAGCCCCAGAAAGCTCAGCGCCGCCAGCTCCATCATCATCGTCCCGATGTCCAGCATGGCCGTGACCAGGATGGAGCCGATGATGTTGGGCAGAATGTGCTTGAAGATGATCTTTATCGTGCCGCTGCCGGACAGCCGGACGGCCTTCATCCATTGGGCTTCTTTTTGAGAAAGGGTCTGGCTCCGGGCGATCCGGGCATATTTCGGCCAGGAGATCGCCGCCAGGGCGATAATGGCGTTTTGCAGTCCGCCCCCCAGCACCCCCGCCACCGCCAGGGCGAACACCAGACCGGGGAAGGCCAGAAACACGTCGGAAACGCGCATCAGCACCGTATCGGTCAAACCGCCGACCCAGCCGCAGGTCACGCCCACCGCCGTACCCAGGGTCGTGATGACAGCCACCAGCAGAAGCGTGGAGAAAATACTCGCCCGGCTTCCGGCAATGACCCGGGACAGCATATCCCGTCCGTACCGGTCCGTCCCCAGAGGGTGGGCTTTGGTAGGCGCCTGCTTGGCGATGTCCAGATTCTGGAGGTACGGGTCATAGGGCGTCAGGTACTCCGAAAAGAGGGAGCAAAAAATCAGGGCGATGGCCAGGGCGGAAAAAAGAATGAGGCGGGCTTTCACCGTATTTCGCCTGACTGCGACAATGGGGTTCGTCACGCTCTTCATTCTGCCTGCACCCCCAGTCGGATCCTTGGGTCAAGGACGTGGTAGAGGATGTCCGTAACCAGATTCACCAGCACATAGATGATCGCCATCCAGACCACGTAGGCCTGAATGAGGGGGTAGTCCCGCATGGTGATGGCGTCCACCGCAAGCTTGCCCACGCCGTCCCACATGAAAATGCTTTCAATAATGGCCGTGCCGCCGAGCAGGCTGCCGATGGACAGCGCCAGCAGGGTCAGAATGGTGAGCATGGCGGATTTTAAGACGCTTTTCCACAGGATCACCCACCCGCGCACGCCTCTTGCTGCTGCACCGAGAACGTAGTCCTTGTTCAGCTCCTCCAGCACCGCGGCTCTGACCTGCCGCATGTACTTGGCGGACATGGCAATGGCCAGGGTCAGGGTGGGGAGGATCGCGCCTTGCACCGTCGTCCCGCCGGAAATCACGGGCAGCAGCTTCCACTTGATGGAAAACAGCTGCATCAGCAGCAGCGCCACAAAAAAGTTTGGCAGGCTGTTGCCGATAAAGCTGAAAAACCGCAGAAAATAGTCTGTGAACCTGTCGTGCTTCACCGCCGCCCAGATGCCCAGGGGGATGGAAATGACCACCGTCGCCCCGATGGAGAGCGCCGTCAGCAGCAGCGTCGCCGGAAGCTTGGACACAAACGTCCCGAATACATCCTTCCCGGAAACGTAGCTGACGCCCATATCCCCGGTCAGCAGCCCTTTCAGCCAGACGCCATATTGCGTCAGAAACGGCTGGTCAAGCCCCAGCTCCGCCCGTTTGGCGTCAATGATCTCCTGGGCGACCGCGCCCTTGTCGCCGTACAGCTCGGTAATGGCGTCGCTGCCCGCGGCGCGCATCATGGCAAAGGACAGAAAGGTAATACCCAGCAGCACCGGGATCAGCTGCAAAAAGCGCTTGCCGATATATTTGTTCAAAATTTGATATCCCCTTTAGAAAGCTCACGCCTTCTTAGCTTTCCAGCAGACCCGCCTTCCGTCCTTCAATCAGGAACATGGGCGTGGAGGCGTTGTTGATGCGTTCCTCCTTCGTCCAGACCCGCTGCCAGATGGTTTCGTCGGCGCTGGCCTGAATGCCGAAGCGGCCGAGGACACGCAAGTCCCACTGGGGACGGTGCTGCCGGGACAGGGGGGTCTTCCGGGCAATGGCCTCCATGGCGTCCACGTCCGTTCCGGCGTTTTCGTCCCGCACGTCGGAGACGGCCAGATTCTCCCGATCCCGCTTGTGACCCAGCTCCGCCTCTTCGTCCCACAGATACCGGTACCAGTTGGCGTCGAAGTTCAGCAGCAGCCCGCCGGGAGCGAGAACCCGCGTCCAGTGGCCGTAGGCCTTCTCCGGGTCATGGAGATTCCAGGTCACGTTCCGGGTGACCAGCACGTCAAAGCTGTGATCCGCAAACATCAGTTCTTCGGCGTTCATCCGGAGAAAGTCGATCTTGTCCGCGAGGGCGCCCGCGTTGCGCCGGGCTTCCTCCAGCATGGAGGCGGTATAGTCCACGGCGGTCACCTGATAGCCCATTCTCGCCAGAATAATGGCGAAAAAGCCCGGCCCCGTACCCACGTCCAGCACCCGGATGGAGCCGGGCTTCCGCCCCGGAAAACGGGCGGCGATCCGTTCCTGAATGGTGCGTCCCCAGACCCGCTTCTGATCTGTCGCCAGTTCCTCCTGATTTACGCCGGAGTAACCGGGGGCGCGGCGGGTCCAGTAGTGGATATTTTCTTCCTCATAAGTAGCAAACCGGTTCATATGAAATCCTCCTGAACCCAGCCAACTGTCAGTGTAGTAGCGGGAATTTTGGGAACTTGTGTTTGTATAGACATATTAGCACAGGAAAAAGGGTGCCGGAAGCCCCCCGGGGGGTTGTAAATCGATAAAAATTTATGGGAAATAGGGAAATCACGCCGCGGGGCTGAAAAGCCCCGCGGCATTTGAAATCATTTTTGCGCAAACACGCCGAACATGGGCGCGTGAACCAGGTCGGCCGCCCCCAGCACCCGCCGGCCTACCGTCAGGTCCGTCCGGCAGTGGGAAAACCCGACCTTTTTCAGCACCGCTTCATCCCATGCGGGGCGCTTCTGCCCCACGTCCAGCGCCAGGGTGATGGCGTTGTTTTCCTCCACCAGCGCCTCCGTCATGCCCACGTGGCCGTAGGGGCTGTCCGGCGCTACGGAGCAGTTCTGGGTGCTTTCGCTGCGCACATTTGCCGCGTAGTCCGCGTCGAAATTCAGGAGCAGTCCGCCCGGTTTCAGCACCCTGTGCCACTGGGCGTAAGCTTTCTCCGGCTCCGGCAGCGTCCAGGTCAGATTCCGGCTGAGCACCACGTCGAAAGTGCCCTCCGGGAAATCCAGCTGCTGGGCATCCATATGCCGGAAGGCAATGTCCAGCCCAAGGCTCGCCGCCATGGCGGCGGCTTCCTCCAGCATGGCGGGGGTCAGGTCGATGCCCGTCACCTTATGCCCCAGCTGCGCCATGAGGATGGCAAAAAATCCGGTGCCGGTGCCCACGTCCAGAATGTTCAGCGGCGACTTTTTGGGCAGCCGGGCTTCCAGCTCCTCCTGCCAGCGCCGCCCCATGATGCTGCCCAGCTCGTTTTTTCGCACGGCTCCAAAGTCGTGGGACCGTATCGTCCAGTAGCGTACAACTCTGTCTTCAATGGCGCAGTTTTCCATGGTGTTCTCTCCCGGGTTGTTTTTCCGATATTGTATCCCCCTTTTGACGTTTTGAGAAGCCCCCCGGGGGGATAGGTGGACACTCAAATTTCCGACCGCCAGCGGCGATTTTGAAATTTATCATAAATCGCCCCAATGTGGGGGCATTTTTTCGCTTGATTGCGCGTATCATGTAAAAATTCAACAGGAGCGGTTTGCGGCGGGCATTTCCATGCGGTCAGATCTCTCCGCATTTATTCGGGAACCTTTGATTAAATCGTCTTCGGCTGCGGTCACGCCGCTTCGTTAAACCGTGCCGATATAGGCAACCGTTTCGGTGGGTATGGAAATGAAACCATTCACCGAAAACCTGTCGAAAATTTTGTTGATGTCTTTCAGGTATTCCGCGTATCTGGCATCGTCCTCCTTCAGAGCGTAGGACGAGGACAGCACTCGGTTGACATAACCCTGCCGGTCATACACCTGCGTATTGTCGGCGCGGAATACATCGCAGGTTCCCATAAAGAAATTCACGCACTTTTCGTGGCTCATACCGTTGGAAAATCCGTGAAATTCGGGATTGTACCGACTGTGCAGGCTTGCCAGCGCCTTTGTGCAGTCCGCTTTTACGTCCCGGGCATTGTAGACAAGCATGACCTTCCCGCCCGGCTTCAGTACCCGCCGGCATTCGCGGCGGAAGGCGTCGGCGTCGAACCAGTGGAATGCCTGCGCGGCGGTGACATAGTCCACGGATTTATCTGGCAGGTTCATACTGCCGTCGCTGCCAATCACGGAAACAAAATTGTGGTTTGGGGAGAGCTTTTCCTCGGCCTTCCTGCGCATATCGGCGTTCGGCTCCACGGCGAAAACTTTGTATCCGCAGTCCAGCAGCTGCCCCGCAAAAATCCCCGTACCCGCGCCGACGTCCGCAAAGACGCTTCCCGCGGGAATGCCCATGGTGTTTTGCAGGTAATCAAAAAGTCCGGCGGCGTATTTTGGCCGGGCTTTTGCGTAGATCTCGCCCTTTCCGGAAAAACGGTTTGTGTAGTCCATTGCCATAACCTCGATTCACAGAGTTCCTACATCATACCACACAGCGGCGCAAAATTAAAGAACTGTTTACACCCCCGCCCCTTTTCTTTGCGGCGAAATGTGGTAGAATAGAGAAAACAGGAGGGGAAACGATGGGCTGCTGTGTGATTTTCTGCGCCGGGGAGTTTGACGCGCCGGCGCGGCCGCTGGAGGAAGACGACTACATCCTCGCCGCCGACGGCGGCCTGAAGCATACCCGGAAGCTGGGAATCGAGCCGAACGAGATCATCGGCGACTTTGACTCTCTGGGCTTCACCCCGCCGGGAGCCGAGGTGTTCCCGGTGGAAAAGGACGATACCGACGCCATGCTCGCCGTTCGCCGGGGGCTGGAGCTGGGGTATCGGGAATTTCTGCTCTACGGAAGCCTGGACGGCCCCCGGCTTGACCACACCGTGGCCAATTTCCAGACGCTGCAATTTCTCGCCGACCGGGGCGGCGTGGGCTATCTCGTAGGCAACCGGTCGATCGTCACTGTCGTTAAAAATGGCAGCATTGCCTTCCCGGCGGGGCTGGGCGGCAATCTGTCCGTCTTCTGCATGGGTGCGGACGCCCATGGCGTGACGGAGCGGGGACTGTATTACGCTCTGGAAAACGGCGTACTTACCAGCGGCTTTCCCTTAGGCGTCAGCAACCACTTTACCGGCGAACCGGCGCACATTTCGGTGAAGGACGGCAGCTTGCTTCTCATCTGGGACAAGACCGCCGGATTCCCCGTCACCGAACAATAATCAGGAGGCACGCTCCATGGAAGAAAGAGATTGGATACCGGAAATCGACCCGGCGCTGGGGCTGACCGGGCAGCAGGTTCAGTCCCGCACCCCCGCGGGAAAGCCGGCCTATTCCGGCAAAAGCGAAAAAGAAATCGTTCTGACCCACTGCTTCACCTTTTTTAACCTGATTTTCGCGGTTCTGGCCGTGATGCTCATCATCGGCGGCTCCAGCATCCTGAACATGGGCTTTCTGGTGGTGGCGGTGATCAATACCGTCATCGGCATCATTCAGGAGATCCGCGCCAAACGGGCGGTGGAGCGGCTGACGCTGGTGGCGGAACGCCCCGTAACCGTCATCCGCAGCGGTGCGCGGCAGGAGATTTCCCCGGAGGCCATCGTCAAGGACGACATCGCCGAATTTGCCTCCGGCGACACCCTCCCCGCCGACGGAATCCTGCGCAGCGGGGAAATGTGGGTGGACGAGTCGCTGCTCACCGGCGAGGCCGACGCGGTGACGAAAAACCCCGGGGATGAAGTCAAATCCGGCTCGGCCATTCTTTCCGGCCGGGGGCGGGTGCAGCTTACTGCCGTGGGCGGGGATTCCTTCGCCGCCCGGCTTTCCCGGGAAGCCCAGAAAAACCCCGGCGGGAAAAAATCGGAAATGATGCGCTCTCTGGACAGACTGATCCTTTTCGTGGGCATTGCGCTGGTGCCGGTGGGCATTATCCTGTTCTATCAGGAGTTCTGCGTCCTGAAGCTGGGGCTGGAAAGCAGCGTGGAGGGAACCGTCGCGGCGCTGGTGGGGATGATCCCCGAGGGGCTGTATCTGCTGACCTCCATCGCCATGGCCGCGTCGGCGGTGAAGCTGAGCCGGAAAAAGGTGCTGGTGCAGGACATGAACTGCATCGAGACCCTGGCGCGGGTGGACGTGCTGTGCGTGGACAAGACCGGCACCATCACCGAGCCGGATATGGAGGTGGAAAACGTCGTTCCCCTGTCTGACGGGAATCCTGAATATCTGGAAGCCGTCCTCACCGCCATGTACGGCGCGTGGTCGCCGGACAACGCCACGGGCAGAGCCATTCACGAGCTGTTTGACGGCGAAACCGACTGGGTCTGCGAAAAGCGCATCCCCTTCTCCCCGGAGACCAAGTGGAGCGGGGCGGTGTTCGCGGGGCAGGGCGCGTTTCTGGTGGGCGCGCCGGAATTCATTCTGGCACAGCGGTATGAAGAATACCGGGACACCGTAGACGGCTGGGCGGAGCAAGGCTGCCGGGTGCTGCTGGCCGCCCGGTACGACGGCGACCCCGTCCCCGGCGCATTGGACCCGGCATTGGTGACGCCCCTTGCCCTGATTCTGCTCAGCGGCCGCATCCGGGAGCAGGCGGCGGAGACCTTCGGCTATTTTGACCGTCAGGGCGTGACCGTGAAGGTCATATCCGGCGACAATCCCCACACCGCCAGCCTGATCGCCGCCCGGGCGGGCATTCCCGGCGCGGAGCGCTATATTGACACCACCGGGCTGGAAACCGACGAGGATTTTTCCCGGGCGGTGTCGGAAACCACGGTTTTCGGCCGGGTGACGCCGGAAAAGAAGCGCCGTCTGGTGGCGGCGCTGCAAAAGCAGGGCCACACGGTCGCCATGACCGGCGACGGCGTCAACGATCTGCTTGCCATGAAGCAGGCGGACTGCTCCATTGCCTTCAGCTCCGGTGCCCAGGCCGCCAGCCAGCTGGGCAGTCTCGTGCTGCTGAACAACGATTTTGCCGCCATGCCCGGCATCGTCGCGGAGGGGCGGCGGGTCATCAACAACATCCAGAGAGCGGCGACGCTGTTTCTTGTGAAGAATATTTTCTCCCTGTTTCTGTCGGTGATCTCCCTGTTCACGGACTGGCCGTACCCCTTGCAGCCCATGCACCTGACCGTGATCTCCGCGCTGACCATCGGCATTCCCTCGTTCTTTCTCGCCATGGAGCCGAACTACGACCGGGTGACCGGACATTTTCTCCGGGGGGTTCTGCGCCGGGCGTTCCCCGGCGGGCTGACCAACGTGTTTGCCGTGCTGGTGTGTCAGGCGTTTATGGTGGTTTTTGACCTCCCGGCGGCGTCCATCGCCACGGTGTGCGCGGGCATTCTCGCGGTGGTGGGCATGATGGTGCTGTTTCAGGTGTGTAAGCCCTTCGGGGCGTTCCGCCGCGTCGTGTGGGGTGGGATGCTGGTGTGTCTTGTCGTGGTGTTCACCTGCCTTGGGGAGCTGTTCGAGCTGCGTTCCGGCACGGTGCAGACGAAGCTTCTGATGCTGACGCTGCTGCTCATGACGCCCACGGTATTTTTCGCCATGCAGCGCCTGTTCGACTGGGGCGAAAAGATTTTCCGCCGGGTTTTCCGCAGGGAAAAGGCGTGAGAGGACTTGACCAACTTCTGCGTTATTTATTTCGCGGATTCAGCAGGCTGGCAAAACAACTTCCAATTTGTTGAAAGAAGCCTAACCGTCCGTTATCTCAATTCCCCCCACCCAAGGAGAAAAAGTTATGTTAACCTACGAGCTGAAAAAAACCCCGGGTGTTCCCCTGTACGAAGCGCTTTACCGCTGCATCCGGGGGGATATTCTGTCCGGGGCGCTGCGTCCCGGGGAAAAGCTGCCCTCCAAACGGGCGCTGGCGGAAAATTTGGAGATCAGCAAAATCACCGTGGAGGCCGCCTACAGCCAGCTGCTGTCCGAGGGCTACATCTGCTCAAAGGAGAAGGTGGGCTATTTCGTGGAGACGGTGGAGCGCCGCAACCCGGTGCCCGCCGCACCGGCGCGCCGCCAGAAGGAGGATGCGCCATGCCTTCTTGACCTGACCGCCAACGGCACGGAGCAGTTTCCCTTCTCCGTCTGGTCGCGGTTGCAGCGGGAGGTGATGCTGGACTTTGGGGAAGCGCTTCTCGCGCCCCTGCCCAACCGGGGCGTCCCGGAGCTGCGGCAGGCCATTGCCGGGCATCTGGCGGCCTTCCGGGGCATGCGGGTGGATCCGGAAAACATCCTGATCGGCGCGGGAACGGACTTTCTGTACAATCTCCTGATTCAGCTGCTGGGGCGGGAGAAGGTCTACGCCGTGGAGGAACCGGGCTACGGGAAAATCCGGAAAATCTACGCCGCCGGGGGCGTTCAGACCGTCAGCGCCGCCATGGACGACCGGGGCGTTCTCCCGGAGAGTCTCGCCGGCGCCGACGTGCTGCACATTTCCCCCTCCCACCACTTTCCCACCGGCATCGTCACCCCGGTGAGCCGGAGACGGGAGCTGCTGGACTGGGCAAATGGGGGCGAAAAATGGATCATCGAGGACGACTACGACTCGGAATTTCGTTTCGACGCCCACCCTGTGCCTGCCATGCAGTCCCTGGACGACGGCGGGCGGGTGATCTACATGAACAGCTTCTCCAAGAGCCTTGCGCCCTCCATCCGAATCAGCTACATGGTGCTGCCCGCAGGACTGATGGCGGCGTTCCAGCAGAAGCTGGGGTTCTACAGCTGCACCGTCCCCAGCTTTGAGCAATACACGCTGGCGCGCTTTTTAAGCCGGGGCTTCTTTGAAAAGCACATCAACCGAATGCGGAAATTCTACAAAAACCGCCGGAACACCGTGGTTTCCCTGCTGGAAAATTGCAGCTTTTCGGGCAAATTGACCATTCAGGAACAGGACGCGGGGCTGCATTTTCTGCTGAAGGTTGACACGCCCCTCTCCGATCAGGCGCTGACGGACAGATTAGCGGCGCTGGGCATTCGGGTCAGAGCCTTGAGCAGCTACTACCACGACCAATCGGAGGACTTACACTGTCTGGTAATCAACTACTCCGGCATGAAAGAAGAACGTCTGGACGCGGCGCTGGCGGCGATAGCTCAAGAATGGACATAGATTTCCCTTGCCTTTTCCGTGGGCGGAGGGTATAATAGGCGGAAGAAGATATTTGCGGGGGAGGGACAGATATGGCCGTTTCGCAGTCGTCATACCGTGGGTGCCTGCTGGGACTGGCAGTGGGGGACGCCATGGGATACACCGTGGACAACCGCAGCTGGCAGGAGATTCAGGAGGACTACGGCCCCAACGGCCTGCTGGGCTACGATCTGGTCAACGGCTATGCCGACGTCACCTCCTATACCCAGCTGGCGGCATTTACCTGCAACGGCTTGCTGTTCGGCCTGACCCGGGGGCAGATGCTGGGGAAAATGGCGCCATTCATCAAATACGTGGGCATGAGCAGCCGGGAATGGGCTGCCTCTCAGCGCCCGTGGGGACGCCCCACCCGGAATTACTGCTGGCTTCTGCGGAAAGCCGAGCTGTGCCGCCGCCACTGCATGGATACCCGAATGCTGGACACCCTCAGCCGTCCCGCCCTGGGAACCCCCGAAACCCCCGCCAACAATTATGACGGCCCCGGCGGCATCACCACCGCCATCGGCGTGGGACTGTTCTTCCACGAGGATCGCACCGACCAGCATGAGATCGACCTGCTGGGGGCGGAAGCGGTGGCGCTGACCCAGGGAAGCCCTTCGGCGTTTCTTTCCGGGGCGGTACTGTCGCACATCATGAGCCGTCTCATCCGTCAGCCCCATCTGCCCCTGAAACGGCTGGTGGTGGAGGCCGTGGAGGCCGTGAAGGAGCAGTTCGGCCACCAGTACAGTCAGGCGTTTGAGGTCGCCACATTGGTGCGCCACGCCATCACCTACTCGGAATCCCCCAATCTCAGAGCCGTGGACGTGATGGAGCGTTTGGGCTGCGACAGCGCCGCCCAGGTGCTTGCCGGAGCCGTTTACACCTGCCTGACCAACTCCGCCGACTTTGACAGCGCCATGATCGCGGCGGTGAACCACTCCGGCCGCAGCGCCGCCGTGGGCGCCGTCACCGGCGCCATTCTGGGGGCGCGGCTGGGGGAGGAAGCCCTGCCGGACTTCTATATCGAGTGCCTGGAGCCTGCGGAAGTCCTGCGGGAGCTGGCGGACGACCTGTACACCGGCTGCCCCATGGAAAAAGGCAACAAGCTGTTCGATCTGGACTGGGATTACAAGTACCTCCACGGCGGACAGTAACGGAATACATCCCCTCCCCAGGGCATAGGATGTCCCAGGGAGGGGATGTTTTTGCGAAAGCGGGATTTATTGATCTTATTGGCGGCGCTGACCGCGGCGGCGGTGACGGCGGTTGGGATTTTTTCGGGCAGCTCGCTGCCCACCGGCTCCTGGGGCTTAAGCTTCCGTCAGGAGGGCGCGCCGCCCATCGGCAACGCCGGAATCGACCAGCTGAAGCGGTACGACGCCGCGTACATTGGCAATACGTCGGAAAAGGTGCTGTACCTGACCTTTGACGCGGGCTACGAAAACGGCTGCACGGAGAAAATACTGGACGCCCTGCAAAAGCACAACGTCAAGGCCGCCTTTTTCCTCGTGGGCAACTACATCGAGAAAAACGCCGATCTGGTGCGCCGGATGACGGAGGAAGGGCATATCGTAGGCAACCACACCATGCACCACTACGATATGAGCAAAATATCCGACAAAGCGGCGTTCACGAAGGAACTGCAGGATTTGGAGACGCTGTACAAGGACACCACCGGTCAGGACATGCCCAAATACTACCGCCCGCCCCAGGGAATATACAGTGAGGAGAACCTGCGCATGGCCCGGGAGCTGGGCTACCGGACGGTTTTCTGGAGCCTTGCCTACGTGGACTGGAACAACGACGCCCAGCCCACCCGGGAACAGGCCTTCGCCAAGCTGCTGCCGAGGACCCACCCCGGCGCGGTGGTACTGCTGCACTCCACCTCCAGAACCAACGCAGAAATTCTCGACGAGCTGCTGACAAAGTGGGAAGAAGAGGGCTACCGCTTCGCCACGGTGGAGGAATTGTTTGCGTCATGACGGAAAAGCACAAGCCGCCGCAAAGCTCAGCTTTGCGGCGGCCATTGTCTGTCAGGTTTTTCGGATAAACTTCTCTTTACACCGGGGGCAGGTGATGGCGATCTTTCCCTTTCCTCTGGGGACGCGCACCATCTGGCGGCATTTGGGGCAGTCAAAATAGCGGTTCCGTCTATCCTTCAGGCGGGTAAAAAACTGGAGGAATTTCCGGTTTTCCTGATACCGCCTGTAGGTGTTCCGGGACAGGGTGCGGAAAATTGCCCAGATCATCAGGCCGTAGCTCAGCGCCCAGAAAACGATATTCGCCGGCATCGCCGTGACCCACACCGACAGCAGGCTGCAAAACAGACCCGCGCACAGAATTACCATATTCAGCCGGTCGGTACCGTAACGCCCGACCATAAAGCTGCGCAGTCCCGCCGAGAGCTTCGCGGAAAGCTGCCGGAGCCAGCTGCTGATCCCATTCATAATAATCACCTTTGCTAAGAGAAATGCTTATTAGGGAACCTCTGATTAAATC
>DJNI01000019.1:19256-25449 GCA_002436765.1 Clostridiales bacterium UBA6468
AATACTGTATGTATTTCCCGTTTTCAGCACCGAAGAGTGGGCGGAAAAGATCCGCTCACAGCCGCAGACGATTTATTCAGAGATTCCTCAATTATTATATTGCAAAAAGCGGCGAATGCAACAGCGGATGCCCAAAATTAACGGAATGTTTAAGATTGCTTTAAGCGCCCGTTTCCTCTTGGCGCGGCGCAAAAAATGTGGTATACTGTACGGAGAAAACACGGGAAAGGAGGCGGGTCATGGAAACCGTTGACAATTTGGAAAACGAGGCAGCCGAGACTGCGGCGCCGGAAGGAATGCCGCCGCTGCGGCCGGGCGAGCCTGTCCCGGAGGAAGATTGTTCCATGGAAGATTCCACGATGATCTTAGACGATGTCTACCCGCCGGAAATGCCCGTACTGCCGAGAAAACGGATCCGACCGGAGTGGATCCTGGCCACCATCGCCTTACTCGCCGCTGCGGCGCTGGCTTGGGTGGCGATTTTGTGCCGCCCCTATTACAAAGCCGCGGACGACCCGGAAGCACTGATCGTGCAGCGGCACCGTGAGGAAATGACGGAGCCGCCGGTCGCCCCGGAGTCGGAAACGGAGTCCGAGGAAACGGAATCCACCGCAGAGCCCACCATCCCCCCGGATCCGAATCCCTACGGCTCTCTGGATTTCCAGTACAATAACCACAACTACCTGACCTGTCTGCGCACCGACAGCTATTCCGGCGTGGACGTCTCCGCATTCCAGGGGGACATCGACTGGAAGAAGGTCGCCCGTTCCGGCATCGATTTCGCCATCATCCGCTTAGGCTACCGGGGCTACGGAAGCGGCAAGCTGGTGGAGGACGAATACGCCCAGAAGAACCTTGCGGGGGCGACGGAAGCGGGGCTTCCCATCGGCGCATACTTCTTCTCCCAGGCGCTGAACATGGACGAGGCCGATCAGGAGATCGAATACATGCTGGACATTCTGGGAGACTACCGGCTGGACATGCCCATCATTCTGGACTGGGAAATTCCCGCCAGCGACGCCCGGACGGCCAACATGGACGCCCGGACGCTGACGGACATCCAGCTGTACTTCTGCGAAAAAATGAAGGGTCTGGGCTATCAGCCCATGGTCTACTTCAACTGGCACCAGTCGGAAAACCTGTACTACTTAAGCGAGCTGGAGGATTTTCCCTTCTGGCTGGCGCTGTATCAGGACAGGATGCGCTACCCCTGGAAGGTGGAAATGTGGCAGTACACCTGCACGGGCAGAGTCCCCGGCATCAATGGGGACGTGGATATCAACGTATATATGCCGTAAAAAACGCGGACATTTCGGGTGAAATGTCCGCGTTAAACTGCCAGAAAAGGCCGTCGGCCTTTTCTGGCAAGGAGATTGCAGTCTGCTGCGCGCACTCCTTGGCCGCCGCAGGCGACCAACTCGCACACTTGCAGCCTGTAAGGTATTTTGCGTCAGGTACACGCCCCGACGCAAAATGATTTAAACTTTATTTGCCGCCTGCGGGCGGCAAACTCTGCGAGGCTTTTTGTCGCGCTTATGTATATTCATTAGCAGTGCGCCGGTTCTTTTGCCTGCCAGCTTAAGTCCTTGGGATAGAAGAAGCGCACCTTCTCCTTCGCTATGGAAATGTTCATCATGTCAGAGGTGCGCAGCTCGCCGTCCAGGTTGATGGAAGTGGGCTTGTCGCAGGTGATTTTTATGCTGTCCGTCCGGAAATGCCGGATAACGTCGGGGTAGTCCTTATATTGACCGTTCTTGTATTTGCCGATGATGGAAGCCACCTGCAAACGGCTCACCTTTTTCACCAGAAGCACGTCCAAAAGCCCGTCGGTGGGGTCGGCCTCCGGCACGGGGTTGAAGCCGCCGCCGTAGAACCGCCCGTTGCAGACGCAGATCATGGTCTGCTGGGCGTCGATGGTCTCGCCGCAGATTTCGATGACATAGTGCTCCGCAATGCCCCGCACCACGTTCACCACCGTGGACGCGGCATAGGCGCGGAAGCCCTGGAGCAGAGGAAGCCGCTTGTACCGGGCGACGTCGGTGCCGATGCGGGCGTCAAGCCCCACGGAGCAGATGTTCAGGGCGTAGTCGTCGTTGCAGCGGATCATGTCGAAGGTGACTTCCCTCGCGTCCAGCAGCCGCTCCAGGTCAGAAAAGGCGGCGGGTTCGCTGAAAAGCCGGACGAAATCGTTCCCGCTGCCGCCGGAATAGGCGGTGATGGCCAGATTGGGAAATCCCGCCGCGCCGGACGCGACCTCGTTCAGGGTGCCGTCGCCGCCGCAGGCGTAGACGCGGTATTCTTCCCCGGATTCTCCCGCTTCCCGGGTGATGCGGCGGCATTCTCCCGGGGCCTTGGATACCTCAATCCGGTAATCCAGCCCCCGGGCGCTGCAGCTTTCCACAATGGCGGCGGTGTACTGCTTCGTATGATCCCAGCTGCCCGCAGCCGGGTTGATGATGAACAGGTGTTTCATTTTTTGTCATCCCTTTTCTGGTATTTTCGGGAATTGTCGGTGTACATATAGTAGTCGCACTTGATCATGCCGTTGTAGAGCTTGCGCTTCTTGTCGGCGCGGCGGCCGAAGTAATGCTCAAACTCCGGCTCGGAGGTGATAATGTATTTCTTCCAGCCGTCGGCGTATTTCAGGTGCCGCCCCAGCGCGGCGTAGAGCCGCTGGGCGCTCTGCTGCTCCAGCATCCGCTGGCCGTAGGGCGGGTTGCCGATGAGGATGCCGGACTGGGCGGGCAGATCCATTTTGGTGGCGTCGCCGTCGGCGAAGCGGACGATGTCGCCCACCCCAGCCTTCCGGGCATTGGCCATGGCGAGGGAGACGCACTTGGGGTCGTTGTCCGAGCCGAGGATCTGGTACTTTCCGTGAAATTCCTTCGCCTTCGCTTCCTCCCGAACCTCGTCCCAGACTTTCCCGTCGCTCCAGGCGAATGCCTCCGCCGCGAACCGGCGGCGGCCGCCGGGGGCGGCGTTCCGGGCGATCAGCGCCGCCTCGATGGGGATGGTGCCGGAGCCGCAGAAGGGATCCCACAGAAATTCCCGTCCCCGGTAGCGGGTCAGCTGAACCATGGCGGCAGCCAGGGTCTCCCGCAATGGCGCGTCGTTTCCCACGGCGCGGTAGCCCCGCTTGTGAAGCCCGGGGCCGGAGGTGTCCAGATACAGCTGCACCCGGTCGTTCATGACGGAAAATTGCAGCTGGTACTTTGCCCCGGTCTCCGGGAGCCAGCCGACGCCGTATTTTTCCCCCAGACGCCGGGAGGCGGCCTTTTTCACGATGGCCTGACAGTCCGGGACGCTCATAAGCCGGCTGCTTAAGCAATGCCCCTTCACCGGGAAGCTGCCGTCCTTGGAGATAAAATCCTCCAGATTCGCCCGGTAGACCCCCTGAAACAGTTCTTCAAAGGTCTTAGCAGGGAAGTCCGCCAGCACGATCAGCACCCGCTCGCCGGTGCGCAGGCAGATATTGGCCTTGGCCATGTCCCGCGCTTCTCCGGAAAACAGCACCCGGCCGTTTTCCACCCGGACGTTGGGGATATCCAGCCGCCGCAGCTCGTCGCCGGCGATGCCCTCAAGCCCGAACAGGCAGGGGACGGAAAATTCATAAGTTGACATAATACCTCCGCTTCCCGCTCAGGGAAGAATTTTTTTGGGCTTCATGTACCGCTCCTCCTCGGAGAAGATGCAGCCGCAGTATTTCTGCATGTAAAACCCGTGCTCCCGGGCGAAGTCCTGCCCGGCGCGGAAATAGGGGCGGAAATCCCGGTACAAAAACTGCACGCCGTACGCCGCCGCCGCCCGCTGGGCAACCTCCCGCATCAGCTCGTGCTTCTGGTAGGGGCTGATGAACAGGGAGGACGTAAAGCTGTCGAAGCCCCCCTCGGCGGCCTGACGGGCGGTCTCAAACAGGCGCATTTCGTAGCACTTGACGCACCGCCCCGGAATATCCTCCGCCACCGCCCGGACAAAGGGGCGCAGACCGTAGTCATTTCGGACGATCAGAGGCAGTTCAATTTCCTCGGCGTAGGCCTGCAGGCAGTTGCGCCGGGCGCGGTACTCGGTAACGGGATGGATATTGGGATTATACCAGAAGCCCGTGACCGCAAAGCCGTCGGTGCGAAGCACCTCGATGGGCTGATTGGCGCAGGGCGCACAGCAAATGTGCATCAGGGTTTTCATGGAAGCCTCCTATGGCAGACAGAATGCACCGCAAAACGCTACGGTGACCGTTCCGTTTATCGTATCACGGAATAACAAATTGTGCAAGAGAATGCGTAAAACCATTTTTCCGGCGTTACCGCTCCCAATTCCCCACCAAACCGTCCCTGTAAAGCCCGGTGATGCGGACGCGGCGTACCTGATTGTGTAGGTTCTCCCCGGCGGCGTAAACCTTTACATAATTGGGCGCATGGCCGGTGAACAAACCGTCCTCCACGCTTTCAAACAGGACGCTCTGCACGGAGCCGACCAGTGCTTCCCGGTAGGCGCGGCTCATTTCCTCCGCCACGGCGATGGCCGCCCGGCTTCGCGCTTCCTTCACGGCATTGCCGTGCTGCCCCGGCATTTTGTCCGCAGACGTGCCGGGACGGCGGGAGTAGGGGAAAATGTGCATTTCCGCAAAGCCGCACTTGCGGATAAAGGCAAGGCTCCGGGCAAATTCTTCCTCCGTCTCCCCGGGGAAGGCCACGATCATATCCGTGGTAACGGCGCAGCCCGGAAACCATGTCCGCAGCAGGCAGACGCTTTCGTAGTACCGCCCGGTATCATACTTCCGCCGCATCCGCTGCAATACCGTGTCGCACCCGGACTGCATGGACAGGTGGAACTGGGGGCAGAGGTTGGGAAGCCGGGAAAGTCTCCGGCAGAAATCCTCCGTCACGATTCGCGGCTCCAGACTGCCCAGCCGCACCCGCAGCGCCGGAACGGCAGCGCAGACCGCCTCGATCAGCGCCGTTACCTCCGGCTTTCCCGGCAGGTCGGCGCCCCAGCCGGCGATCTCAATGCCCGTCACCACGATCTCCCGGTAGCCCCGCCGGGCAAGCTCCTGGGCCTGACGGACGGCCACGTCCACCGGCGCGGAACGGATGGGGCCCCGGGTGTAGGGAATGATGCAGTAGGAGCAGAAATTCACGCACCCGTCCTGCACCTTCAGCATGGCGCGGGTACGTTCCTCCAGCCCACCGGCGGGGAGGACTTCAAACGCCCGGCGGCGCAGGGCGTTGTCCAGCCGCTCCGCCGGGGTTTTGCTTTCCATGGCGGAGAGCATCAGCTCCACAAATTCCCGCCGTCCGCCGCTGCCGCCGATGATGTCCACCCCCAGCGCACGCACCGCCTCCGGGGCGTGCTGGGAATAGCAGCCGCACACGCCGATGACGGCGTCGGGATTTTCCCGGCGGCACCGGCGGATGACCGCCCGGTTCTTCTTGTCCGCCACGGCGGTGACGGAGCAGGTGTTGATGATATAGCCGTCGCAGGGCTGGTCAAACTGCCCGATCTCATGCCCAAGCTCCGTCAGCAGCTGCTCCATGGCCTGGGTCTCATATTGATTTGTCTTGCAGCCAAGGGTGTAAAATGCAAACCTCATATGTCAAATCCACCAATAAAAATGCTAATAATTTGTGTTAATCGTCCAAACCGACAGTTGCAATTTCGGGGAAAACTGCTATAATAACTGTTATCCACCGATGATACGGGGAAGTTAGTGCCGCTGCCGGATCGATCCCCTCAATTATACACGAAAAAAACAGGTTTGTACAGTTGCGGGAGGTACTTTTGTGCGGGAATTTCAGGTTCGGCTTCAGTCGGTTCAGGATATTCAGAGGTTTGTTTCGCTGTCCACGGCACGCCCGTTTCCCGTCGTTATCCGGGACGCTTACAACAGGGTCAACGGAAAGAGCTTCATGGAAATGTTCTGCCTGGATCTGTGCGGCCCCCTGTGGGTAAATATTGATTGCAGCGAAGAGGAGCTTGTCATCTTTTGCAGTGAGGCCGAACGGTTCCTGATCAGATAAATATGGCTCCGGCAGCACCGTCCTGGGAATACTCGGGGCGGGTTTTTTATTTGAGGCAGCGCCGCACAATTTGTCTGCGAGCCTCAGCCGCCCTTTTGCCCCACTTCTTCAGTTTGGAAAATGGGAAATATTGCGCATCCGTAAGCCAGCTTATGCTGGCTTACGGATGCGGCATA
>DJNI01000019.1:25480-28016 GCA_002436765.1 Clostridiales bacterium UBA6468
GGGTACACAAAGTATTCCTCCATTTCCCAAACTTTGAATTGGGGCAAAAATTCCGGCTGAGTCTTCTTGCCAAATTGTGCGGCGCTGCCTTAACAGTTTGACAATCCCTGCGCTTCATGGTATCATAACCCTATCTTAACAGGAGGCGTTCCGATGCAGTTTCTATACTATGCCCTGTTCGCCGCCGGCATTGTGGCGGTCGATCAGATTTCCAAATATTTTACCGTTGCCTGCATTCCCCTTTATACGGACATTTCCTTTATCCCCGGCGTGCTGAACCTGACCTACGTGCAGAATTCCGGCGCGGCCTTTTCCTCCTTTGAGGGGCAGCAGTGGCTGTTTGCCCTGATTTTCCTGTTCTTTACCGGACTGATCGTCTGGGAATATTTCAAAAAGAAGATGCCCTTCACCCCCTTCGAGCGCTGGTGCATTGCGGCGATCTACGGCGGCGGCCTTGCCAATATGGTCGACCGGCTCCGCATGGGCTACGTGGTGGACATGATCGAGACGGCCTTCATGGATTTCCCCGTATTCAACGTGGCGGACTGCTTCATCACCTGCGGCTGCGTGCTGCTGATGGGGCATCTGGTGCTGTTCAACAAGGCATTCTGGAAGGATAAGAAGAAATGACCTTATTTGCCGACACCGCCGGGGAACGTCTGGACGCGTTTCTGGCACGACAGCCCGAGGGCCTAAGCCGCAGCGCGGCGCAGAGACTCATTGAGGAGGGCATGGTCACGCGAAACGGCGTCCCCGGGAAGAAAAACGACCGCCTGAATGTGGGCGACCGGGTGGAATACACAATTCCCGAAGCAAAGCCCGTGGACATCGTTCCCACCGAAATGCCCCTGGACATCGTCTACGAGGATGACGACCTGCTGGTCATCAACAAGCCCAAGGGGCTGGTGGTGCATCCCGCCGCCGGACACGCCGACGACACCCTGGTCAACGGCCTGCTCTACGCCCTGGGGGACGATCTTTCCGGCATCAACGGCGAGCTGCGCCCGGGGATCGTCCACCGCATCGACAAGGACACGTCGGGGCTGCTGGCGGTCGCCAAAAACGATTATGCCCACACCATGCTGGCCTCCCAGCTGAAGGATCACACCATGGCCAGAACCTACGAGGCCATTGTCTGCGGCGTCATGAAGGAGGACTCCGGCACCGTGGACGCCCCCATCGGGCGGCACCCCACGGACAGAAAGAAAATGTGCGTCACCCAGCGGGGCGGGCGCAGCGCCGTCACCCATTGGGAGGTGGTGCGCCGCTACAGGGGCTACACCCACATCCGCTGCAAGCTGGAGACCGGCCGCACCCATCAGATCCGGGTACACATGGCCTACATCGGCCACCCCATTCTGGGGGACACGGTTTACGGCCGCAAAAAGCCGGAGCTTGGCCAGAGCAGCCAGTGCCTCCATGCGGGAGCGCTGTGCTTCCGGCACCCGAGGGACGGGCACCCGGTGATGGTTTTCGCCGAGCTGCCCCAATACTTCCGGGACGTGCTGGACAAGCTGGAAAAGATGAGATAAATTTCAGGAGGAAGCTATGGGAAAATTTTCGGATATCCTGCTCACCGCAGACTATGACCGGACGCTGACGGCGCCGGATTCCTCCATCCCGGAGCGGAATGTGGAAGCCATTCGCTATTTTATGGAAAACGACGGCGCGTTCACCGTCAACACCGGCCGGAGCGTGCCGATGATCCGGGCATTCCGCGACCGGGTGCCCGTAAACGCGCCGCTTCTGCTGTACAACGGCTCGGCGGCCTATGACCTGGCGGCGGGAAAGCTGCTGTTCTGCCATGAGATCCGGCTGGACATGTGGCAGACCGTCCGGGAGTGCATGACTCTGTTTCCCGATCTGACGGTGGAGGTGCAGGGGGTGGACGCCCATTACCGTTTCACGGAAAATCCGGCCTGGGACGCATTTTCCGACCACAACCAGTGCGCTCACCGCCTCGCCAGACCCGGGGATGACCTTGGGCCGTTTCTGAAATTTACGCTGTACGGGGAATTCCGGGACGTGACGGTGGCGAGCATGTTCGACGGCACGCCGGAGGAGGTTCGCCGGATGGACGACGCCGAGGCGCAGCTGAAAGCCCGTTACGGCGACCACTGCGAGGTGTTCCGGGCTGCGACCCGGATCATCGACGTCCACGCCAAGGGCGTCAGCAAGATCCGTTCTGCCCGGGAATTGCAGCATCGGCTGGGGCGGAAGATCCTGGTGTGCATGGGCGACGCGGACAACGACATTTCCATGCTGGAGGGCGCGGACTGGAGCTTCTGTCCGGCGGACGCAATCGTGGCGGATCGGTTCCCGAACGTGTGCCCCTGTGCCGACGGCGCTGTTGCAGACGTAATTTATGAAAAAATTCCGGAGATTCTGCGAACCAACTCTTGACATATGGACGCCATTATGGTAAAATTCTATGGCTGAATCAGTCAGGTCGTGGACTTTTGCGGGTGTAGTTCAATGGTAGAACACCAGCCTTCCAAGCTGGATACGCGGGTCCGATTCCCGTCACCCGCTCCAT
>DJNI01000019.1:28027-29933 GCA_002436765.1 Clostridiales bacterium UBA6468
GGATAGAGCAACTGCCTTCTAAGCAGTAGGTCGGGGGTTCGAGTCCCTCCTGGCGTGCCACTGGTTGCAAGCGTCAGATAGAGCGCTGCATTACGGTTCGCTGAAGTCTTTCTCAGGACTCGAGCCATAAAATGCAACAGTCCGGTGGACTGTTGCCCGCGAGGGCTTGACCGAGCGGCTCCTTGATTTATCGAGTCCCTCCTGGCGTGCCAGCTTTGCTGCCAGGGACACATCGATTTGACAAGTCCCTCCCGGCATGGCTTTCAGCAAAACAGAATATGGTGGATATGGCCTAGTTGGCTAAGGCGTCAGATTGTGGCTCTGAAGATCGTGGGTTCGAGTCCCATTATCCACCCCATACAGAAAAAGCCCTAGAAATTTATTCTGGGGCTTTTTTGTTGCCTTTACCGCAAAAGTTCCGTATTCTTTTAACTTTTTCCCCGGAAAATATTCCTATGAATTGTAACCTTTTGACGCTGACAGGACGTTTTTTCGGTGCAAATTTGACACGACATTTGACACGAAACTGGAAAATAAAGTGCCGCTCTGGCAATGAAAAAAGAGGGTGCCCGCTCGGGGCACCCTCTTTCCTTTTCCTATCCGTCCAACAGGCCGCATTCCTTGCGGTCATCGTCCAGCGCATAACCAATTTTCTGGGCAAGACCTGAGGTAGCGTCGTTCTTCTGGGTTTTGTGAAACACATCATTAAATTCTCCCACCGCTGCCTCGATAAGTACTTTCATTTCTTCCGCATCGAAGGTGATTCCCTTCTTTTTCAGCAGAGTCTCCGCCGTCTCCAGTGCCTTATTCAGCTTGTCCGCGCCGTGGAGCGTCTTCCACACCTGTTCCACGAACTTCACCGTCGCAACGGCAATGGAACGCTTGGTCTCGTCGTTGATGTGATTGATGTAAATCCGCTTAGCCCCGTAGCCCAACACGCCGAATACTGCGGTCAGAATAGCCAGCAGAATGGTTGGGCCGTAGGTATAAATGAAAAAGTCAAACATGATGTACCTCCTTAATGCTTCTGGATTTCTTCTAGGTCTTCAATCCGGTGGTTAATGACCTTGATCTGCTCCTCCACCACCGGCATCCGCCGGGCGAAATTGTTGTGTTCCCGTACCTCTCTTGTCAGCTCCCGCAGCTGCTCGTCCGTCACCGCCTGGGCCGTGCGCAGGGCGTTTTCCCGCCGCCGTTCCGACAGAAGGTTGCTGAGCATGACCCCGGCCAGGGACAGCAGCCCCGTAATCAGAGAGGCCGCTACCGTCGCGTTCATATTACCCGTCTCCTTTCAGCGCGTAAATCGTCAGGGGCACCGCCTGACTGTTATCCCCGGCGGCCCCGACGCGAAGCCCCGCTTCCGTCTGGGCAACGCCCCGGGAAATCAGGCTGCCGCCGGAGAGCACCCGGATGCTGCCGCCGCTGCCGATTATTTCCCAGACCCGGCCCGTGCCTCCGGCGGTCTCCGCCGCCTCGATCAGCAGCAGCGCCCCGGAGACGGGCAGCACCTGGGCAGGGAACGCCTGGCCGGGCTGCGGATTTTCCCAGATCTTTGTAAGCCCCAGGAATCGCTTTTCCGCCCCGCCCAGGCTCAACGCGTCGGCATCGTCGGCGGGTTCCGGAAGCCCGGACAGGCGGCGGCCGTTCATTCGGATGTTCAGCCCCATGGAAAGGGCATCTTCACGATCCGCCCGGCAGCCAACGCCTATGGCGCGGTTTCCCGGGCACAGGTCCAGCAGAGGGGAAGCGCTGTCCGCTTCCGCCTCCGCCACGTGGATAAGGGCGGAGGTCTCCGCCTGCCGCCCCCGGCTGTCCGTGACCAGGGCCGTCACCGGAATATCTCCCGCCTGGGGCAGGTCAAACAGGAGCTTTTGCCCCTCGCCGGACAGCGCCCCGCAGGTTATAT
>DJNI01000071.1:0-5996 GCA_002436765.1 Clostridiales bacterium UBA6468
ACCGGCACTACCGGCGGAACCGATACCGGCACTACCGGCGGAACCGATACCGGCACTACCGGTGAAACCGGCTCCGATACTCCCGCACCCTGCAAGCACGAGCATGTTGGCTGGTCAATAAGTCCTGACTGGCATGCAAAATGGTGCATAGACTGCCAGACAGAAATTTCCGCTCATGAACCGCACAGTTACGACGCCAACCACACATGCGAATGCGGCTATGTCGAACCAAGTTATTGCAAGCACGAAGATACAACGTACTACCCTAGGGGAAGCGAAGGTCACGTCAAAGAGTGCAATAGCTGTATGACTGTCCTGGGCGATGTGGAACCCCATGTAAGAGAGGGGAATGTATGCACCGTCTGCGGATGGGCTGGCTTTGACTGCAAACATCCCAACGCTGCGTATACTTACAACGAGTACAGTCATACCTGGCGCTGCCCCGACTGTGAAGATTACAAATGGGGCGAACATACCGGTATGGACGACGGCATCTGTGATGTGTGCGGATACAAAGCAAATGCAGACCATCATTTCGTGAAGCCCGATCACCATTGCACCGATTCCGGCTGCAACTATGTTTCCGATTGCTATGACAAAGACAACGACTGCAAATGCGACTGGTGCGGCACCGAGCTTCACAATAGTGTTACCTGCACAGATTTAGGTGACACTGCCCACGAGTATGTCTGCGACATCTGCAAGGAGAATCTGGGCAAATACCCTCATTACGACGACGACAAGGACGGCAAGTGCGATGCCTGCGGCCACAAGATGTCCGGCACTACCGGCGGCGGTACCATCGGCGGCGACGGCAAGAAGGACTCCAGCCTGGATAACGTCCCCAAGACCGGCGACGTGATGGCGCCCGTGGCCATTCTGTCCGGCCTGATGAGCGTTGCGGCTGTTTTCACTAAAAAGCGCTTCTTCTAAAAAACGCTGACCCCCAACCACGGCGGTGACGGTACTCCCGTCACCGCCTTTTTCAGAGGATGATTTACCATGACCAATCAAAGCAACGGGAAATTCCTCCCCCAAGACCGTAAGGGGCGGAGAAAATCTCCCATTTCCCGGATCCTTCTCGTTATCGCCCTGGTGTCGGCGCTGATCTTCGCCGGGACGGTGTTCATCACCCTGCGCAACCGGGTCGCCCTGAACCGGATGGCCGAGACCGCCCGGGAAACCACCCAAGCCTCCGCCCCGGCGGAGACCGCCATCCCCACCCGGGTCACCGTCCCGCCCACCACTGCCGCGACCACTGCACCCACAGAGCCGCGGGAGATCCTCCCCCGCTTTCAGGAGCTGTACGAGAAAAACCCCGACCTCGCGGGCTGGCTTACCGTTCCGGGAACCAAGATCGACTACCCCGTCATGTACTCCCCCGACGAGCCGGAGCGGTACCTCCACGCCAATTTTGAGGTCGGCTACAGCTTCGCCGGGCTTCCCTTCATCGACGCGGCCTGCAATGTGGAAAGCGGCAACCGCATCATCTACGCCCACAACATGCTGGACGGCAGCATGTTCCGCACACTGCTGAAATACCAGCAGAAGGATTTCTGGCAGCGCAATCCGGTGATCTCCTTCAGTACCCTTTATGAAGAGCAGGAATACGAGGTCGTGGCCGCCTTTTACGACAAGGTCTACAAGAAAACCGACACCAATTTCAAATTCTACCAATTTTACGACACCTCCGACCAGAAACATTTCGACGAGGCCATGGCCTACTATAAGAAAAAGGCGCTCTACGACACCGGCATCACCGCCCAGTGCGGCGACCTGTTTCTTACTCTGGTCACCTGCGCCTATCAGACGGAGAACGGCCGGTTCGTGGTCGTCGCCCGGCAAAAGTGACCGTCCCTCCCCGCCCTGGCCGTCCGAGGAAATACCCGCGAAAACATATGTTTTTTGTGAAAAAATCATTTGACAAATGGCGCAAAAGCCTATATAATATCTAGGCACGACTGTGAGAAGGGGGAAAAGTATGCTGCTGGGGCTTTCCAAAATCATTGACAGTCCGGGCGCGTCAGTCACCTTCTCCACAAGCGTTGACCTGAGTGATCTTTGTTACGGTGTCAGCTACCCCGTGTCCGAGCCGGTCATGGCAGAGGGCACGGTGCGGAACACCGCAGGCGTCTTAGTGATGACCGGTGAAATTTCCACCTGCATCCACGGCACCTGCGACCGCTGCGCCAGAGATTTTAGCCGGGAAGTCCGCTTCCCCATCGATGTGGTTCTGGTGACGGAATTGGCCGACGAAGAGAACGAAGACGAGTGGGTATTCCCTCTGGAGGGAGACAGCGCCGATCTGGACGACATCGTGCGGACGGTTTTCGTCCTGAGTCTGGATTCCAAGCTGCTGTGCAGGGAGGACTGCAAGGGCATTTGCCAGCGCTGCGGCAAAAACCTGAACGACGGCCCCTGCAGCTGCCGGAAGGAGCTGGATCCCCGATTTGCTGCTTTGAAGCAGCTTCTGTAAGTCCAAAATGAATGCTGTAAAAAGCAGTTTGACCAAGGAGGTGTCACCATGGCTGTTCCTAAGTGTAAAGTGTCCAAGGCCCGCCGCGATAAGCGCCGTGGCTCCAACTGGAAGCTGTCCGCTCCCAGCGTAACGGTTTGCCCCAAGTGCGGCGAGCCCGTCATGCCCCACAGAGCCTGCAAGGCTTGCGGTACCTACAATGGCCGTCAGGTCGTGGCTGTCGAGGCTGAGTAAGCCAACAAGCGGAAAGCAGAGGAAGGTGCGTCGCACCTTCCTCTTTTTCTGCGTTTTTTTGCGTGTCAGCCGATGGCAAAAAGCAATATTCACCAAAAATTTCCTGTTAAATTTGTATGAATCCCCTTTTTTGCATTGCTTTTGCCGGAAAGATGTGTCATAATAAAAAAGTTGATTCTCCATGCGGAAAGGAAGTGTTACCATGGCAAAACCTCTGGTCGCCATCGTCGGGCGACCCAATGTGGGCAAATCCATGCTTTTCAATAAACTCACGGGGCAGCGAACCTCCATCGTGGAGGACACCCCCGGCGTCACCCGGGACAGAATTTACGGCAGCTGCGAATGGTGCGGGCGCACCTTCTCCCTTGTGGACACCGGCGGCATCGAGCCGGGCACGGACAGCGAAATGCTCAAATTCATGCGCCGGCAGGCGGAGATCGGCATTGAGCTGGCCGACGCCATCATCATGGTGGTGGACGTGCATTCCGGCGTCACCGCCGCCGATCAGGACGTGGCCACCATGCTGCGCAAGTCCGGCAAGCCCATTGCCCTCGCCGTAAACAAGTGCGACTCCGTCGGCCCCGTGAATCCCGATGTGTACGAGTTTTACAGTCTCGGCATCGGCGACCTGTTTGAGATCTCCGCCATCCACGGCCATGGCACCGGCGATCTGCTGGACTGGGTTCTGGAAAACATCCCGGAGGATTCCGGCGGGGATGAGGACAGCGACGTCATCAAGGTCGCCATCGTGGGCAAGCCCAACGTGGGTAAGTCAAGCCTCTTAAACCGCATTCTCGGCGAGGAGCGGGTCATCGTCTCCGACGTGGCCGGCACCACCCGGGACGCCATCGACTCCTATTTTGAAAACGAGACCGGAAAATACCGCTTCATCGACACCGCCGGTATGCGCCGGAAAAGCAAGGTGGACGACGCCATCGAGAAATATTCCAACATGCGCTCCATCAGCGCCATCGACCGGGCGGACGTGTGCCTGATTCTCATCGACGCAAACGACGGCGTCACCGAGCAGGACACCAAAATCGCCGGTCTCGTCCACGAGGCGGGCAAAGCCGCCGTCATTGTGGTCAACAAATGGGACGCGGTGGAGAACAAGGAAACCAACACCATGCGGGATATGGAGACAAAGATCCGTCAGGGCTTAAGCTATATGCCCTACGCCCCGGTGCTGTTCCTCTCCGCCCTCACCGGCCAGCGGGTGGACAGGCTTTTCCAGGTCATTCGGGACGTTTACGCCCAGAACACCAGCCGCATCACCACCGGCGCGCTGAACAGCGTCCTTGCCGACGCCACCGCCCGGGTGCAGCCGCCGACGGACAAGGGCCGCCGCCTGAAGATCTTCTACATGACCCAGGTCAGCACCAAGCCACCCCATTTCGTCATTTTCTGCAACGACGCCAGGCTGTTTCACTTCTCCTACCAGCGCTATCTGGAAAACCAGATCCGGGAGGTCTTCGGCCTGAACGGCACCCCCATCCGCATCACCATCCGGCAGCGGGGGGACAAGGAGGACGCGTGATGCTCTCAAGGATCCTCATTACCGCCCTCGTCTCCTATTTTCTCGGCAACCATAACGGGGCCATCTGCGTCAGCGCCATGCTCCACGACGACGTGCGCAGCCATGGCAGCGGAAACGCAGGGCTGACCAACTTCATCCGCAGCTACGGCGCGGGGCGCTCCGTGATGGTCATTGCCATCGACGTGGGCAAGGCCGTCCTCGCCTGCCTCCTGGGGGGACTGATGTTTGAGCCTTACGGTCTGCGTCCAGAAGGAATGACCCTTGCAGGCGTCTGCGTGATGCTGGGACATGACTTCCCCGCCCTGCAGGGCTTCCGGGGCGGCAAGGGCATTTTAAGCGGCTGGTTCATCGCGTGGACGATCGACTGGCGCATCGGGCTATTGATCGGCGTCGTTTTCTTCGTGACCTATCTCATCACGAAGTACGTCTCTCTGGGCAGCGTGCTGGCCTCCGTCACCTTTGCCGTGGGCTTTATTCTCTTTCAGCATGACCATGTGTATGTCATGGCCGGGGGCATTTTCATGGGCGCGCTGTGCGTCTTCATGCACCGGGCGAACATCCTCCGCCTGATTCGGGGCGAGGAACGGAAAACCAATCTCTTCGGGAAAGGAAGCAAATCATGAAAGCAGCAGTAGTGGGCAGCGGCGCTTGGGGCACCGCCCTGGCCGTCCGTCTGTGCAAAAACGGTCACGACGTGACCATGTGGACATATGAAAAAGACCGGGCTGCGGAAATGCTGGCGACCCATCGCAACCCCCGTCTTCCAGTGGCGGTATTGCCGGAAACCTTAAAAATCAGCGGCGATTACGATTGCGTCAGGGGCTGCAAGCTGGTGGTCATGGCAACGCCCTCCTTCCCCCTGCGCGCCGTCAGCCGGGGCGTGGCTCCCTACATTGACGGCGATGCCGTGGTGGTCTCCGTCACCAAGGGCTTGGAGCAGGGCACCCATCTGCGCATGAGCCAGGTGGTCGCCCAGGAGACCGGCAAAAACGTCGTCGCCCTCACCGGCCCCAGCCATGCCGAGGAGGTCTGCATCAATCTTCCCACCGGCCTGCTGGCTGCCAGCACCGATCAGGCGCTGGCGGAATTCGTGCAGGACGCCTTCATGGCGGACACCCTCCGGGTGTACACCAGTCCCGACCCCGTGGGCGCGGAGCTTGGCGCGGCGCTGAAAAACGTCATTGCCCTGTGCGCCGGCATCACCGACGGTCTCGGCTTCGGGGACAATGCCAAGGCCATGCTCATGACCCGGGGTCTGACGGAAACCGCCCGTCTGGGCGTGGCGCTGGGAGCGAAAAAGGAGACCTTCGCCGGACTTGCCGGTGTGGGCGACCTGATCGTCACCTGCACCTCCATGCACTCCCGCAACCGCCGGGCGGGCATTCTCATCGGTCAGGGCAAGGATCCACAGACCGCCATGAAGGAGGTCGGCGCGGTGGTGGAGGGCTACTACGCCGCCAAATCCGCCTACGAGCTGGGCAAGGCAAAAGGCATTGAAATGCCCATCACCGACGCCGCCTACAAGGTGCTCTACGAGGGCGCAGACGTAAAGGAAGCCGTTCAGGAGCTTCTCTCCCGCCAGCGCAAATCCGAGTCCGAAGACGCGGGCTGGCAATAACGCCATATGGAAAAACGGCATCCCGTCCGGGATGCCGTTTTTATGCAAGCTCTGATGAAATCGACGATAAGCTGTGAGTGAGAGGTTTTTCGTCCGATCGAGGTATCGGAAGCGGCGGAATACTGTATGTA
>DJNI01000071.1:6032-8806 GCA_002436765.1 Clostridiales bacterium UBA6468
TTGCGCCGGCAACGGCTGCGCAATATTTCCCGTTTTCGATACCGAAGAGCGGGCGGAAAAGATCCACTCACAGCCGAAGGCGATTTATTCAGAGGTTCCTTATATTTTCACGTTGGGGAAATACTGTTCCGCGAAGTCCACCTTTTCCACCTGGAAGGACTTTCCGTTCAGGTAATCCAGCGACCCGGCGTCCGTGGTGAAGGTGAAGGTCAGCTTGTAGGAATACAGCGCCTGATAATTCCGGTCGAAGCGCTTGTCCGGCTTGCCGTACTTGCCGTCCCCCAGCAGGGGGTGTCCCGCGTGGGCGAACTGGGCGCGGATCTGATGCGTCCGGCCGGTGATCAGCTCGCACTCCACCAGGGAAAGCCCCGCCGCGGTTGCGATTGTCTTGTAATTGGTCTGGCATGTCTTGCTGCCGGGCTGGGGCACGTCCGTGACGTACACCCGGTTTTTCTGGGCGTCCTTGAAAAGATACCCCTTCAGGCTCCCCTCTTTGGGCTTGGGCGTCCCTTCCACGATGGCAAGGTACCGCTTGTCGATTTCCCGGTCCTTGATCTTCTGGTTCATTACCCGCAGGGCTTCCGCCGTCTTGGCGGCAATCACAATGCCCCCGGTGTTCCGATCAATCCGGTTGCACAGCGCCGGGGTAAAGGCGTTTTCCTCCCGGGGACGCCACTCCCGCTTCTGATACAGATAAGACTGGATGTGGTCGATCAGGGTGCGGCCGTACTCCGCGCCGTCGTGGGGATGCACCGCAAGGCCGGGGCGCTTGTCCACAAGCAGAATGTTTTCGTCCTCGTAGACGATGTTCAGCATGGGATTTGCCACGGTGAGATAGGCGTTGTTCTCTCGGGGCTTGTCGAAAAACTCGTCGTTGATATACAGCTGCAACACGTCGCCTTCCTGCAAGCGGGTGTCCCGGTCAATGCGCTTGCCGTTGCACTTGATGCGCTTGATGCGGATATATTTCTGCGCCAGGGACGCCGGAAGCAGCGGGACTGCCTTCGCAAGAAAGCGGTCTAATCGCTGCCCCGCGTCGTTGGGGCCGATGGTAAACTCTTTCATGCGTTTCTTCCCATGTTTTCGTCGAAATGCTGGTTGACCTGCTCCGTGAACTCCAGAGCGGCGTTGTAGCCGAGCTTTTTCTGACGGTTGTTCATGGCGGCAACTTCCAGAATCATGGCAAGGTTCCGCCCCGGCGTGATGGGGATGGTGTTCATGGGAACCTTGACCCCCAGCAGCTCCATGTACTGCTCCTCCAGACCCAGCCGGTCGTAGACCTCCTGGGTGTTCCATGGGACGATGTTCACGATCAGATTGATCTCGTTTTCCGTGCGGACGGCGCCCATGCCGAAGAGCTTCGCCACGTTGACGATGCCAATGCCCCGCAGCTCGATGTAATTGCGGATCAGCTCGGGAGCGGTGCCAACGAGAGAGTTTGTGGAAACCTTCCGGATTTCCACCGCGTCGTCAGCAATCAGCCGGTGGCCGCGCTTGAGCAGCTCCACGGCGGCCTCGCTCTTGCCGATGCCGCTGTCACCAATCAGAAGGATACCCTCGCCGTAGACCTCCACCAGCACGCCGTGGCGGGTGATCCGGGGCGCCAGCGCGGCCTTCAGGTAGGCAATGATGGTGGAAACAATGGTGCTGGTGGCCTCCTTGGAGCGCAGAACGGTGACGTTGTGCTTCCGCGCCATCTGGAGGCACTCGGCATGGGGCGGGATGTCCCGGGCAATGAGCAGCGCCGGGAATTTGTAGGAAAAAAGCCGGTCGAAGATCGCCCCCCGCTCTTTCGGCTGCAACTTGTCCACGTAGCTCATTTCCGCATTGCCCATGACCTGCAGACGCATCGGCTCATAGTGGTCAAAATAGCCCGCCAGCTGAAGGCCGGGTCTTGCCACGTCCTCGACGGTGATGCGGATGGCGTCAAAATCCGTGGACGCATAGGTGACTTCCAGATTAAATTCCTTTACCAGCGTTTTCAGCGGCACACTGTATGTATCCGTCATGGTCCTCACCTCGAAGGGCAGTTTTTTTCATTATACCCGTAAGGGACGGGAATATCAATACATTTCAAAAAAACAAATTTTTGGGGAATTGTGGCAGCACCGCACAATTTGGCAAGAATCCTCAGCCGGGATTTTTGCCTCCATTCAAAGTCCCCAAAACGGAGGAATACTGTGTGTACCCGCAAAGGGTATGCCACATCCGTAAGCCGGCTTGTGCCCGCAACGGCTGTGCAATATTTCCCATTCGGGGAAGTGTGGCGAAAAGGCGGCTGAGATCCCGCAGACGCTTTTTGTGCGGTGTTGCCTTAATCAGGAGATCGTATCCGATGTCAGCTTTTCAGCAGCGAAAGCAGTTCTTCGGAAGACATATTCAAGATTCTGGTCTCCTCGCAGCCGGATATTGTGTCCAATAATGCGGCCTTCTTTTCCTGAAGCTCCAGAATTTTTTCCTCGATGGTGTCCTTCGCAATCAGCTTATAGACCTGCACGTGCGCCTGCTGGCCGATGCGATGGGCGCGATCCGTCGCCTGATCCTGCGCCGCCTGGTTCCACCAGGGGTCAAAGTGGATCACGATATCCGCCGCCGTCAGATTCAGACCCGTGCCGCCTGCTTTCAGGGAGATGAGAAAGACCGAAGCTTCGCCTGCGTTGAAGGCCTTGACCATGGAAGCGCGCTTTTCCTTGGACGTCGAGCCCTGAAGGGTGAAGCTCGAAATATGCAGCGCGTCCAGCCGCGCACGCACCCGGTCGAGCATGGAGGTGAAC
>DJNI01000049.1 GCA_002436765.1 Clostridiales bacterium UBA6468
CGCTGTCAGCTCTCGCCGATTTCATCAGAGCTTCCCCAATTTAAGAAAATCCAAATCAAAAAGAAAGAAGAATCCTTATGTCTATCGCCGAAAACGTCGCCGAAATTCGCCGCCGGATGGAGGTCGCCGCCCTCGCCGCGGGGCGTGACCCAAAGGACATTCTATTATGCGCCGCCACGAAAATGAACGACGCCGACGCCGTACGTCAGGCCATTGCCGCCGGTGTGGACTGCTGCGGCGAGAACCGGGTGCAGGAGCTGACCGCCAAGCTCGCCCAGAACGCCTACGACGGCGCGCCGGTGCATTTCATCGGCCACCTGCAGACCAACAAGGTCCGACAGGTGGTGGGCAAGGTATCCCTCATTCAGAGCGTGGACTCGGAGCATCTGCTTGCCGCCATCCACCGGGAAGCCGCCCGGCAGGGCATCGTGCAGGACATTCTGCTGGAGGTCAACATCGGTGAGGAGGCAAGCAAGTCCGGTTTTGCCGCCGGGGATATCCTCCCTCTGATGGAAAAAATCGGAGAATTTTCAAACATATGTGTCAAAGGTCTCATGGCAATTCCCCCAATCAGCCATATTTCGGGAGAAAATCAAAAATTTTTTCAAAAAATGTTCCACTTATCTGTTGACATAAGGCAGAAAAAATACGATAATGTCAAGGTGGACTGTTTATCCATGGGCATGTCCGGAGACTTTGCCGACGCGATCGCCTCCGGCAGCACAATGGTTCGGATTGGCACCGCTATTTTTGGCGCCAGAAACTATGCGAAAGACCACGCCAGGGATTCATCGAAATGATGTGAGCATACATTAGGAGGACATATAGAATGAGCTTGTGGGATAACGTAAAGAAATTTGCCCAGCCCTACGCAGACGACGATTACGATGATTACGACGAGGAAGACGACTACCTCGACGATTATGAAGAACCCGCGAAGAGCGCCCCTCCCCGCCGCAAGCCCCGCCGTGCGCCGGCTCCCGCTCCTGCCCCCGAAGAGGAAGAGGACGAGCAGGACGACTCCGACAATTACGGCTTCGGTCCCATGACCAGCACCGCCCCCGCCGCTCCTGCCGCCGGCTTCTCCGGCCAGGTTCTGAACATGAACAACGGCAACAAGCAGGAAGTGGTTCTGTTCCGTCCCGGCAGCTTCAACGACACCTCCAAGGCCGCCGACGACCTGCGCAACCGGAAGGCCGTCATCGTCAACATGGAGAATGTGGACAAGGCCATGGCCCGCCGGGTCGTGGATTTTCTGTCCGGCTGTGTATACGCCCTGGACGGCGATGTGAAAAAGATCGCCCAGTCTGCTTACCTGTTCTGTCCCCATAATATGGACATTGTGGGCGACCTGGAAACGTTGCAGGCCGAGGTCGAAAGCTATATCTAAAAGATAGGAAGGTAAGTCACCATGTTTACACCGCAGCAGATCGATCAGATTTCTTTCAGCAAGTCCACCTTCGGCGGCTACAATATGCAGCAGGTAGACGAGTTTCTGGAGCCTCTGACGGAGGATTACGTAACGCTGTACAAGGAGAACGCCCTGCTGAAAAGCAAGATGCGCGTCCTGGTCGGCAAGCTGGAAGAGTACCGCAAGAACGAAGCGGCCATGAAGGAAAAGGTCGCCAACGCCCAGCGCGCCTGTGACAAGATGGTCATGGAGGCCGAGGCCAAGTGCGCCAAGATGCTGAGCAACGCCAACGCGAACGTTGCCGCCGCCGCTCAGGCGGCTCAGGCAGCCCAGAGCGTTCCCAACAACAGTGCCCTGATCGCCGCCGAGAACGCCCGTCTGGAAGAAGCCCGCAGGACGGCCGCCTCCCGGATCAATGAGATTCAGGATCAAATGCGTTCCTGCATCCAGGCTCTGGATCGGATCAAGACCGCCAACGCGCCGGTAACCCCGGCGGCTCCCACCCCCAGCGTGGCTCCCGCAGCGCCCGCCGCTCCGGCGGCTCCCGCTCCCAAGGCCAGCAGCGACGATGTGGCCGACGAAATTTCCCAGAACATTGAGGCGATCATCGGCAGCACCACGGACACCGCCCCCAAGGCCGCGCCCAAGCATCCCACCGCCAATGATTCCACCACCAGCCGCTTTGCCAGCCTGAACCTGCAATTCGGCCGCAACTACGACCCCACCTCCCACAGATAAGAGGGAGAGGCCTATATTTTCACGCTTTGACGAGGACACGCAAGCCGTTCCGCCGCTTTCAGAGAGCTGCCGCTTTGGTGCAAGGCAGTAAGCAGGAGACGGTCTGTATCACCTCCGAGCAGCGCGCCGAACCCGAAAGGCAGTAGACCGCGCCGGGACACGCCCGATACAGCGTAAGGGAAGCTCTGATTCAGAGATTCCCCATGAGTGCCGGTTTTGCCGGAACGAGAGTGGTACCGCAGAGGTCAACGCGCCTTTGTCTCTTCTGACGAGACAAGGGCGCTTTCCTTTTCCCCGCAGGGCTGCACTTCCCTGCCCCATGTCATCATGAATTCATTTTTGGAGGTAAGTATTCCGATGGATTATAAGAACACGATCATCACACCGAAAACCGATTTTCCCATGAAGGCGGGTCTGCCCACCCGGGAGCCGGGTATGCTCAGCCGCTGGGAGGAGCAGGGCCTCTACGAGGCCATGCTGGAAAAGAACAAAGATTTTCCTCCCTTCGTTCTCCATGACGGCCCTCCCTTCAGCAACGGCGATATCCACATGGGTCACGCCCTGAATAAGACGCTGAAGGACTTCATCGTCCGCAGCCACGCCATGATGGGCTATTACACTCCCTACGTCCCCGGCTGGGACAACCACGGTCTGCCCATTGAGACCGCCATCATCAAAAAGAGCAAGCTCAACCATAAGGCCATGCCCGTTCCCCAGTTCCGCGCCGCCTGCGAGGAATTTGCCGAGACCTATATCCAGCGCCAGATGGCAGGCTTCAAGCGTCTGGGCGTGGTGGGCAACTGGAAGCATCCCTACCGCACCATGGACAAGCACTTTGAAGCCCAGGAGGTCAAGGTCTTCGGCCGGATGTTTGACAAGGGCTATATCTACAAGGGCTTAAAGCCCGTGTACTGGTGCCCCGTGTGCGCCACCGCCGTGGCCGAGGCCGAGATCGAGTACCACGATGACCCCTGCACCTCCGTCTACGTCAAGTTCCCCATGAAGGACGACCTGGGCAGGCTGGCGGGCTTCGACCTGAGCCGCACCTACTTCGTCATCTGGACGACCACCATCTGGACGCTGCCCGGCAACCTGGCCATCTGCCTGCACCCCAGAGAGACCTACGTTCTGGTCAAGGCAGACAACGGCGAGACCTATATCATGGCGCAGGCTCTGATGGACAGGGTCATGCACATCGGCGGCTTCGAGCATTACGAGGTCATCGCCTCCTACCCCGGTCATTTCTTTGAGAATATGCTGGCGAAGCATCCCTTCCTGGACAAGACCTCCCGTCTGGTGAATGCCGAGTACGTCACCATGGATTCCGGTACCGGCTGCGTCCACACCGCCCCCGGCTTCGGCGCCGACGACTACCAGACCTGTATGCGCTACGGCATGGACTTGGTGGTGCCTGTGGACGATTACGGCCGTCACACCGACTACGCCGGCAAGTACGCCGGCATGAGGACCGAGGAAAGCAACCCCGTCATTCTCGCGGACATGAAGGAAAGCGGCGCCCTGTTCGCCTCCGAAGAGATCGTCCACTCCTACCCCCATCATGACCGCTGCAAGAAGCCCATCATCTTCCGGGCGACCCCCCAGTGGTTCTGCTCCGTGGAGTCCTTCAAGGACGAGGCCATCGCCGCCTGCAAGGATGTGAAGTGGCTGCCCGCCTGGGGCGGCGAGCGGATGATCAGCATGATCCGGGAGCGTGCCGACTGGTGCATTTCCCGTCAGCGCCGCTGGGGTCTGCCCATCCCCGTGTTCTACTGCCGGGATTGCGGCAAGAGCGTCTGCACCGACGAGACCATCGCCCACATTTCCGAGCTGTTTGACAAGTACGGCTCCAACGTCTGGTTTGAGAGGGACGCCATGGAGCTGATCCCCGAAAACTTAAGCTGCCCCCACTGCGGCGGCAAGTCCTTTGACAAGGAGACCGACACCCTGGACGGCTGGTTCGACTCCGGCTCTACTCACTATGCCTCTCTCATGCGGGACACCCCCGAGCTGTGGCCTGCAGACGTCTACCTGGAGGGCGCCGACCAGTACCGCGGCTGGTTCCAGTCCAGCCTACTGACCTCCGTTGGCGCTCTGGGACACGGCGCTCCCTTCCGCCAGGTTCTGACCCACGGCTGGACGGTGGACGGTCAGGGACGCGCCATGCACAAGTCCCTGGGCAACGGCATCGACCCCGCCGACCTGATCAAGGAATACGGTGCCGACATCGTGCGTCTGTGGGCAGGCTCCGCCGACTACCACGCCGACGTCCGCTGCTCCAAGGAAATCTTCAAGCAGCTGTCCCAGAGCTACCTGAAGTTCCGCAACACCGCCCGGTACTGCCTGGGCAACCTGAACGAGTTCGACCCCGACAATCTGGTCGCCCCCGAAGAGATGGAGGAGCTGGATCGCTGGGCGCTGACCCGTCTGGACGCGCTGGTGCGTGTCTGCCGCAAGGCTTACGACAATTACGAATTCCACGTGGTGTCCCACGCCATCAACGATTTCTGCGTGGTGGAGCTGTCCTCCTTCTATCTGGACATCCTCAAGGATCGACTTTACTGTGAGGAAAAGAACGGCCTGCGCCGCCGCTCCGCCCAGAGCGCCCTGTTCCTGATTCTGGACGCCATGGCGAAGCTGTTCGCCCCCATTCTGGCCTTCACCTGCGACGAGATCTGGCAATCCATGCCCCACCGCGCCACCGACGACGCCCGGAATGTCCTGCTGAACCAGATGCCCGAAAGCTTTTCCCAGTATGCGCTGGAAGACGCCGCCATGGAAAAGTGGGACGTGGTCATGAAGCTGCGTCAGGATGTCAACGGCGTTCTGGAAAAGGCACGGGCCGACAAGCGCATCGGCAAGGGGCTGGAAGCCCATGTCACCCTGGCGACGGAGGACGCCGCCATCCGTTCCGCCTGCGAGGGCGTGAATCTGGCCGAGGTATGCATCGTCTCCGACTGCGTCTGGGCGCAGCCCGAGGAGGGCGCCGAGGTCGGCGCGGGCGTCAACTATCCGAGCCTGACCATCGGCGTCTCCGAGGCCAAGGGCACCAAGTGCCCCCGCTGCTGGATGCACAGCCAGCAGGCAAACGCCGAGGGGCTCTGCCCCCGCTGCGCCGCCGTCGTGGCAAAAATGGATATCGAGTTCTGATTTTCCCCTCCCTTCAAAAAAAGAAGCTACGGTTCAGGAGCGGCAGAACCGCTCCTGAACCGTATCAAACGCCTCGCAGAGGAAAGCCGCCCGCAGGCGGCAAATAAAATCGGAATGATTTTTCGTCAGGGCGTGTACCTGACGAAAAATCCCCCACAGGCCGCACGTGTGCAAGTTGTCCGCCACAGGCGGCCAAGGAGTGCGCACAGCAGACGGCAAGCCCCTTGTTTCAAAGGGCCGTTGGCCTTTTGAAACAGTTTGAGAAACGGGACATCCGCTCCCGAACTTTTTCCGGAAAGCCGCACGAAAATGCTTGACAAATCGACTTTCCGTGCTATAATAAGCGTGTTCGGTTCGAGACGCCGGTATAGCTCAGTTGGTAGAGCAACTGATTTGTAATCAGTAGGTCGGGGGTTCGAGTCCGTCTACCGGCTCCACCAGAACCGGCGCGTTGCTTGAGTCGGCAGCCGAACGAACGAAATAGGGGGGAGTTCCCGAGTGGCCAAAGGGGACAGACTGTAAATCTGCTGCGTATCGCTTCGATGGTTCGAATCCGTCCTCCCCCACCAATAAGAAAAAGTCCTAGAACCGCAACGGTTTTAGGACTTTTTCTACCGCCTTTGCGCACTGCGCGGCACTAAAGAACGCGGAAAAAAACGATAATAAAACGCCAAAATGATGTCAGATTTTTGGCGCAGAAATACGGGAAAGCCCCGGTGGCGGAAATCTATCCGTCACCGGGGCTTCGCCTGTCAATTATGGCAATTCAATAAATTAACGCGAATAACCGCAAGCGCAAAACCAGCCGGAACAGTCAGACGGTGTCACCGCCCGAAAGGCAC
>DJNI01000073.1 GCA_002436765.1 Clostridiales bacterium UBA6468
GTGTTTTCAATGGTTTTTTGAGCTTTACAAGTGACTATTTACTACTTCTTAGAAGGAGACTGTTTTCGTGGCGAAAACCGACCCTGAGGCTGCCAGACGGCAGCGGCGTAAGACGATCCGCTGGGTCGTCACCGTTTTCCTGATCACGGTTGTGATTTCCGGCATTATTTCCCTGGCCTCGGACGAGGTGATGGACAGAAGCAGCCTTCCCGTGGCTTTTCTTATTCTGCTTGCCATTGTGATGGTGGGCATCATTTTCGATATCATCGGCATGGCGGTGGCCACGGCGGACGAAAAGCCGTTCCATTCCATGGCAGCCAGGAAGGTGCCGGGGTCTCAGGAGGCCATCCGGCTCCTGCGCAACGCGGAGCGGGTCAGCTCCATCTGCAACGACGTGGTAGGCGATATCTGCGGCGTCGTCTCCGGCAGTGCATCGGCGACCATTGCGGCGCTGATCCTGACCCAGGTGGACGTGGGCTGGCCGAGGGGCGTTTCTCTGGTCATGTCCGCCCTTGTGGCGGGGCTGACCGTGGGCGGCAAGGCCATCGGCAAGACCTTCGCCGTCAGTTCCTGCACGCAGATCGTTCACATGGTGGGCAGAGTGCTCCATGCCCTGAATGGCCTGCACGGTAAAAAGAAAAAGTGATATGTTAGGTTGTGTCAAACGTGAGCATTCTACAGAAAACAAAAGGCCATGACGACCTTACCGCTCTGGATGACCGGCAAAGAACCCAGCTCTGCGGAGAGATCCGGGATTTTTTGATCTCCAATGTTTCCCAAACCGGCGGACATCTGGCCGGAAACCTGGGCGTGGTGGAGCTGAGCGTGGCCATCGAGACCGTATTTAATACCGAGATAGACCGCCTGGTTTTTGATGTGGGGCATCAGTCTTATGTGCATAAGCTGCTGACCGGACGCCAGGCGGATTTTCCGCATCTGCGGCAGTACGGCGGCCTGTCCGGTTTTCCCAAGCCATCGGAGAGCGATACGGACGCCTTCGTGGCGGGACACGCTTCCAGCTCCGTTTCCATCGCCCTGGGCATGGCGCGGGCGAGGACGCTGCTGCATCAGGACTACAATGTGGTCGCCCTGATCGGCGACGGCGCCTGCACCGGCGGCATGGCCTACGAGGGGCTGAACGACGCGGCTGTGAGCGGCGAGCCGATGGTCATCATCCTCAACGACAACGAAATGTCCATTGGAAAGAACGTGGGCGGCGTGTCCCGGCATCTGTCCCGTCTGCGCTCCAGCGGCCATTATCTGAAGGCCAAGCGCTGGTACCGGGAGATCATGAAAAAGACCGCCGTCGGCCGGGCGGCGTACCGGGTGACCCGGCGGCTGAAAAACAGGCTGAAGCGGTTTTTGCTGCCTGCGTCCCTGTTTGAAAATATGGGCTTTACCTATCTGGGACCTGTGGACGGTCACGACCTGCCGGGGCTGATCTCTCTGCTCACCACCGCCAAGGGCTTAGGTGAGCCGGTGGTGGTGCATGTGGTCACGAAAAAGGGCTGCGGCTACCGCTTTGCCGAGGAAGACCCGGCAAAATTCCACGGGATCGGGGCGTTTGACCCGGAAACCGGGAAAAAGCTGGCGAAAAAGGTCAAATCCTATTCCGATTCCTTCGGGGAAACCATGACGGAGCTTGCCCGGGAGGACGACCGGATCTGCGCCATCACGGCGGCCATGCCGGGGGGCACGGGGCTTCTCAAATTCATGCGGGAGTACCCCAAGCGCTTCTTCGACGTGGGCATTGCGGAGGAACACGCGATCTCCATGACGGGCGGCCTTGCCAAGCAGGGAATGGTGCCGGTGGCGGCGATCTATTCTACCTTTCTGCAGCGCGCCTATGACCAGATCATGCAGGATATCGCCATGCTGCACCTGCATGTGATCCTTGCCGTAGACCGGGCGGGGATCGTGGGGGACGACGGCGCAACCCACCACGGCGTATTTGACGTTGGATTTTTGCGGCAGGTGCCGGGGATGCTGATTCTGGCGCCTGCCAGCCTTGCCGAGCAGAAGGACATGCTTTATTGGGCGGCGGAAACATACAACGGCCCCGTGGCGATCCGCTATCCCCGGGGCGGGGAGGGCAGCTACCGGGATTCCGCGTGGCAGCCCGGCGAAAACGTGGAGACGGAAGGGCTTCTGTGCTGCCACCGCCGTGGCGGAGACGTGACGCTGGTGACCTACGGCTCCATGCTGGATAACGTTCTGGAAGCGGCGGAGATTCTGTCCCAGCGGGGCGTGGAAGCGACCGTTCTGCGGCTTCTTACGGTGTCCGCGCTCCCGGCGCAGGAAATTCTCGCGGAAATGTCGGAAAACCGCTGCGTGATCGTGGCGGAGGAGGTCTGCACCGGCTCCGGTATCCGGGAGGCGCTGGCCTGGGAGCTGCGGAAGCTCTGCCCGGACTGCCGGGTGGACGGCGTCGATCTGGGGACGGATTTCGTCACCCACGGTTCGACAAAGGAGCTGTACCGCCACTACGGCCTGGATGGGGAGTCCATTGCAAACTATACCCAGGGGGTGCTGTCCTAAGTGAAGGTAAAGAAGAGGCTGGATGTTCTGCTGACGGAGCGGAACCTTGCGGACAGCCGCTCCAGGGCGCAGGCCGTGATCATGAGCGGCCTTGTGTACGTGGACGGCCAGAAGGCCGACAAGCCCGGTGTTTCCTACGAGGAAACGGCGGAGATCGAGGTGCGGGGCACGGCGTGCCCTTACGTCAGCCGGGGGGGCTTGAAGCTGGAAAAGGCGCTGCGGGACTTCGGCGTGAGGACCGAGGGCTGCGTGTGCAGCGACTCCGGCGCGTCCACCGGCGGATTTACGGATTGTTTATTGCAGCACGGGGCAAAAAAGGTGTTTGCCATCGACGTGGGCTACGGTCAGCTGGACTGGAAAATCCGCTCCGACCCGAGAGTTGTGGTCATGGAGCGCACGAACATCCGCTACGTCACCCCGGAGCAGCTGGGGGAGCCGCTGGATTTATCTGTAGTGGACGTGAGCTTTATTTCGCTGAAGCTGGTTCTGCCTGTGATCAAACGTCTGCTGAAGCCCACCGGGCAGGTGCTTTGCCTCATCAAGCCCCAGTTTGAGGCGGGGAAGGAAAAGGTGGGCAAAAGGGGCGTTGTCCGGGAGAAATCCACCCACAAAGAGGTGCTGGACAATTTCGCCGCCCTGGCGGACGAGCTGCAATTCAAAATTCTCGGCCTGACCTTCTCCCCGGTGAAGGGGCCGGAGGGCAATATCGAATTTCTGGCGCATCTGACGCTGGATAATGCAGACGGCATTCGGCCGGATACGGCGCTGGTGGTGGAATCGGCACATCAGACGCTGGGCAAGGGGGAAAATTCATGAAAAATGTCATTCTGACCCCCAATCCCTACCGGGACAGGAACTTCCAGACCATGCGCAGCGCCATGCAGGTTCTGAAAGACGCGGGTATTCAGCCCAAATTGTGCCTGCCCTTTGAGGTTGACCGCAATTACGAGCTGCCGAAGGATCTGCGCTTCTCCCGGCTGGACAGGGAGCTGCCCAACGCCGAGCTGGTGATCTGCTTCGGCGGCGACGGTACCATCCTGCACATGGCCAAGGCGGCCACCCGGCGGGGCGTCCCTCTTCTCGGCGTGAACATCGGCACCATGGGCTTCATGGCAGAATTGGAAAGCACCGAGCTGGAGAAGCTCTCCAAGATCGCCACCGGGGAATTCACCACGGACAAGCGCATGATGCTGGACGTGACGGTGCAGCGCGGCCGGGACATTCTGTTTCACGACATCTGCCTGAACGACGCGGTGATCACCAAGGGGGCGATCGCCAGAATCGTGCATCTTTCCGTAAAATGCGACGGCATTCAGGCCATGGAGTGCGGCGGCGACGGTGTCATCGTGGCGACGCCTACCGGCTCCACCGCCTACAGCCTTTCCGCCGGCGGCCCCATTGTGGAGCCGGAGGCAAGCAACATCATCATTACGCCCATCTGCGCCCATGAGGTGGGCAGCCGGTGCATCGTAGCCTCCGACCGGCGGGTGATCACCGTGGAAATGGTGAAAAACGCCCGGCGCAACGCCTATGTCTCCGTGGACGGCGGCAGGGCGTTCCGGCTGAATCCGGGCGACGTGGTAACGATCCAGAAATCCCATCTGGAAACAAAACTGGTTCGGCTGAAGGAACGCAGTTTTTATGATGTGGTCAACGCGAAATTCAAGAAAGTGTAAGAGGTGACCGGGTTTGAAATCGAAGAGACAGGCAAAGATCGTGGAGATCATCTCCACGAAGAACGTAGAAACACAGGAGCAATTGCTCCAGGAATTGCAGGAAGCAGGCTTTACCAGCACCCAGGCGACCATTTCCCGGGACATCAAGGAGCTGCGGATCGTCAAGGAGCTGACCAGCTTCGGCACCTACCGCTACACGACGGCGGCAAGAGAGGTGCCCAGCGCCTTTACCGGGCGGCTGAACACCATTTTCCGGGAATCCGTCACCAGCTTTGACTATGCCCAGAACATCATCGTCATCCACACCCTCCCGGGACTGGCCAACGCGGCGGCCTCCGCGCTGGACGCCATGAACATGAACGTGGTGCTGGGGACGCTGGCCGGCGACGACACGGTGGTGGTCATCATGCGGGACACCAACGCCGCCGCCGCCTTTTGCGGTGAGATCAAGAGCCTGATAAACGGCTGATAGGGGGAATAACCGTGCTGAGCCTTCTGCATATTGAAAATATCGCGGTGATTGAAAGCGCGGATATTTCCTTCGGCAGGGGATTTACCGTCCTCACCGGCGAGACCGGCGCGGGAAAATCCATCGTCATTGACGCGATCTCCGCCATCCTGGGCGAGCGGGCGTACCGGGACATGATCAGGACCGGGGCAAACAAGGCCGCCGTCCGGGCGGTGTTTACCGGCGTTCCGAAGCTGCAGTGGTTTGAGGACAACGGCGTGGAATACGACCCGGAGACCGTCGTCCAGCGGGAGATTTTTCTGGACGGGAAAAATGTCTGCCGGGTCAACGGGAGCCTGGTCACCGTGTCCATTCTGCGGAAGCTGGGCATCCAGCTCATCAACATCCACGGTCAGCACGATTCCGCGTCGCTGTTCGACGAGGACAACCACCTGGCCTTTCTGGACGCTTTTGCCGGGAATGAGCTGCTTCGGAGCGATTACGGAGAAAAATACGAGACTGTAGCGAAGCTGCGGCGGGAAATCGACCGTCTGACCATGGACGAAGGGGAAAAGCTGCGCCGGATGGAGACCCTGAAATACCAGATCGCGGAAATTGAAAAAGCAGAGCTGGAGCCGGGGGAGGACGAAAAACTGGAAGACCGGCGGAAGATCCTGCAAAACGCCGAAAAGCTGAGCAGCGGCATGGAAACGGCCGTGGAATGTCTCTACGGCGGGGACGATACCGACGGCGCCGCCGGGCTGCTTGCCCAGGCGGAGTACGCCCTCGCCCGGCTGTCCCGGTTCAGCGACAGCTTCAACGCCCTCCACGAGCGGGTAGCTGACCTGATGTATCAGGTGCAGGACGCCGCTGAGGAGGTTCGGGATGCCCGGGATAACCTGAGCTATTCCGCCGACGAGCTGGAACAGATCGAGTCCCGGCTGGACGTCATTCACAAGCTGCGCCGGAAATACGGCACGACCTGCGAGGATATCCTTACGTATCTGGACAGCGCGAGAAAAGAGCTGGACGACATCGAATTTGCCGATGACCATCTGGAACGGCTGAAGGGGAAGCTCCAGAAGGCGGAAAAGGCCGCCTGGGATGCGGCGACCGCCCTCCGGGAGAACCGGAAAGCGGCGGCAAAGGCCATGTCGGCGCGTATTCTGACGGAGCTGACCCAGCTGGATATGCCGAGAGTGCAGTTTTCCTGCGAGTTCCGGGAGACGGAGCTGACTGTAGCCGGCGCGGACGCCGTGGCGTTTTACATGTCCGCAAATGCGGGCGAAGCCCTGAAGCCCATGAGCAAGGTGGCCTCCGGCGGCGAGCTGGCGCGGATCATGCTGGCAATGAAGCAGGTGCTGGCCCAGCAGGACGGCGTGCCGACGCTGATTTTCGACGAAGTCGACGCCGGTGTGAGCGGCAGAGCCGCGCAGAAGGTCGCGCTGAAGCTCTGGAGCGTATCGAAAGGCCGGCAGGTTTTGTGCGTGACGCACCTGCCGCAGATCGCGGCCATGGCCGACGCGGCGTTCACGGTGGAAAAGCGCGTGGAGCAGGAACGGACGTTTACAAGTGTCGTCCACCTGGACGAGGCCGGACGGCAGCAGGAGCTTGCAAGGCTCATCGGCGGCAGCATGGTCACCGAGACGACGCTGGCCGGCGCTGCGGAGCTTCTTCGTTTGGCCAACGAAGCGAAGCGTTGATGGTTTGCCCAGCAGCCTGGCCGCAGCAAAACCATAAATAAGCAAAACGATTTGCGAACAATAGAAGGAGAATCACCATGGGAATTTATGAAGAACTGCAAGCGCGTGGCTTGATTGCGCAGGTCACCGACGAGCCGCAGATCCGCGAGATGGTCAATAACGGCAAGGCGACGTTCTATATCGGCTTTGACTGCACGGCAGACTCGCTGCACGTCGGCCACTTTATGGCGCTGTGCCTGATGAAGCGGCTGCAGATGGCGGGCAACCGGCCTATCGCGCTCATCGGCGGCGGCACGACCATGATCGGCGACCCCTCCGGCCGGACGGATATGCGCAAAATGCTCACCAAAGAGGACATTGACCACAACGCCGCGTGCTTCAAGCGCCAGATGGAGCGCTTTATCGACTTCGGACCCGGCAAGGCGATGATGCTCAATAACGCCGAGTGGCTGCTGGGCCTGAACTACATCGAGCTTCTGCGCGAGGTCGGCGCGTGCTTCTCGGTCAACAA
>DJNI01000035.1 GCA_002436765.1 Clostridiales bacterium UBA6468
TTTTTTGCGTTCTTACTGTATTTTACCATGTTCACGATATTTTTTCGAACCGTGGTCTGAACTTACGGGGTCATTATACACGGGCAATCAAAAATGCCTGCAACACAAGAAAAAAACAAAGAACGGCATAGCCGTTAAGCTACACCGTTCCTTACTTCAATGTTTTTCTGGGGTGTATCTGAAAACTGTCAAAGCGCCCAGGCAGAAGCTCTTTTTGCCCTGTGCCGCGCCATTTTCCCTTGCAATACAGCAAGTATTCCCGGGGAAAAATAGCTTGCTCAGGACAAAAATCCGCTGCTGCCGGTCATTTTGCCGGTTTTCGGACACACCCTAAGTCACCGCCCCATTCACCGTGCGCTCTCCATTCTGCAAACAACCCCAAAGCTGTGTTTGACGAAAAACACGGAGTTCGGACTTGCACTTTTTGGTGGACCTGAAGAGACTCGAACTCTCGACCTCTCGGATGCGAACCGAACGCTCTCCCAGCTGAGCTACAGGCCCATTGGCTACCTAGACATTATAGCGCGGTGGGAAAAGATTGTCAAGAAAAACTTGCGGGATTTTCAAATCCATGGTATACTTCCCGGGATAGAATTTCTGACACCCCCTGACGAATCGCAAAGGAGCAGTAAACATGAAATCGATCCCCGAAATTCTGGCCGAGGAATTGGGTCAGAAGCTGGAATATGTTCAGAATGTGGTGAACCTCATGGACGAGGGCAACACCATTCCCTTTATCGCCCGCTACCGCAAGGAAATGCACGGCGCCATGGACGACACGACCCTGCGGAATCTGGAGACCCGCCTGACCTATCTGCGGAATCTTCAGGAGCGCCGGGACGAGGTAAAAAAGTCCATCGAAAACCAGGGCAAGCTGACCCAGGAGCTGTCCGATGCCATTGACAGCGCCGCCACCATGGCGGAGGTGGAAGACCTGTACCGCCCCTACAAGCAGAAACGCCGCACCCGCGGCTCCATCGCCCGGGAAAAGGGGCTTGCGCCCCTGGCCGAAGCCATTTTCGCGCAGGACGGACAAGACCCCGCCGCGCTGGCTGCGGGCTATATTGACCCGGAAAAGGGCGTTAACTCCGTGGAGGAAGCCTTACAGGGCGCGAATGACATCATTGCCGAAGACCTTTCCGACGACGCCGACATCCGCAAGTCTCTGCGGGAGCTGGTGATGCGCCGGGGAATGCTGACCTGCACCGCCGCCGAGGACGCGGAGGCTGACGGCGTTTACAAGCTCTACTACGATTTCTCCCAGCCCATCTCCCGGGTGCTGGATCACCAGATCCTCGCCATGAACCGGGGCGAAAAAGAGGGCGTTCTCAAGCCCAACGTCATTCTCGCGGGCAATGAGGGCGCCGCGCTGGTGTGCCGCGCCGCATTGAAGCCCACCGTGCAGGTCTCCGCCTTCGTCCGCGCCGCCGCCGAGGACGCCTATGAGCGTTTGATCTTTCCCTCCATCCAGCGGGAGGTGCGCAGCGACCTGTCCGACCGGGCATATGCGGGCGCTATCCGCAATTTTGCTCTGAATCTCAAGCCGCTGCTGATGCAGCCCCCTGTCAAGGGCTTCGTCACCATGGGTCTCGACCCCGGCTACCGCAACGGCTGCAAGGTCGCCGTTGTGGACGCTACCGGCAAGGTTCTGGCCACCACCGTGGTCTACCCCACCTTCAGCGAGCGGAAAAAGCAGGAAGCCATTTCCTCCCTGTCCGTCCTCATGCGCAAATACGGCGTCAGGCACATCGCCATCGGCAACGGCACCGCTTCCCGGGAAACCGAAGCCATGGCCGTGGAGCTGCTGAAATCCTTCCCGGAGGCCAGCTACATGATCGTCAGCGAGGCGGGCGCTTCCGTCTACTCCGCCTCTCCCCTTGCGGCGGAGGAATTTCCCGATTACGACGTCAATCTCCGCTCTGCCGTGTCCATCGCCCGGCGGCTGCAGGATCCCCTGGCCGAGCTGGTGAAGATCGACCCCAAGGCCATCGGCGTGGGGCAATACCAGCACGACTGCCCCCAGAAGGAGCTGGACGCCGCTTTGGGCGCCGTGGTGGAGGACTGCGTCAACGCCGTGGGCGTGGACGCCAACACCGCTTCCCGGAGCCTTTTACAGCAGGTTTCCGGCCTGACGGCCACCACGGCGAAGAACATCGTCGCCTATCGGGAGGAAAACGGCCCCTTCACCAGCCGCGCCCAGCTGAAAAAGGTTCCCAAGCTCGGCCCGAAGGCCTTTGAGCAGTGCGCCGGTTTCCTCCGTATCCCCGAAAGCAAGGAGATTCTGGACAACACCGGCGTCCATCCGGAGTCCTACGCCGCCGCAAAGGCGCTGCTGAACCTTCTGGGCTGCAAAAAGGGAGAGGATTTCTCCACTCTGACGGAAAAGCTGAACGCCTACGGCCTGAGTAAGGCCGCCGCGGAATGCGCCGTGGGCGAGCCGACCCTGGTGGATATCGCCAAGGAGCTGAGCAAGCCCGGCCGCGATCCCCGTGACGAGCTGCCCGCCCCCATTCTGCGCAAGGACGTGCTGGAAATGAAGGACTTAAAGCCCGGCATGGAGCTGACCGGCACGGTGCGCAACGTCATCGACTTCGGCGTTTTCGTGGACATCGGCGTCCACCAGGACGGTCTGGTGCATATTTCCGAGGTCTGCAACCGGCGTCTGCGCCATCCCAGCGAGGTGGTCAAGGTCGGCGACGTGGTGAAGGTGGTCGTCCTGAACGTGGACGAAAAGCGCCACCGCATCGGCCTTTCCATGAAACAGGCAAAATGATAAATCGGCTGCCGCGGTTTCCCGCGGCAGCCGAAATTTTATGCTTCGTGGATATACGGTCTGGTCAGATCCGGTTCCCCGTCTCCCTGCGCCATGGAGTCCTTATATTCCGGTCTGTCGGTCAGACGGATGATCGTATGGTGTTCCATAGTTCCTCCATATAGTATTACTATATACTACTATAGCATATTTTATCATCCCTGTCAAGCATCCTGCGCCGTCCCTTTTCAGCTTCAATATGCCCGAAAGTTCCGTAAAACCGCAACTTTTCCCCCTATGCTTGACTTTATCGCCGTTTTGTTGTATAATTTCTTGAAATTCCATTGGAATGGAGCAATTTTATGAAGAAGTTCATCCGCGTTCTGGTGCCGCTCCTGCTGGCGGTGCTGATCATCGCCAGCATCGGCTGGTATCTGTTTGCCTATGACCGGGGGTTCACACGGGATTTCCTGCTGACCCAGGCTCGATACAATGACCTTCACGGCAATTCCCGCCTGTCCTCCTGGTTCTATGACCTTGCCTACGACTTCTCCAACCACGATAAAAACGTGGCGATCGAGCTGGCGAATCTGTACAAGGCCGACGGCAACTACACCAAGGCCGAGTACACCCTGACCAACGCCATCAATTCCGACCCCAGTGCCGAGCTGTTCACCGCTCTGAGCAAGACCTACGTGGAGCAGGACAAGCTGCTGGACGCCGTCTCCCTGCTGGACAACATCACGAACCCGGATATCAAGGCCGAGATCGAGGCGCAGCGGCCTGACGCCCCCATCAGCAACTACGAACCGGGCTACTACAGTCAGTATATTGACGTTACATTGTACGCCGCCGGAAAGCTCTACTATACCACCGACGGCGAATACCCCTCCGTCCAGAACCCCGTTTATGAAAGTCCCATTACCCTTCCCGCCGGTGAGACGACCATTTATGCCATCGCCGTGGACGATAACGGCCTCGTCAGTCCCCTGACGGTTCTGGGCTACACCGTGACCGGCGTTATCGAGGAAGTCAACTTTGCAGACCCGGCAATGGAAGCGTCGCTGCGGGAGCTGACCGGCACCAGAGACGGCGACAGCGTCTACACCAGCCAGCTGTGGCAGATTACGGAATTCACCGTGCCGGAGGATACGAAGGTCTACACCGACCTGACGTTCATGCCGTATCTGGAAAAGCTGACCATCGCCAACCAGAATATCGATTCTCTGGAGAGCCTGTCTTCCCTGACCAAGCTCACGACTCTTGACCTCAGCGGCAGCCGATTCAGTCCGGATGATCTGGCCGTCATTGCGGAGCTTCCCTCCCTGACTGAGCTGACCATGGTGGAATGCGGCCTGAGCACCATTGAAAAGCTGTCCGGCGCCAAGAGCCTGACCTATCTGAATCTGGGTGAGAACACCGTCCGGAATCTGGAGGTGCTGTCCAACATGACCACGCTGACCGAGCTGAATCTCCAGCACAACGCCGTGACCAGCCTTGACGCGCTGGAGGGCCTAAGCAATCTGCAAACGCTGGACGTTTCCTACAATGCCCTGACCACCCTCGCCCCGGTGGCCGAATGTGCCCGGCTGACGGCGCTGGTGGCCGACAACAACCAGATCACAAGCCTGGACGGCGTGAGCAGTCTGCAAGTTCTGACCCGTCTGTCCGTGAGCCACAATGCGCTGACGGATGTTTCTCCCATTTCCGCCTGCACAGCTCTGGTTGAGCTGGATATTTCCAGCAACACCCTGACGGATATCTCCGGCCTTTCCACGCTGGTCAATCTGGAGCGGTTCGTCTTTGCCTCCAATCAGATCACGGCGCTGCCCGAATGGCCGGAGGGCTGCAAGCTCCAGGTCATCGACGGCTCCTACAACGAGCTGACCAGTCTGGACAACCTGAGCAAGATGGAAGATCTGACCTATATCTATATGGATTACAACAAGATCAGCGATATCACTTCCCTTGCCGACAACTATTGTCTGGTGCAGGTGAACGTATTCGGCAACCCCGTTTCCGACGTTGCGGCTCTGAGAGAGCATGACATCATCGTCAACTACGATCCTACCTGAGCATAGCAAATGCCCGCTGCTTTGAAAGCAGCGGGCATCACAGCGTGTCAAAAAAGCCTCGCAGAGGAAAGCCGCCCGCAGGCGGCAAATAAAATCAGATCATTTTCTGCCGGGGCGTGTACCTGGCAGAAAATACCTTACAGGCTGCAAGTGTGCGAGTTGTCCGCCAAAGGCGGACAAGGAGTGCGCGCGGCAGACTGCAATCCTTTTGTCAAAAAAGGCCAACGGCCTTTTTTGACAGTCTGAAATGCCCGCTGCTTTCAAAGCAGCGGGCATCATTTTTACTTTTGGTGTTCCAGAACAAGTCTCAGCGCGGCCTCAATGGTCTGATTCCGCACCGCTTCCCGGTCGCCGGTGAAGTGATATTCTCTTGTGTCGGAACGCGCCGCGTCCTGATAGCCGATGAACACCGTTCCCACGCTGTGTCCGAATTCGTCCCCGCCGGGGCCGGCCAGTCCCGTGACCGCCAGGGCCGCATCCGCTTTCAGCAGCGCCCGAACGCCGGAGGCCAGATGCTCCGCCGTGCGCAGAGACACCGCGCCGTCGTGTTCCAGAATTTCTCCCGGCACGCCCAGAATGTTTTCCTTGACCCAGTTGGTATAGCAGATGACGCCGCCCTTGTAGACCTCACTGCTTCCGGGAATCTGGGTCAGTGCCGCGCCGATGCCGCCGCCGGTAAGGCTTTCGGCTGTGACCAGCGTTTTTCCCCGAAGCGCCTTCAGAACATCACAGCAGAGGCTCGTCATGATACGTCACCTTGATCTTTTCCACATTTTCCAGCGCGCGGGCGATCAGCGCCTCCCTGTCCAGCTTCTTTTCCGCATTCATCACCTGCCCCAGCGTGGGTTTGGTCTTGGGATGCTTCGGCGTGAAGACGGTGCAGCAATCCTCATAGGGCAGGATCGACGTGTCCAGTGTCCCGATGTCCCGGGCAATGGAAATAATGTCCTTCTTGTCCATGCCCACCAACGGCATGAAAATGGGGATGTCCACCACCGCGCCGGTGACGGCCATGGCTTCCATGGTCTGGGACGCCACCTGACCTAAGTTTTCGCCGGTGATCAGCGCGCCGCAGCCGTCGTTCTTTGCAATGCGCTGAGCAATTTCCATCATGAACCGGCGCATGATGAGGGTAAAGAATTCCTCTGGGCAGTTGTCCCGGATGGCTTCCTGAATCTCCGTGAAGGATACCACATTCACGGTCATCCGGCCGGAATATTTGGTCACCAGCCGGGCAAGCTCGATGACCTTGTCCTTGGCCAGCTGGGAGGTGTAGGGATAGGAGAAGAAGTGGACGGCCTCCACCTCCACGCCCCGCTTCGCCATCATATAGGCCGCCACAGGGGAATCGATGCCGCCGGAGAGCAGCACCATCGCCCGTCCGCCAACGCCGGTGGGCAGACCGCCCGCACCCGGCTCGGCAGGGCCGTGGACGTAGGCAGACAGATCCCGCACCTCCACGTACACGGTGTACTCCGGGTGATGGACGTCCACCTCCACCCCCGGGTGGGCTTCCGCCAGCCGTCCGCCGATCTCCTGGGACAGCCGGATGGAGGTCAGGGGGAAGCGCTTGTCCGAACGCTTGGACTCCACCTTGAAGGATTTGGCGCAATCCAGGTCGTCCCCCAGATAGTTTTCAACGGCGGCAAAAATCGCGTCCAAGTCCTTCTCGCAGGGGCGGCAGCGGCACAGGCTCACCACACCGAAAATGGAGCGGCAGGCTTCCCACGCCCCGTCCACGTCCGCTTCCTCGTCCATCGGCTCTACGTACACCGTGGATTGGAGGATATACACGTCAAAATTGCCGTACTTCTTCATGCGGCGGCGGACGTTCTGACGCAGCTTGTTCTCAAACTGGCGCTTGTTCGCGCCCTTCAGGACGATCTCGCCCAGTTTTAGTAGAAAAATTTCCTTCATTCTTGTTCTCCTGTTTATCGGTTTCCCAGATTCACCGCCCGGTATTGGATGGCCTCGGCAATGTGCTGGGGCTGAATGTCTTCGCTTCCGTCCAGATCGGCCACGGTTCGGGCAACCTTGAGGATGCGGTCGTAGCTTCTCGCGGTCAATCCCATGGTCTCAAACGCACCCTTCATCAGCTCGGCGCATTCTTCGCTGAGATGGCAGTAGCGGCGCATTTCCTCCGGCCCCATCCGGGCGTTGCACATGCCGCCGGAGCCGAAGCGCCGGTTCTGAACGTCCCGGGCGGCGTTGACCCGCTGCTTTACCGATGCCGACGGCTCCGCCTCCGCCCTCTCCCGCAGGTCTTCAAAATGGACGGAGGGAACCTCCACCACAATGTCAATTCTGTCCAGAAGCGGCCCGGAAATGCGGCTGCGGTAGTTGTCCACATCCCGCTGGGAGCAGCGGCAGCGCCCGGAGGGGTCGCCGTACCAGCCGCATTTGCAGGGGTTCATGGCGCACACCAGCATAAATTCCGCCGGGTACGTCACCGCCCCGGAGACCCGGGAGATGGTGACCTTGCCGTCCTCCAGCGGCTGGCGCATCAAATCCAGGGTATCCTTCCGGAACTCCGGCATTTCGTCCAGAAACAGCACACCCTTGTGGGCAAGGGAAATTTCCCCCGGCCTCGGGTTGGAGCCGCCCCCGGCAAGTCCGGCGTTGGACACCGTGTGGTGGGGTGAACGGAACGGCCGCCGGGTCACAAGGGGATTCTCAGGCGTCAGCATTCCCATGACGGAATACACCTGGCTGACTTCCAAAGATTCCTCCCAGGTCATATCCGGGAGAACGGAGGGCAGACGCTTGCTGAGCATACTCTTGCCGGAACCCGGCGGGCCAATGAGCAGCACATTGTGGCTGCCCGCCGCCGCGACCTCCAGCGCCCGCTTGACGTTTTCCTGTCCCAGCACGTCCTTGAAGTCCGGCATGACGGCGTCCTCCCGGGAGGGCACCCACAGGGGTTCTTCTTCCAGGGTCGTCTCCCCGTTCAGTCCCGCCGCCAGCTGTGCCACCGTGTGGACGGGGTACACCGCAGGCCCCCGTGCCAGCGTTGCCTCCGGGGCGTTCTCCGCCGGGACGAACAGCGCCTGGATGCCCTCCCGCTTGGCGGCGAGCGCCATGGGCAGCACACCGGAAATGGGGCGGATGGTGCCGTCCAGACTCAGCTCCCCCAGAAAGGCGCTGGTGGACTTCGGCCGGCGAACGCTTCCGCCGGCTGCGAGAATGCTCAATAAAATGGGAAGATCGTAGTGCGTTCCCGCCTTTTTCAGGCTTGCGGGGGCTAGGTTCACGGTAATGCGGCTCACGGGGAAGGACAGTCCGCTGCTCTTCGCCGCCGCCCGCACCCGATCCCGGGCTTCCTTCACCGCCGCATCGGGCAGTCCCACGATATCAAAGCCGGGAAGTCCCTGGGAAATGTAGCATTCCGCCGTGACGGCGCTGCCCTGAATCCCGGAGATACCCAGCGTTCGGACGCTGCAGATCATGTTTCCGTCCCCCTTCTCTTTCTTGTTCTCCATCATACTCCATTCTCCCGGAAAAGGCAATCCCTTTTTGATTCCGCCGATTGGAGACTTTCAAATCTTTCCTGTGGAAAAGCGTGAATTTTTTATAAGAGTGTCGTTTGATGGCTTTACAAACTGCGCGGAAGGTGATATAATGATGCCGACAAAATTAGAAATACTTTAGGAGGTATTCATTTTGGCTAGAAAATTCAAAACCATGGACGGTAATACCGCTGCCGCCCACGTCAGCTATGCCTTTACCGAGGTCGCTGGCATCTACCCCATCACCCCGTCCAGCCCCATGGCTGACAATGTGGATCAGTGGTCTGCCGCCGGTCGGAAAAACATTTTCGGCAACACCGTGAAGGTCGTCGAAATGCAGTCCGAGGCCGGTGCCGCCGGTACTGTCCACGGCTCCCTGGCTGCCGGTGCTCTGACCACCACTTACACCGCATCTCAGGGTCTGCTGCTGATGATCCCCAATATGTACAAGATCGCCGGCGAGCTGCTGCCCGCAGTTTTCCACGTCTCCGCCCGTACCGTCGCCGCTCAGTCTCTGAACATCTTCGGTGACCACTCCGACGTCTACGCCTGCCGTCAGACCGGTTTTGCCATGCTGTGCGAGACCAACGTGCAGGAAGTCATGGATCTGGGCGCTGTCGCGCACCTGTCCGCCATCGAAGGCCGCGTTCCCTTCATCAACTTCTTCGACG
>DJNI01000092.1 GCA_002436765.1 Clostridiales bacterium UBA6468
AACTGTCGGCTTTTTTGTGGGATAAAAGAACTACCGTCTCCACATGGGCGCACCTTGGGAACATGTCCACTGCGGCGGCGGTTTTCAGGGTGTAGCCGTGCTCCTTTAACAGCGCCACGTCCCGCGCCAGGGTTGCCGGGTCGCAGGAGACGTAGACGATGCGCTTAGGGGACATGCGGCGGAGGGCTTCGATGGTGTCCGCGTTTAAGCCCTTTCTCGGCGGGTCTATTACTACCACGTCCGGTTTTACGCCGCTTTTCTCCAGCTCCAGCGCCGCCTGCCCGGCGTCGCCGCAGAAAAATTCCGCATTCGTGATGCCGTTTCGCGCCGCGTTGTCCCGGGCGTCCTCTACCGCCTGAGGGACGACCTCCACGCCGATGACCTTCCCCGCCGCGCCTGCCATGGCCAGCGTGATGGTGCCGACGCCGCAGTACAGGTCAAGCACCGTGTCGGCCTTCGTGATCTCCGCCTGGGAAATCGCCATCTCGTACAGCCGCTGCGCCTGATGGTGGTTCACCTGATAAAACGACCGGGGGGACAGGCGGAAATTCAGGCCGCAGAGGGTGTCCTCAATATAGCCGGGGCCGTGGAGGGTGAGAAAGCGGTCGCCCAGCACGGCGTTGCCCCGCTTCGTGTTCACGGACAGCACCAGCGTGGTAAAGCCGGGAATGCCCTTCAGCCGCTGAATAAGCGCCTCCGGCTTAGGGATTTTTTCCCCGTTCACCGCGAGACACACCAGAATCTGCCCGGACACCGCGCCCCGGCGGACGTAAATATGCCGCAGAAGCCCCTTGCCGGTGGTCTCGTCGTAGACGCTGACCCGGTATTGGTTTACATAATCAATTACCGCATCCTTTGCCGCGTCAATCTCCTCCGGGAGAATGCGGCAGCGGGCGTTTTCCACCACGTCATGGGTGCCCGCCCGGTAGAACCCAGCGTAGGCGCGTCCTTTCTTCACTGCCACCGGATACTGCGCCTTGTTGCGGTAGCCGTGGCAGCCGGGGGCGGCGAGAATGGGGACTTCTGCCAGATTTTCGCCGCCGATGCGGTTTAAGCAGTTTTTCACCCGCTCCGCTTTCAGGCGGGTCTCCTCCGCGTAGTCCATGTGCCAGAAATCGCAGCCGCCGCAGAGCTTGGCGACCTCACACTCCCGGTTGACCCGGTGGGGGGACTTTTCCAGAATCTCCACGATCTTCCCCGCCGCCCACGTCTTCTGCGCCTTCTCCACCCGGACGCGCACCTTCTCCCCGGCGACGGCGTTGGGGATGAACACGGCGCAGCCCTCGATATGGGCGACGCCCTGCCCCTCGGCGGTGTAGTCCGTGATCTCGGCTTCGTAAATCTGGTTTTTGACTAGCATGGCATTCCTCACAAAATGGTTTCCATGTGGATGTTCCGGGGTTTCAGCCCCTGTTTTTCGTAGAAGTGCATGGCGCTGTCGTTGCCGCACCACACGTTCAGCGTCACCGTGCGGCAGCCGATTTCCCGGGCGTAGGCCAGGGTGTGGTCGTACAGCGCCTGCCCCACGTGCTTGCCCCGGCAATTTTCGTCCACGCACAGGTCGTCAATGTACAGCGTGCGGTCGTCCAGGAGCACCGGATCGTTTTCCCGCACCTGCAAAATGCAGAAGCAGTAGCCCAGCACCTTCCCGTCCTCCACGGCCACGAAAATGGGGCGGGTATCGTCGGTGAGCATCCGGGCAAGGGTCTGCTCGTCATATTTCTGCGCACCCGCCCGGAACAGGTCGGGACGGATGCGGTGGTGGACTTCTCCCACCTCAAGCAGCAGTTTGATCAAGCCGGGAATATCCCGGGTTTCGGCAAGTCGGATATCCATTAAATTACCCCTTTCTGAGAGCTGTTTGCGTAGGGGCGCAGACAGTAGATTCTTCTTTGTAGTTTACCACATTTTCCCCCGTCGGTAAAGTCCGGGGTTGAGAAAAGGCGAAAAAACTGATATGATACCCCCAAAGGAAGGGATGCGTATGGATTACGGAAACTGCGATCTCTGCCCCCGGCGGTGCGGCGTGGACAGGACGGCGGGGCAGCGGGGTTTCTGCGGCTGTCCGGATATCGCCCTCGTGGCCAAGGCCATGCTCCACAAGTGGGAGGAACCGGCGCTGGCGGGGGCTGGGGGAAGCGGCGCGGTTTTCTTCGGCGGCTGCACTCTCCGGTGCCGCTACTGCCAGAACGCCGCCATCAGCGGCGGCGCTGTCGGGAAAGCCACGGACTCCGCCGGACTCAGGCAGCTGTTTGAAGACCTGATCGCTCAGGGGGCGGAAAATATCGACCTTGTGACCCCCACCCACTTTCTGCCCACGATCCTCCCGGCGCTGCGGCCGAAACTGCCCGTGCCGGTGGTGTACAACTGCGGCGGATACGAGCGGGTGGCGACGCTGCGGGCGCTGGAAGGGAGCGTCGACATTTTCCTTCCCGATTTTAAGTACGCGGACGCCCGTCTGGCGGGGCAGCTGTCCGGGGCGGCGGACTATTTTCCCGTGGCCGCCGACGCCATCCGGGAGATGGTGCGGCAGGTGGGCGCGGTGCGCTGGGAGGGGGAGAAGGTCACCCGGGGCGTCATCATCCGCCACCTGATCCTGCCCGGAAATGTGGAGAACTCCCTGCGGGTGCTGGACTGGATCGGGGAGAATTTCGCCCCCGGGGAGGTGCTGGTGAGCCTGATGCGCCAGTACACGCCCATGGGCGGCCTTCCCGCCCCCTTCGACCGCCGGGTCACCAGTGAAGAATACGACGCAGTGCTCAGCTGGATGTATCTGAACGAATTGGAGGGCTTTACGCAGGAGGCCGAGGCGGCGGACACCGGGTTCATTCCGGATTTTCTGGCCGATTAGCATAGAAAACAGGCCGTTGGTTGCCACTTTTGTGGATACCAACGGCCTGAATTTGCTGCTTTCATTTCTTCAGCTCATAAAATTCTTTTGCCGGTTTCGTGATACACTCGACTGCTTTCGCTTTGCATATACCCAAACATACCGTCTGTATAATATTCTCCTTTTTCGTCGCGGCATCTCTTTAACCTGTCTTGGTAAACAAGCGTTTTTCCTCTCAATAATTGACATATTTCATCAAGTTTGGAATCTTCTACCACGAAGGAGGCAATACCATTCTTTTCCAGCCTTAATTGGGCAGCAAGACAGTTGAAAAGATAATAAACATCATAAACATTACATTCATCACTTTTTAATTTTGAAATAATTTCTTCCGAAAACCGTCTGTCCAATTCAAATTGAGGGCATTTAGCGGCAAGTTTATTATAACATTCCATGCTGAAATTAAAGGCGTGAGGAGAAGTAACATCTCTGGGATCACTATGAATTTTATACACCCCAGCACCTTCCAGATAATCAATCACTTTGTTATAATGAATTGCTATTTGTAATTTTTGTTGAGTTGCACGAACTATACTCATGAACCTTCACTCCCCCGTCCATCGTATTACAAAAAATGCTTTACCACTCTCCGCAGCGAATCAGTTCCTCGAACACCGGCAGACTTTTCTGAATCATTTCCAGACTCACGCAGTAGCAGATGCGGAAATATCCCGGGCAGCCAAAGCCGTCGCCGGGGACGACCAGCAGGTCTTTCTTTTTCGCCGCGTCGGAAAATGCGTTGGCGTCGCCGCCGGGGGCTTTGATGAACAGGTAGAACGCGCCGTCGGGCTTCGCCATTTCGTAGCCCATCCGGGTCAGCCCCTCGTAAAGGGCTTTGCGGTTGCGGTCGTAGCTCTCCAAGTCCGGGCGCAGGTGGGCGCACCGGGCGATGACCTTCTGCCACAGGCTGGGGGCGCAGACGTGGCCGCCCGCCCGGGCAGCCCCCGCAACGGCGCAGTACAGCGCCTTGCCGTCCGTGGCCTTCCGGGGCACATACACATAGCCAATTCGTTCGCCGGGGAGGGACAGGGACTTGGAATAGGAATAGCAGATGAGGGTATCCCGGTAAATTTCCGGCAGGAACGGCACCTCGACCCCGTAGGCCAGCTCCCGGTACGGCTCGTCGGAGACGATGTAAATGGTGTGGCCGTACTCCGCGGCCTTGCTGTTCAGGATCGCCGCCAGCTTTTGGTATGTCTCCCGGGTGTAGACCACGCCGGAGGGGTTATTGGGGGAGTTGAGGATGACCGCCTGCGTGTGTGGCGTGATCATCTGCTCCATGGCGGTCAGGTTGATCTGGAAGGAGGGGATGTCCGCCGGGACGACCTTAAATTCCAATCCTGCCTCCTGGGCGAAGGGCTTGTACTCCGGGAAATAGGGGGCGACCGCCAGAATTTCCGCCCCCGGGACTGCCAGTGCCCGGAAGACGCTCACCAGCTCCGGCGCCGCGCCGCAGCCGATAAAAAATTCCTCCGGGACGGTGGACGCGCCATAACGGGCGTTTAAGTCGTCGGAAATGGCCTTCCGGGTGGCGTAATCGCCCACGGCGGAGGTGTAGCCGTGAATCAGCAGGGAATCGGTATCGTCGAGGATTTGACGCACCGTCTCGTCCACCTCCTTCGGCGAGGGGATGGAGGGGTTGCCCAGCGAGTAGTCGTAGACATTCTCCCGTCCCACAACGGCGGCCCGCCGGCAGCCGTATTCAAACAAGTCCCGGATGCAGGAGCGGTTGGCCCCCAGAGCATAGGCGGATTGATTCAGCATATTGTTACCTCCTGTGGTAAAAATCACTTTGCGTTCTGATAGGAAAGCATGATATGGCTCGGCGCGAACAATACCGCAGCAATGGTCAGGAGAATCGACCGGCTCATAATCCCGCTGAACAGGAACAGAACGGAGGGGATGATGGACAGCGCCAACGCTCTGAAAACGCTGCTTTTCCGAAAGCAGACCGCCCAGATCACACAGTAAAGCGTCACCAGCAGGGCGTCCACCACCAGATATACGGCAAACGCTTCGTCGGACCACCACCCGAACCACGTTCCCGGAATGTTGATGATCATGAATCCAAAGCAGCCGAACCTGCCGATTTGTTCCACGGTTTCCACAAATTTATTGTTCCATTTGTTCACGAATCCGTCCTTGCATTTCATTGCAAACAGGATATTGGGTATCATGATGACCGCCACCATGACCAGCCCGAAAACATTCAACCAATTCATAAAAATCTCCCGAAATTATAGATTTTCCGTCCCGAAATCACGCTTCGTACAGCGGCTTCACGGGATTATAGGGCTGGGGCTTGTAAGTAATGGAGCTGATGGGCTTGCCCTCAATGCCGTATTTGGGGTTGTAACCAAAAAGGTTTACATAACGCTCAAGGTCGTCCTTTTCCTTCTCCATTTCCTCCATCACCGCCACGGTGGCAAGCACGTCGTCCACCGCCCGGTGGGAATTGACCACCTTGCCGGAAAGTCCGTAGACCTCGATGGCGCTGCACAGCCGGTGGGGGTAGCCGTGGCGGTCGCGGTAGACCGTGAGCAGGTCCAGCTTGTCCTTGCCCTTGAGAATGGCCGGGTCGCCGTCCCGGAGAAGCATATAGAATAGAAAGCTCAGGTCAAAATGGGCGTTGTAGGCAAGCAAGAGGGTGTTGCCCTGGATCATCTCCGCGATGTCCCGGCACACTCTGGTCTTGGGCAGTCCCCGTTCCCGCAGGTCTTGGGTGGAAATGCCGGTCAGCTCCTGAATTTTCGGCGGCACGAACCCGCCGGGGGACAGGGCGACAAGCTGGTCATACTCCTGCACCACCTGGGGCGTTCCGTCCACCTTCTCCAGCACCACGGCGGCAAACTCGATGATCTCGTCCCGGTTGTAGGCTAGGCCGGTGGTCTCGGTGTCGAACAGCACCAGACGGTCGTATCTGGAAAACAGCGTCTCAAATTTGGGCATAGTTCTCTCTCCTGTATGTCCTTTTCTTAATCTAACAATTCCATGGCTCGCTGCGCTTTGCTTTTGGGTTCCGGGATCAGGCCGAATTTTTGTGCCAGTCCTTCGGCAAAGGCGATTGCGGCGGCTTCTTCGCCGGATTTCAGTTCCACTTCCACCTCGGCGAAGGGAAGGGTCTTCCCGCCGCCCATCAGCGCGCCCTCGTCCAGCGCCAGCTCCACGGTGCAGCGTTCCAGGGTGATCTGCTTTGCCAGCCGTGTGAACCGGGCAGAGCAGGCTTCCGTCAGGCCGCTTTCCGTCAGGGTGAGCAGGTCTTTCGGCGCACCGAGTTTACATAACTCTTTCACTGCCAACCTGATATCGTCGCACGGAGTCTCCCATTCCCCCCGGCTGCCGTCGGGGAGGGGCGTTTTCAGGGTGCAGACGGACGTCCCGTTTTCGTACCGCCGCCGCAGCATCCAGCGCCGGCGGCTCAGGGCGGCGTCTACCGTATCATAATAGACCGTTTCCATCCTGATCTCGGAAAAATCCCCGAAGGACGCCCGGATGGAGGCAATCATCCCGGGATCCGCCCGGTATTTCCGTTCAAATTCTCTTCCCATGGCCGTCATCAAATTCCTTCCAGCTTCCTTAATTACAGGTCATTATACACCCATCCCGCCCCCGATGCAAGGGAAACTCTGATTAAATTGCCTGCGGCTGGACAGCGGATCTTTTACCCCCGGTCTTCAGCATGAAAAACGGGAAATACATACAGTATTCCTCCATTTTCCATGCTTTGCCCGGAGCCAAAATCTCTCGCTGCCAGCTCTTGTCAATTTAACCAGAGCTTCCTAAGAATCTTTATCACCATTGCGAATCCGACAGCATTATTTTTTCCGGCGTGATAGGATTTTCCCATCACTAAGGAAAGGCTGTGGTGGAAATGATTGCATCCATGGAAACGTACCTGCGGCGGGGGCGGCGAACGTGTCAGAGGCTGCTGCTGAACCCCAAGATCCGCACGGGAGGGGTCGTCCTTCTGTGCGGCGGCAGCGGGTTTCTGCTCAGCGCGGCCAGCCTGGGCAATTATCCCCAGCCCCTGGCCATGGGGCTGATCCTCGCCATGAGCGGCTGGCACGCGGCGGTCATGAGTCTGGGGGCGATGCTGGGCTACTGGGTCTTCTGGGGCATCGCGGGATTGCAGGGGCTGGTGTGGTCGGCCTCCGGCGGACTGCTGGCGCTGCTCCTCGCCCGGCACATCCCGGAGGAGCAGCCGCTGATTCTGCCCGCCATTGCCGCATTCCTTACGGCGCTGACCGGACTGCTGTTCCAGCTGGTGCTGCGGGACACCGTGCCGGTGCCGGTCTATTTCCTGCGGATTCTTCTTGCCGCCGGGGCGGGACTGCTGTTCCCCGTGGCGCTGGGCAGGCGCACCGCCGTCACCGACTGGCTGGTGGGGGGCGTTGCGGTGCTGGCGCTGGCCCAGGCTTCACCGGCGCCTTATCTTGGATTGGGGTATCTCGCAGCGGGGGCGCTGGCGGTGGGACGCGCTTTCCCCGCCGCGGTGCTTGGAGGGTTGGGGCTGGATCTGGCGCAGGTGACGAACGTTCCCATGACGGCGGTGCTGTGTCTCGCGGGCGTGATCCGCATGGTTCCCTTTGAGCGCAAGTGGATGCGCTGTCTCGCGCCGGGGGCGGCGTGCCTGGTGGTAATGGCGATCTGCGGCATTCGGGATTACACGCCGCTCCCGGGGCTGATTCTCGGCGGCGGGCTGGGAATTCTGATGCCGCCCTCTCAGGAGACCGCCCGCCGCCGGGGGGAGACGGGGCTGGCGCAGGTGCGGCTGGAGCTGGGGGCGGAAGTCCTCGGCGTCACCCAGCAGCTTTTTCTGGAAACCGCGCCGCCCCCCGTTGACGCTTCCGCCGTGCTGCAAAAGGTGCGGCAGCGCGCCTGCGGCAGCTGCTCCGCCCGGAACAGCTGCCCCCAGCAGTCGTCGCTGGATATTTCTCTGCTGCAAAACCCCCTGGACGCCCAATGCCGCAAGTCGGGGCGGCTGATTCCCGAGCTTCGCCGGGGGCAGGAGCTGCTGAAGCTGCTGAAAGCCGACAGCGCCCGGCAGTCGGAGTACCGGGCGGCAATGGTGCAGCAGTATCAGTTTCTGGGAGATTATCTGCGGGGGCTTGCCGACGATCTGCCCCGCCGGGGGCAGCGGCCGCGGGCATGGTTTCGCGCCGAGGCCGCCGCCCGCAGCCGCAGCAAGGAGCTTGCCAACGGCGACCGGTGTCTTGCCTTTCCGGGATCCGAGTGCCGGTACTACGTCCTTCTGTGCGACGGGATGGGCACCGGGCTGGGCGCCGCCCAGGAGGGGCAGTCGGCGGGAGCGCTTCTGCGGCAGATGCTCACCGCCGGGTTTCCCGCCGCCCACGCCCTGCGCACCCTCAACAGCATTCTCGCCCTTCGGGGAAGCGCCGGGGCGGTCACGGTGGATCTGGCGGAACTTCATCTCGACACCGGCCACGCCACGCTGTACAAGTGGGGCGCCGCCCCCAGCTGGCTGCTTCGCCGGGGCAGCGCGGAAAAAATAGGGACAGCCACCCCACCGCCGGGGATTTCCGTAACGGAAAGCCGGGAAACGGTGGAGAAGCTGTCCCTGCGTCGGGGGGAAGCGCTGGTATTGCTCAGCGACGGCGTGGATGGAGAGGGAATCCCCCGCCGGTCTGACCTGACTCCGGACATGCCGCCTGGGGAGCTGGCGGCAAAAATTCTGGAGTATGGCCGCGGGAAGCAGACGGACGACGCCACGGCGGCAGTCATCCGGCTTCGTCCTGCAAGCCTGGAATCATAGTAGCACAACTGCGGCGCAGATTTTGTCGAAACACAACATGTGGGATTGAAAAAAGTGGAAAAATCACAAGATGTAGGTGATGCTGGGGAAGGGAGGAAGGAAGCCGCGCATTTTGCGTGAGAAACCGGGTATCGGCGGAGGGTAGACCCCATTCCCTCACTCAAAAGGGACGCCCCCAAGTGGGGCAAACAAAGGGTGCTATCTCCGCTTTTCCGTAACTCGCCGTGTTTCAGCGCCCCCCTCGTTCCGAGGGGGGCGTCGTGCGTCTTAGGCAACACCCCCGATTTCCGCTTTCTCCGATTGACACCGCCCCGGATTCGGGGTATACTGAGTTTCGGAGAGGTGACCCTGTTATGAAAGATACCATTTTGTCCGTCCTTCGTCTGATTGCTACCCCGGTGCTGCTGATGGTGCTGGGTCTGATCCTTCTCATTCATCCGGACTCTGCCTCCGCCCTTGTGGCGCAGATTCTGGGGTGGGGGCTGCTGATCGCGGGCGTCGTGTTTGCCGTCAGCGCCGTCGCCGGGCATTTCGACACCCTGGGGAAGGTGCTTTCCGCCGTCTGCTGCTTCGCCGTGGGCGCGTGGCTTCTGCGCAATCCTTTGATGCTGGCCGCGGGGCTGGGGCGTCTGGCCGGTATCCTGCTGGCCGTCCGGGGTGTTCAGGACATTCTGAACGCAAGCCGGTATCATTACGGCATTCTTCCCGCCGTCATTACCACGGTTCTGGGCGCGGTGCTGATCGCTCTGCCCATGACGACCTCCCGGGTCGTCATAAGCCTGTGCGGATTGCTGGTGCTGATCGTGGGCGTCGCCATTCTGGTTGACCGGATGAGAAACCGCCGCCCCAAGGAACCGTCGGAATCCGACATCATCGACGCGCTGTGAAAATCGCGTCCTGCGCCCTCGCCGGACGAACCGGCCACGAAGCGGGGCGTGCGCTGCTGGCGGCGCTTTACCGGGAGGAAACCGGACTGGATTTGCCGCCTATCGCCGTAGCGGCGGGGGGCAAGCCCTATTTCCCCGGCAGCGGCTGGCATTTTTCCGTTTCCCACACCCCCCGGCATGCGTTCTGCGCCCTGTCCCGGCGGGAGGTCGGCATTGACGCCGAGGAGCTTGACCGGAACGTAAACCTTGCCCTGGCGGAGAAAATTCTGTCCCCCGGGGAAAAGGCGCAGTTCGACGCCGCCCCGGACAAGCGCCGGGCGCTGCTGACCTTCTGGGTGCTGAAGGAGGCACAGGTCAAGCGCACCGGGGAGGGTCTGCGGGGATACCCCAACGGGACGGATTTTTCCCTGGACGACCCCCGGGTCACGGAGATGGACGGCTGTCTGGTGGCCGTCATTGAGTAGCTTATTGTATAAGGAGAGCTTATGCTGTTTGACACCCACGCCCATATGGATGACCGCGCCTTTGACGCCGACCGGGAAGCGCTTCTGTCCGCCCTTCCGGAGCAGGGCATCGGGCTTTTAATGAATCCCGGATGCAGTCTCGCGTCCTCCCGGGCGGCTTCCGCTCTGGCTGACCGGTATGACTACATCTACGCCGCCGTCGGCTCCCACCCGGACGCCGCTGACGAGGTAAACGACGCCGTTCTGGAAGAATACCGAACATTATGTAAACTGAATCCCAAAATCAAGGCCATCGGCGAAATCGGCCTTGACTATCATTACGAGGACATCCCGCGAGACCGTCAGCAGGCGGCCTTCCGCGCCCAGATGGGGCTGGCGCGGGACTTAAGTCTGCCCGTCATCGTCCACGAGCGGGAAGCCCATGAGGATGGGCTTCGCATTGTGGAGGAATTCCCGGAGGTCACGGGGGTATTCCACTGCTATTCCGGCTCGGCGGAAATGGCGAAATGGCTCATCGCCCGGGGCTGGTACATCGGCTTTACCGGTGTTCTGACCTTCAAAAACGCCCGGAAAGCGGTGGAGACCGCCGCCGCCATCCCCTTGGAGCGCATTGTCTTAGAAACCGACTGCCCCTACATGTCCCCGGAGCCCTTCCGTGGGAAACGCAACGACCCCGGAAAGCTGTACCGCATGGCGGAGCGTCTGGCGGAAATCCGGGGCATTTCCGTGGAGGAAGTCCACGCCGCCACCATGGAAAACGGGAAACGGCTGTATCGGATATAGAAACGCTCAGAAAGGCGGTGCCGGATTTGAAAACAAAAAAACTGACGCTGCTGGCGCTGCTGGCCGCCATTGCCCTGACCATTTTCATGATCGAAGCCCAGATCCCCTCCCCGGTTCCCATTCCCGGTGTGAAGCTGGGGCTTGCCAACATTGTAACGGTGTTCACCGTCTTCGTGCTGGGGCCGAAGGAGGGCGCGGCGGTGCTGGCGGTGCGGATTTTTCTGGGGGCGGTGTTCGCCGGGAATTTCAGCACCATTCTGTACTCCGGCGCCGGGGGCGTCTGCGCCATCGGCGTGACCGTCGCCCTACGGAAAATCCTTACGAAAAAGCAGCTCTGGGTCGCCGGGTGTCTGGGCGCCGTCGCCCACTCCGTCGGGCAGATGGCCATGGCCGTCGCCCTGACGGGGACGGTGTCCCTGGCGGTTTACCTGCCGGTGATGATCGTCATCAGCATTCTGACCGGGCTGTTCACCGGGCTTTGCGCCCAATTTCTGGTCAATCGGGAGAAGCTATGGAAAATTATTTCAAAATGAACCTGCCTCAGTCGGAGATCGACGCCATTTCCAATCTGGGGCTTGCCCATATGGGGGACTGCGTGTTTGAGATTCTCTGCCGGGGCTACCTCTGCGCCCGGGGGGAGAAGACCGTGGGGCAGCTGCACCACGACACCATTCAGATGGTGAAGGCCACGTCCCAGGCAAAATTCGCGGACAAGCTGCTGCCCCTGCTGACCGAGGAGGAGCTTGCCTACTACCGCCGGGGGAAAAACGCCCATGTCCACGCGGTGCCCAAATCCGCCACCCCCGCCGAGTACGCAAAGGCCACCGGCTTAGAAGCCCTGTTCGGCGCGCTGTACCTGGCCGGGAAAACCCAGCGGCTGAACGAACTGTTCAAGGCCGTTATGGAAGATCAGGAGGGACTGCATCATGGCATTTGATGCCTTTTTCTTATCCGCCGTGCTGGAGGAGGTCCGCACGCGGTGCATCGGCGCACGGGTGGAGAAAATCCACCAGCCCGCCAGAGACACGATAATTGTTCATCTGCGCTGCCAGGAGGGACGGGAAAAGCTGCTTTTCGCCGCCAACCCCACCGCCCCCCGGCTGCATCTGACGGCGGCTTCTCCGGAGAATCCGGCGCAGCCGCCCATGTTCTGTATGCTTCTGCGCAAGCACCTTCTGGGGGCAAAGCTGACGGAAATCACCCAGCCCCCCATGGAGCGGGCGGCGGCGTTCCGGTTCGACTGCACCGACGAGATGGGCTTTCCCGTGCGGAAAACACTGGTAGCCGAGCTGATGGGGCGCACCTGCAATCTGTATCTGCTGTCCCCCGAGGGGCGGATTCTGGACTGCCTGCGGCGCATCGGCCTGGACGAAAGCGCCAAACGGGCGGCGCTGCCGGGTCTTATGTATCAGCCGCCGGAGCCGGTCACGAAGCTGAACCCGCTGGACAGCGCCCCGGAGGGGGATGTTCAGCGTTATGTAAACTTGCTCACAGCCCCCGGCGCGGACATTCTGGCCGACCGGCTGATGGACACCCTGGGCGGCCTGTCCCCGCTGGTGTGCCGGGAGGCGGCGCTGTACGCCGCCGGAAGTACGGACGCCCGCATCGATGCGCTGGACGTGGACACCACCGCCGACAAGCTGTCGCTGTTCTTCCACGAGCACTTAAGCCACCCCGCGCCCTATTATTATGCCCTCCCCGACGGCACGCCGAAGCAGTTCGCCTTCTGCCCCATCCGGGAATACGGCGAATGCCGCCGCGCCGCGTCCTTCGGAAAGCTCCTGGACATGTACTACACCGTCCGGGATCAGAAGGACGCCATGCGGCAGAAGGGTCAGGCCGTGCGCAAGACCGTTCAGAATCTGTGCAGCCGCCTGACGAAAAAGCTGGCCATTCAGGAAAAGGAGCTGGAGGCCACCTACGACCGGGAGCGTCTGCGCCAGCTGGGGGATATCCTCACGGCCAACCTCCACCGCATCGTGAAGGGGCAGACCAGCGTTCGGTGCGAGGACTTCTACGACGAGGAAATGCGGCCGGTGGACATTCCCATTTCCCCCATTCTCTCCCCCAACCAGAACGCCGCCAAGTATTATAAGGACTACGCCCGGATGAAAAACGCGGAGAAAGAGCTGACGAAGCAGCTGGAGCTGGGGAGGCTGGAGCTGGACTACCTGAAAAGCGTGCTGGAGGAGCTGAACCGCGCCGGTACCGAGGGAGAGCTGGAAGAAATTCGCCGGGAGTTACAGGAGGGCGGGTATCTCCGTCCCGACACCGACCGGAAGCGCATGAAGCAGGCCAAGCTGCCCCCCATGCGGTTTGAAAGCACCGACGGCTATCCGATCTACGTCGGCCGGAACAACCGGCAGAACGACGAGCTGACCTTCCGCCTTGCCCGGAAGGACGACATCTGGTGCCACGCCTCCAAGGTGCACGGCTCCCACGTCATCATCTCCTGCGGCGGCACCACGCCCCCGGACGATACCGTCACCCAGGCGGCGCAGCTGGCTGCCTACTACGCCGAAACCGGGGGCGGGCAGAACATCCCCGTGGACGTGACGCCGGTGAAGCAGGTGAAGAAAATCCCCAACGGCAAGCCCGGCATGGTGATCTACCACACCTACCGCACCGTGATCGCCAATCCCTACCCGGACATCGTGGTGGACGCGCTGAACGCGGAAGAAAAGGGGGAACGTCATCGGATGCCGTAGGAACATTGCCGACCGCTGACATGCCACAGGCAGCGGTCGAATTTTTTTGGAAATAAATGCAAATAATTCTCATTTTCCTCTTGACAAATGCGTCGCCCCGTGCTATACTCTGGATATAAATAAGAACCGTTCTTATTTATAAACAAATCAGCGGAGGCGTCTATGGAAGCGGCAGCAAAACAATTCAAAAAACGCAACGCGATCCTGTCCTGCCTCCGCAGCACCGTGCTTCATCCCTCAGCAGAGATGGTTCGCGACATGATGCGGGCGGAGTGCCCGGACATCTCCCTTGCGACGGTTTATCGCAACCTCTCCCTGTTCAAGAGTCAGGGTCTGATCCAGAGCGTGGGCACGGTGAACGGCGTCGAACGCTTCGACGCCGATACCCGCCCCCATGTCCACTTCATCTGCACAGCCTGCGGCGCGGTGATCGACCTTCCCGATACGGCGGTTCCTTTATCGCTGGGACAGGCCGCCGAGGAATGTACCGGCATTCAGGTGCACAGCTGTCAGTTGACCTTCACCGGTCTATGCCGTGGCTGTAAGCGGAAGAAAGAGCAGGACGATGACGTCACCGTCCGCAAAAGCGGTGATTTATACTGAACTCCGGCTGAAAGGGTTTGGCCCGTGTCAGAATATCCTGTTCCTTACCGCCGGGCGGTCGCCCCTCCCGAAGGGTATCGGGGGGGAATCCGTTGTGATCCCAAGCAAATCAGCTATTATCATATAATAAAAAATTGGAGGAATTGATTATGAAGAAGTTTGTGTGCCCCGTTTGCGGTTATGTCTACGAAGGCGAGTTTATGCCCGAAGGCTTCAAGTGCCCCGTTTGCGGCGTTGACGGCTCCAAGTTCAAGGTCATGGACGAGGGCAAGCTGGCTGCCGAGCATGAGTATGGCCTCTACGCCAAGACCGTGAAGAACAACCCCGATATCTCCGAGGAAGACAAGAAATACATCTTTGATCAGCTGACGGCCAACTTCCATGGCGAGTGCAGCGAGGTCGGCATGTACCTGTGCATGGCTCGCATTGCCCACCGGGAGGGCTACCCCGAGATCGGCCTGTACTGGGAGAAGGCTGCCCACGAGGAAGCCGAGCACGCCGCCAAGTTCGCCGAGATGCTGGGCGAGGATCTGGAGCCTCACATGAAGGCTACCACCAAAGACAACCTCGCATGGCGTGTTGACTGCGAATTCGGCGCCACCCAGGGCAAGTTCGACCTGGCCGCCTGTGCCAAGAAGAACGGTCTGGACGCCATCCACGACACCGTTCACGAAATGGCCAGAGACGAGGCACGCCACGGCAGAGCCTTGCAGGGCATGCTGAACCGCTACTTTGGCAGAGAGATCGCTCTGGAGAAGGCCGCCGCCAAGGCAAACAAGGCTGCGGGTGTCGTGTCTGATGCCGTGAACACCGCTGCCGAAAAGCTGAGCGACATTTTTAAGAAGTGAGCGCGTCATGTCTGATGGCAGGCTGAACGCAGGAAGCGATGCATTTGCTTCACCCCGGGTGCCGAAGGCACTTCGGGGCGGGCAGAAGCCGTCCGTTCGGCGCTCTCCGGTCAGACATCGAGCCCGCAAGGTAAGGAGGCAGTTTTATGCATGATTATGAGGTTCTGATCGAAACCATCAACCCCTGCGGCGGTGAGGCGCACCGCCGTGAGGAGTTCCTGGATGTACAGGCAGAAAGTCCGGAAGCATATGTGCGCGAGCACAGCGACTGGCCGATCCTGGACGTCGGAAAGAACACCGAAGGCGAGCCTGTTATTACAACGGGCGATGGCTACGGCGTGATCGTCCGATACACATTTTCCGAATAAGGGAGGGTATTTTTGTGAGATACGTCTGTAATGTCTGCGGTTACGTTTATGACCCCGAAGTCGGCGACCCCGACAATGGCGTAGCCCCCGGCACGCCGTGGGAAGAGGTTCCGGCAGATTGGGTCTGCCCGCTGTGCGGTGTCGGCAAGGACGAGTTTTCCCCTGAGGAAGCCTGAGCTTTTGGGCAGGAGGGAGCGGAATTTTCCGCTCCCTCCTTTTTTATCGGCAAAATTCCGCCAAACGATTGCCGCTGCCGCAGGCGAATTGCTCAGAGTTCCCTTACTTGCCCCTTGTCAGATCTCCTGTTTTCGTGTATAATGGGAAAAATTCTTTCTGGGGCACGGGAGGTTACAATATGACCTTGGAACAGTTTTTTACGGAAAATCCGGAGGTGGCCATCGCCTTTTCCGGCGGCGTGGATTCGGCGTACCTGCTGTACGCGGCGACGCGGTATGCCGAACGGGTGAAAGCCTATTACGTGAGTACCGCCTTCCAGCCGGAATTTGAACTGGAAGACGCCCGGCGCTTAGCCAGCGAGGTGGGCGCGGACATGCAGGTGCTGCATGTGGACGCCCTGTCCAGCGACGCGGTCGTGGCGAACCCCCCTGACCGCTGCTACCACTGCAAAAACACCCTGTTCCGGCAGATCCTCCGGGCGGCGGAAAACGACGGCTTCCCGGTGCTGCTGGACGGCACCAACGCCTCCGACGACGCCGGCGACCGGCCGGGAATGCGAGCGCTGCGGGAGCTGTCGGTTCGCTCCCCTCTCCGGGAGTGCGGCCTGACCAAGGCGGAGATCCGCCGTCTTTCCAAGGAAGCCGGGCTGTTCACCTGGGACAAGCCCGCCTACGCCTGCCTTGCCACCCGGATCCGCACCGGGGAGGAAATTACGCTGCAAAAGCTGAAGCAGACGGAAAAGGCGGAGGGATTTCTGTTCGGGCTTGGGTTCCGGGACTTCCGCGTCCGCATGGTGGGCAATACCGCGAAGCTGGAGCTGCGGGAGTCCGACCTGCCTCTGCTTCTGGAAAACCGGGAGAAGATCGTGACCGAGCTCCGCAAAGATTATGACGGCGTCCTGCTGAATCTGGAGGTGCGCAAGTGAACTCTGAGATCCGAAAGCTGCTGGAATCCGTTCAGGCCGGAAAAACCAGCGTAGACGACGCCATGCTGGAGCTGAAAAAGGCCCCCTTCGAGGACATTGGCTACGCGAAGGTCGATCTCCACCGGAAGGTGCGCCAGGGTGCGGCGGAGGTGATCTACGGCGCGGGGAAGACCCCGGAGCAGATCGGCGGCATCATCGACGCCATGGGCGCCAACGGCCAGAACCGCGTTCTGATTACCAGAATGTCCCCCGAGGCAGCGGCTTACGTCGGCAGCACCCGGGAACTGGACTACCACAAGGACGCCCGGGTGGGCATTGTGGGTGGTCTTCCCCAGCCTGACGGCATCGGAAAGGTCGTCATCGCCACCGGCGGCACCAGTGATATCCCCGTGGCCGAGGAAGCGGCGCTGACGGCGCAGGTGCTGGGCAGCGAGGTGGTGCGGCTGTACGACGTGGGGGTTTCCGGCGTCCACCGGCTGCTTGCCCATATGGATGATATTATGGAAGCCAGCGTGGTCGTCGCCATCGCGGGCATGGAGGGAGCGCTTGCCAGCGTGGTGGGCGGTCTCGCGGAATGCCCGGTGATCGCCGTCCCCACCAGCGTGGGCTACGGCGCGTCCTTCGGCGGCGTGGCGGCGCTGCTGAGTATGCTCAATTCCTGCGCCAGCGGCGTGTCGGTGGTGAACATCGACAACGGCTTCGGCGCGGGGTATCTGGCGAACATGATCAACCACATGGAGGTCAAGGGATGAAAACGCTGTACATCGAATGCGCCATGGGCGCCGCCGGGGACATGCTCGCCGCGGCGCTGCTGGAGCTGCTTCCCAACCGGGCGGCATTTCTTGCAAAAATGAACGGCCTCGGCATCCCCGGCGTCACCGTCAGTGCGGAAAAAAGCGTCAAATGCGGCGTGGCGGGAACCCATTTTTCCGTCAAGGTAGCGGGAATTGAGGAAGACGAGAACCTCCATAGCCATCATCACGGCCATGTCCACGGCAGCATGGAGGGCATCGGGGAAATCGTGAGCAGACTGCCCATCCCCTCCATGGTCAAGCTGGACGTTCTGGCCGTGTACAATCTCATTGCCGAGGCGGAAAGCCGCGTCCACGGCGTGCCGGTTCAGCAGATTCACTTCCACGAGGTCGGCACCATGGACGCCGTTGCGGACATCACCGCCGTGTGCCTGCTGATGCGGGAGATCCGCCCCGATCAGGTGATCGTGTCCCCAATTTCCGTGGGAAGCGGCACCGTCCGGTGCGCTCACGGGATTCTCCCCGTTCCCGCACCGGCAACCGCCCTGCTTCTTGCGGGGATGCCCATTCAGGCCGGAAATGTCCAGGGCGAGCTGTGTACCCCCACCGGCGCGGCGCTGCTGAAATACTTTGCCGACGGTTTTGGCAGTCTGCCCGTCATGCGGGTGCAGAAAACCGGCTACGGCATGGGCAAAAAAGACTTCCCTCAAGCGAACTGCCTGCGGGTCATGCTGGGAGAAACCGCCGACCAGACCGACACCATTGCGGAGCTGTGCTGCAACATCGACGACATGACCGGTGAGGAGATCGGGTTCGCCATGGAGCAGCTGCTCCTCGGCGGCGCGCTGGACGTGTTTACCACTCCCATCGGCATGAAAAAGAACCGCCCCGGCGTGCTCTTAAGCGTCCTGTGCCGGACGAGCGACCGGGAGAAAATGGCGCAGCTGATCTTCCGCCACACCACCACCCTGGGCATCCGGGAAAGTCTGCAAAACCGCTACACCCTGGAGCGGCGCACGGAGATTCTTTCCACTCCCTACGGCAAGGTTCGGCAGAAACGCTCCTCCGGCTACGGCGTCCAGCGGCAAAAGACCGAGTACGAGGACATCGCATCCATCGCCCGGGAACGGGGGATGAGCATCGCCCAGGTTCGGGAGATGCTGAAATAACACAGAAGCCCACGGGATGGTCTGCCCCCTTGCCTCTCCCTATGGGAGAGGTGGCCGAGCGCAGCGAGGACGGAGAGGGGAAACCAGGCTGCAACGCCCTCTCAGTCACCTTCGGTGACAGCTTCCCCAGAGGGGGAGCCAAGGGGGGTGTGCCCATACATAAAAACGGAGCGTATCGGTACCGATACGCTCCGTTCGCTGTTTTACGATCGTCCATTCAATGACCCGTGGGTCTTTCATTCACTTTCTCCTCCGCCGCAGGCGAGCCGGTATCCACCGGTCGATCTGCATCCGGCGGAGCTTTTCGTCCATCCGGTCGGCCGTGTCCAGCAGAATGCCCGCCCATTCCTCCGCCGTCTGGACGTTCCGGGCGCGGGTGACCAGATACGGGCACCGCTCCAGCTTCCGATGGCCGAAGGCTCTGGCAAAGGGATTGATGACCCCCAGCGCCAGCGTGAAGGGCGCGAGATCGAAGAAATAATCCGGGTCGTTGGCCATCAGGCGGCTGACATCCTCCGTGGGAAGCTTCTTGGCGTAGCGCCGGAAGCCCAGCACCTGCGCCGCCGCATAGCTGCCAAGATCGCTGCGTTTTCCGCCGTAGGCGGCGAAATAGCCCAGCAGAAATTCCCCCAGGGCGCTGCACAGCGGGATCCAGACCTGGCCGCACAGCAGTCCCAGCACCACCCACGCGGCGATGCACACCGCCCCGATGAGCATGGGCAGCTTGCCCCGCAGATGGGTGCGGTAGGCCATATCCTGGATCAGCCACCCGGACACCGCGCCGAAGACCCCCAGAATGATGGAAAGCAAAATCTGGAGCGCCCGGGCGGAGGTCATATTCATGGCCACGCACACGCCGCAGAAGATCTGGGCGCCGCAGCAAAGGCCACGGAAGATCTTCATGTTCCCGCTGACGCCTTTGTACATATTCCGCTCGTTGGGGACGATAGCGGACACCTTGCGGCTGAGCTTGGCGTAGGGGAAGCCTGTAGCGTCCACCGTCTGGCGGCTGCCGAAGAGCAGGGCGAAAATCTTGTTTTCAAAAAGGCTGCGCTCGTTGCCCATGTCCATGCGCTTGCGCAGCAGCACCTTACTTCCGTCCGTCTGGATGAGCAGGTACCCAAGCTGCGCCCATGTAAACACCATCATGGTCAGATCGCCCCCGGACAAGGTCAGACGACACCCCAGCTCGCCGGCGGTAATGCCCTCCGGCGGGGTCGTGCTGCGGCTGTGGGCGATGGGCTTCGTGCGCAGGAAAATCAGCCAGTACACCAGCGCCAGGCCCACGCAGATCAGCATATATTTGATCTCCGGGTTGCCCTCCCGGATGTAGGTGCTCACGGTGGGGAACATCTTCTGATCCACCAGCATGGTCATGGTGACGGCTTCGTGGTCGTTCAGGGTGGTTTTGCTGGCGCCGATGATCTGATTGCTGCTCACCGTGACGGTCAGGTCGGAGGCAATGCTCTCCTGGCGGTAGATGCTGGTAAATTTCGGCGCGTTGGGCATATCTCCCGGGGGCATGGTGATGACAAAGCTCAGCTGCTCCACCGGAAATTCAAAGCCGCTGAGCAGCTCGATGCTCAGCTGCAACTCCCGCTTGTCGTCAACGGTCACAACGCCCACGGACTTGGGAAGGGTAAAGCTGAAATTCAGGGGGATCTCCCCGGTGATGCCGCTGACCACCCGGCTGATATCCACCAGGGTCGCGGAGGACGTCTTGCTGGTGGAGACGGACGCGCCGTTTAAGGTAATGCCCGTGGCGTTGGCGGGCAGGGGAAAGCTCATGGAGGTGGCGACATACTCCATGCGCAGGGTGACGGTCATATTCACCTGGCAGCTTCCTTCGGCACTGACGGTGCAGTAGGTATCCACCCGGGAGGCTGCGCTCTCGGCGGAGGCGGGCAGCGTGAAAAAGCCCATGAGCAGCATGCACAGAAAAAGCCCGATCCCGATACGCTTCAAGCAAACTCCCCCTTTATCAGTTTCGTCAGAACATTTTACCATGCGGATAGGAAAAAAGCAAGGGCAACACCGCACAATTCGGCAATTCACCGTCAGCATGCCCGGTTAGCGGGTCCTTTCCGGTTTTCAGATAGACCTCAGGGAAGCTCTGAATCAATCGTCTGCGGCTGCGAGCGGATCTTTTCCGTCCACTCTTCGGTATCGAAAACGGGAAATAGAGCGCAGCCGTTGCCGACGTAAGTCGGCTTACGAATGCGGCATACCCTTTGCGGGTACATACAGTATTCCGCCGCTTTCGATACCTCGATCGGACGAAAAATCTCTCACTCACAGCTTATCGTCGATTTCATCAGAGCTTCCCTTAAAAAACTCTTAATCTCCCCCCGTATTGACAAATTCTGTATCCTGGGTTATCCTAACCGTACTAGTACAGATAATACAGTTAAGGAGGAATACCATGGTACACTTGGATTACCGGGACTCCCGGCCGATCTATGCGCAGATCGTGGACGGATTCCGGGAGCAGATCACCGGCGGCGTGCTGCGGCCGGGGGAGAAGCTACCCAGCGTCCGGGATCTGGCCGCCCAGCTTGCCATTAACCCCAATACCATCCAGCGCGCTTACCGGCGGCTGGAGGCGGAGGGGTGGATCGCCACGGTGCCGGGAAAGGGCTGCTTCGTCTGCGGCGACGGAGAGATCAGAGAACGGGAGAAAAAACGGCTGCTGCTGAGCTTCGACGAAGCCGCCGCGGCGCTGCTGACCCTGGGCGCGAGCCACGGCGAGCTGGTGGCCAGAATCGAGAAGGGAGACCATAGACATGCTTGAAATGAAGAATGTGACCAAGACCTTCGGCAATTTTAAGGCGCTGGACGATCTGACCCTCACCGTCCCCAGCGGGCGGGTCTACGGCCTCGTCGGCCCCAACGGCGCGGGCAAGTCCACCGCCATCCGGCACCTCACCGGCGTCTACCGCCCGGACAGCGGCGGCGTCACCATGGACGACCAGCCCATCTACGAAAATCCCGCCGTGAAGGCCACCATCGGCTATATCCCCGACGAAATTTTCTACTATCCCTCCGCGACGCTGGAGGATATGCGCAGGTTCTACCGGGGCATTTACCCCACCTTTGACGATGCCCTGTTTGACAAGCTGTACGACGTGTTCCAGCTTCCCAAGCGGACGCCCATCCGCCGGTTTTCCAAGGGGATGCAGAAGCAGGCGGCGTTCCACCTGACCGTCTGCACCCGCCCCAAAACGCTGATTCTGGACGAGCCGGTGGACGGCCTTGACCCGGTGATGCGGCGGCAGGTCATGGGTCTCGTTCTCTCCGACGTGGCGGGGAACGGCACCACGGTGCTGATCTCGTCTCACAACCTGCGGGAGCTGGAGGACGTGTGCGA
>DJNI01000025.1:0-147 GCA_002436765.1 Clostridiales bacterium UBA6468
CCGTTGCCAGCGAGACCTCTGCAAAATACGTCATGGAGCAGATTGATGAACTGCACCGGGAGAGCGAGACCCAGCAGGCACGGCTTTCCGAACTGGAAGCCCTCACCGAGCAGAGCCGGATGCTGCATCAGGAGTTCGCCTTCCATC
>DJNI01000025.1:259-16044 GCA_002436765.1 Clostridiales bacterium UBA6468
CGCCTGCTGCGGACCATCGTCAAAAAAGTAGTCTGGGACGGCAAAAATGCCTATGTGTACCTGTTTGCGGAGGATGGAGAGGCGGATTTGCCGCCTGTTGAGCAACCTATGTATCCGTCAGGAGAGGATAGCGAATGAGATCCTGATGTATTTTCGGGGGCAGAAGAAGAGTGCGCAGGATGTTTCGCTTTCGGATTATATTGAGACCGGGACCGATGGGGCGGCGCTTTCTTTGATGGATGTGGTCAGCGAGGATGGCGATCTGCTGGAACAGGTGTCTTCCAAGGAAAGCGCGGAACAGCTGCATCAGGCGATTCGTTCCTGCCTGACGGAACAGGAGCGGGAGGTGGTCGTGCTGCGGTATGGACTGAACGGAAAGCCGCCGAAGCGGCAGCGGGAGGTGGCGGTCATTACGGGGATCAGCAGAAGCTATGTATCCAGGATCGAAAAGCGGGCGCTGCAGAAGCTGCGGAAGGAATTGGAGGAATAATTGGGGCACCGGTGAAAATGGCGGGAGCCGACGGCGAACGCTCTCTCCTGGCGGCTGGTTTCAAAAGCAGGGAAATATTGTGTGTAATTTTCGCTTGGGAATCCTGTGGGCGCGTATGGGCGGGAAGAAATGTCAGCTGCCTGGTCGGAGACGGATTGTTCAGAGAAAACTTTGGATATTATGCGGAGGAGACGGCGGTTGGCGGCTCGCGCGGGTTTTGCAGAGATGGCCGCAGTTGGCTGTTGGGGAGAAAGATTTTTAGGAATTTATTTGGTTGCACCTTCGGGTGCAACTTTTTTTGCCTTCCAGGGTTTGGATGAAAGGGAGGTTGCTATGGAACGCAGAAGCGTGGAAAGGGAACTGAAGCAGCGGATCCAGACCGGGAAGATCCGGCGGGAGGATGTGACGCGGCGGCTGGCGGAGCTGGCGTTCGGAAAGGCCAACGACTGCGTGCGGCTGGCACTGGAGGATGAGCCGAGGCTGGACAGGCTGGACTTAAGTTTGCTCAGCGAGGTCAAGCGCAACGACAAGGGGACGGTGGAGATCAAGCTCATTGACCGGTTACAGGCGCTGGAACAGTTGGCGACGGTGGCGGACGAAGAACAGACGGATATGGACGACTTTCTGAAGGCGTTGCAGGGCGGCGGGGAGGAATGACGGCTTTTTCGCCAAAGCAAAAAACGGTGTTGAGCTGGTGGGCGCCGGGGAATCCCCACCGGGGCAAGGAGGCCATCGTGTGCGACGGGGCGGTCCGCTCCGGGAAGACGCTGGCCATGGGGCTGAGCTTCTTCCTGTGGGCCATGAGTTGCTTTAGCGGCCAGAAGTTCGGCGTCTGCGGCAAGACGATCGCGTCCCTGCGGAGAAATGTGCTGTCGGAGATTCTGCCGAAGCTGGAGGGGCTGGGGGCACAGTGGAAGGAGAGGCGGACGGATAATCTGCTGACGGTGAAATTTCGGGGGCGGGAAAACCAGTTCTACATCTTCGGCGGGCGGGACGAAAGCTCCGCGAGTCTGATTCAGGGCATCACCTTTGCCGGGGTGCTGCTGGATGAGGTGGCGCTGATGCCCCGCAGCTTTGTGGAGCAGGCCTGCGCCCGATGCTCCGTTGCCGGGAGCCGGCTGTGGTTCAACTGCAATCCCGCCGGGCCGGGGCACTGGTTCTACCGGACGTGGATTCTGGAGGCGGAGAAGCGGAACTGCCTGCGCCTCCACTTTACCATGGAGGACAACCCCTCCCTGACGCCTGAGATCCGGCAGCGGTATCAGAAGCTGTACACCGGGGTGTTCTACCGGCGCTTTATTCTCGGACAGTGGGCCCAGGCGGAAGGCCGGGTTTACGACTTTTTCTCCCCGGAAATGGTGGGGAAAGCGCCGGAAAGCTGCGAAAAGTGGTACATCTCCTGCGACTACGGGACGGTGAATCCCACGTCCATGGGGCTGTGGGGGCTATATGGCGGGGTCTGGTACCGGGTGAAGGAGTTTTACTTCAGTTCCCGGGAGGCGCGGCGGCAGATGACCGACGAGGAATACGCCCGGGCGCTGGAGGGACTTGCCGGGGGACGGCGGATTTCGGCGGTGATCGTTGACCCCTCGGCGGCCAGCTTCATTGAGGTTTTGCGGCGGAAGGGTTGGCGGGTACGCAAGGCGGAAAACGACGTGCTCAGCGGCATCCGGCTGACCTCCGATCTGCTGAAGACCGGGAAGATCGTGATCTGCGAGGGATGCGCGGACTGCCTGCGGGAGATGGACGAGTACGTCTGGGATTTATCCGGCGGGGGGAAGGACAAGGTGCGCAAGGAGCATGACCACGCCATGGACGACATGCGGTACTTTGCCGCCACGGTTCTGGGCGAGCGGCAGGAGGGAGTTTCCGCGTGGGCGGTGGAGAGAAGACGCTGACGGGATCCGTCAGGGGGAATATTTGCTTGAAGGGAGCGATTTTTTGAAACGGAAGCAGAAGGAAACCGGGGGCGTTGCGGCGGTATGCCAGCTTCGCACCGGGAACACCCACCCTTTTGGGGTGATGAAGGGGTTTACGCCCCTGGGCGCCGGGGAGGAACGGATCTACCGGGAGATGCGGGAGGCCATTCCGGTGCTGGACGCGGCGGTGGCGAAAATGGTACGGCTGTGCGGCGGGTTCGAGGTCAGGTGCCGGGATCGGGAGGCGCAGCACAGGCTCAACGGCTTTTTGCAGATGATGCCCTGCGGCCGGGGGCAGATGGGCATTGAAAGCTTTTTGAGCGGGTATCTGGACAGTCTGCTGACCTACGGCCGGGCGGTGGGCGAGCTGGTGATCGCCGGGGGAAAGCTGCGGGCGGTATGCTGGGGAGACGTGACGGCGCTGGAAGCCCAGGAGGGGGAAAATCCCCTGGAAACGGTGCTGTGGGGCACTGACGAGCATGGTCTGCTGCGGCCGCTCCCCTATCAGCAGCTTCTGCTGTTCACCACCATGAATCCGGAACCGGCGCATCCTTACGGCGTGAGCATGTTCCGGGGGATGCCCTTTCTTGCGGACATTCTCCTGAAAATCTACAACACCATCGGCGTCAACTGGGAACGCGCCGGGAACATCCGCTACAGTGTCGTCTGCAAGGGCGGCGAAAACCTCGACCCGGTGACGGCGCAGGAACGGGGAAAAGCCGTGGCGGCGGAATGGAGCCGGGTCATGGAGGACAACAAGAACGGCACGGTGCGGGATTTCGTGGCCGTGGGGGATGTGGAGATCAAGGTCATCGGCGGGGAAGCGCCGATTCTGGATTCCGAGACCCCGGTGCGGCAGATTCTGGAGCAGCTGGTGGCGAAAACCGGGCTGCCGCCCTTTTTACTGGGGCTGAACTGGAGCACCACCGAGCGGATGAGTACCCAGCAGGCGGATTTGCTCACGTCGGAGCTGTGGGCGCTGCGGCGGACGGTGGAGCCTGCCATGCGGAAGATCTGTCAGACCTATCTTGCCCTGGAGGGGCTGGACAACCGGGTGGAGATCGAATGGGACGACATCAGCCTGCAGGATATCACGCAGGAGGCGCAGGCGGCGCTTTACCGGGCGCAGGCGGAAAAGTGTCTGGCGGAAGCGTCCGCGGACGCCCAAAACAATAATGCTTGAATGGAGGAACCGGCATGGAAATCAACAAGGCGGCGCAGGCCGCAAGCAGCGGCGCGCCTACGGCGGTACAGCTGGAGGCCATCAACAATCTGGCCAAGGCGCATCTGACGGCCCAGCAGGTTTATGTGTTCTCCCTGCGGCTGTGCGACGATCAGGTAGACCGGGATTTTGAGCGCTTCGACAACGCCGCGCTCCCCGGGCTTGCCAAGCTGTTCATCGGCAAGACGGGGATCGTTGACCACAAGTGGAGCAGCGACAAGCAGGTGGCGCGTATCTTCCGGACCGAGGTGGTTCGGGAGGACGGCGCGGAATTTATCAAGGCATGGGCGTACATCCGCCGGGGGGAGGCCAACGACGAGATCATTGCCGACATCGAGGCGGGGATCAAGAAGGAGGTATCCGTGGGGTGCGCCATGGGGCGCTCCGTCTGCTCCGTCTGCGGCAGCGATTACGGCTCCTGCGGGCATCGGAAGGGCGAGAGCTACGACGGACAGATCTGCTGCGCCATTTTGCAGGAGCCGATGGACGCCTACGAATTTTCCTTCGTGGCCGTCCCGGCGCAGCGGGAGGCCGGGGTGCTGAAGGGGCTGGGCTGCGGAAAGCCCAAGCTCAAGGCGCTGGCCGACGAATTCGGCGCTCAGGCGGAATACCGGGCGCTGTATCAGCAGGCGGAGCTGGGGAAGCGCTACCAGAAGGAGCTGGAGGACAGCATCGTGCGTCTGGGACTGTCCCTGGAGCTGGGGGTGGAAGCGCCGGTGCTGCGGAGCATCGCCAAGACCGCTGCGGCGGAGGATCTGATCAAGCTCAAGTCGGCGCTGGAGGAGCGGCTGGCGGAGAGTATGCCGCTTACGACCCAGCTGGGCGGCTGCCGGGGGAAAGAGGAAAAAGTGGAAAGTGGGTTCCTGATTTAGGAAGCCGGTAAGGCTCTGGTGCGGCGCGGGGCTTTGCGTTTTGGAAATTGCCGCGATACATCATAGGTTCTCCGGCGAAGGCCGGCAGCCATAAATTTACTTGGGAGGATATCAAATGGGTTATGACAATCTGAAACTGGAAAAGGGTATGTACCGGCAGGAGGGTATGAACTTTACCCAGGTGCTGGAATCTCTGGACCCCAGCGAAAACTATCGGGGTACCGCGCTGGAGGGCACCGACGCCTTTCAGCGGCAGCTGAAGCGCTTCGGCATCCGTGCCAAGGGGGCGGGTTCTTCCCCCGTGGAGAAGTTCTTCCGCACCATGGATTCCGCTGTGCTGTTCCCTGAGTATATTGCCCGCACCGTCCGGCAGGGCATGGAGGAAAACGACATCCTGCCTGCCATCACCGCTACCACCACCGTTATCGACGCCATGGACTACCGCTCCATCTACTCCGTTCCCGCCGATGCGGACAAGGAGCTGAAGGATGTGGAGGAGGGCGCGTCCATCCCCGAGACCGAGGTGAAGACCAAGGAGCATCTGGTGCAGCTGAGCAAACGGGGCAGAATGCTGGTGGCGTCCTACGAGGCCATCCGCTTCCAGAAGCTGGATCTGTTCGGCGTGATGCTGCGGCAGATCGGCGCCCACATCCAGAAGCAGCAGCTGGCCGATGCGGTGGAGGTGCTGATCTCCGGCGACGGCAACGAGAACGCCGCCACCCAGTACACCATCGGCACCAGCCCCATCTCCGGCACCAAGGGAACCCTTGCCTACGACCAGCTGGTGGAGTTCTGGGGGCAGTTTGACCCCTACACCATGAACACCATCCTCTGCTCCACCGCAACCATGACCGATATGCTGAAAATCTCCGAATTGCAGAATCCCCTCACCGGTCTGAACTTCCAGGGCACCGGCAAGCTCAGCACCCCTCTGGGCGCACAGCTGCACCGCACCTCCGCCGTGTCCGACGGCGTGATCATCGGTCTGGACAACCGGTATGCTCTGGAGCTGGTTCGTGCCGGCGACGTGCTGGTGGAGTACGACAAGCTCATTGACCGGCAGCTGGAGCGGGCGGCCATTACCTCCATTTCCGGCTTCGGCAAAATCTGCGACGGCGCGTCCTGCGTGCTGAACGTATGACGCTGACGGAACAGGTTTTTGCCCAGGCGGCGCTGCTGGCGGGGGAGCTGGACGGGCGGCAGACGAATCTGCTGCGGCTGCTGTGCGGCGCGTCCGCTTCCTCCCTGACGGCGCGGCTGCGGGAGGGACTGACGCCGGAGGACTGCAAGGCGGATTTCATCGCCGCGGCCAGCCTGCTGGCGTTGGCGCAGCTGAACGGCGTGGACGACGACGCCCGGGTGGAGGAGTTCAAGGCCGGGGATCTGACGGTGAAGCAGGGGAGCAAGAATCGGGATGCGGCTTCCCAGTGCCTGCAGCGTCAGGCGGAGCTGGTAATCGCGCCATATCTCAAAGACGGCTTTTCCTTCCGGGGGGTCTGATATGCGGGGAATGGTTGAGAGAATCATCTCCCAGTACGGTACGGATATGACGCTTACCAGCGGCACTGAGACGAAAACCGTCCGGGCTTTCTTCCGGGCGGTGAACGCCAAAAGCTGGCAGAGCATGGAAAGCGAGGCGACGCTCCTGGGAGAGATCTCCCGGGGGCAGTACGCCTACATCGGCCCCGTCGACGCCCGGGTGCGGGAGGGGGATACGCTGAATCTGGGGGATAAGACGTATCTGTTCCGGCGGGCGGAGCTTTACTACTACCGCAATCAGCCGGTCTACCAGTGGGGGCTGTGCGTGGAGAAGGGTGTGAACGATACTTGGGCATCTCAATCCTAGAGCTGGTGCTGCGGCGGCTGCGGGAGGCGAAGTTCACGGCGGACGTGGCCTTCCCCGGCCAGAAGTTCCCGCAGATCACGAAGCCTGTGGCGGCCGTCCACATTGAGAAGGTGGACAGAGCCAACATGACGGTGACGGTGGAGGTCAACATCATCTGCCCTGCCGCCACGGGCGGCACCGCCTGCGAGGTGGAGGCGCTCCGGGCGACGGAAATCCTGCGCTGGTCGGGGGCCGTGTGCGTGCAGAACGGATGCACCTACGACGGGATCAGCCAGGTGTACGTGGTGGCGGTGCTGGCGACCTTTACCTGCGTGACGGAGGCAAGCAAGTGCAGCCTCGGCCCCGGATTCCGGGCGTACATCAACGACGTCGTTCAGCCCAACGCCGTCGCCTTTTCCGAGGAAGAGGTACCGGGGGTTCAGGCGGAATATGTGATGGGGGAGTCGGCTCCCGCGGGCGCCAGTCAGGGAAGCAGCCTGTGGCACATTCAGCTGGAGGAGCTGTTCCCCGCCGGTACGCCGGAAAAGGCGGAGCCGGTGGGGGCGTTTACGCTGGAAATTTCCACGGACGTCAAGACGGAGCAGTATTATCACTGCCGATGGACGTCCGTCAAGCGGGAATTTTCCAGAGAGGGCCTGCGGAAAACCCGGAAGGGCATCGCCATGCTGCGGCAGGAGGAAGAATAAGTGGACAAGCTCAAGTACAAGACCTTTGTCTGGCCCCACAATCCCACGGTGTACAAGGAGGAATATCTCCGGGAACCCCAATACTACAAGGGGGACGATGGGGAATACTACTTTGACGCCATGGGGGACGAAAAGCTGACCATCACCGGCACCGGGGCATTCTTCGGCGACGACGCCTTTACCCAGTTCAAGAAGCTGGCGAAGCTCTTTCAGGAGACGACGCCGGGAAATCTGGAGCATCCCGTCTGGGGTATCCGGTACTGCTACCTTACCGGACTGGAAATGACCCAGGAGCCGAAGGACAACTACGTCAGCTACCGCTTCACCTTCACCGGCGCGCAGACCAACGGCGTGGTGCCGAGGTAACACTGCGCACTTAACAGGAAAAATCCCACGCGGCCATGTGACCGCGTGGGATTTTTGTATGCCTGGGAAATTACTCCAGCTCGAACGCGCCGGTGTAGAGCTGATAGTAGGTGCCCTTCCGGGCGATCAGGTCTTCGTGGGTGCCCCGCTCAATGATGCGGCCATGGTCGAGAACCATGATGCAGTCGGAGTTCATGACCGTGCTCAGGCGGTGGGCGATCACGAAGGTGGTGCGGCCCTTCATCAGGGCGTCCATGCCGTCCTGCACCAGCTTTTCCGTGCGGGTGTCGATGGAGGAGGTGGCCTCGTCCAGGATCATGACGGGGGGATCGGCCACCGCCGCCCGGGCAATGGCAATCAGCTGGCGCTGACCCTGAGACAGGCTGGCACCGTTGCCTGTGAGCATGGTGTTGTAGCCGTCGGGCAGGCGGGTGATGAAGTCATGGGCGTTGGCCAGCGTCGCCGCGTGGATGCACTCGTCATCGGTGGCGTCCAGCTTGCCGTAGCGGATGTTGTCCATCACCGTGCCGGTGAACAGGTTGGTTTCCTGTAAGACGATGCCGAGAGACCGGCGCAGATCTGGCTTGCGGATCTTGTTGATGTTGATGTTGTCATAGCGAATTTTGCCGTCGTCGATATCGTAGAAGCGGTTGATGAGGTTGGTGATGGTGGTCTTGCCCGCGCCGGTGGCGCCGACGAAGGCGATCTTCTGGCCGGGCTTGGCGTACAGCGTGATGTCATGGAGCACCAGCTTTTCCGGGACGTAGCCAAAGTCCACGTCGGTCATGGTGATGTCGCCCTTCAGCTCGGTATAGGTGACGGTGCCGTCGGCCTTGTGGGGATGCTTCCACGCCCAATGGCCGGTATGCTCCGGAGTCTCGGTGATATTGCCGCTTTCGTCGATTTTGGCGTTGACCAGCCGGACATAGCCGCCGTCCGTCTCCGGCTTCTCGTCCATCAGCTCGAAGATGCGCTCTGCGCCGGCCAGCGCCATGACGATGGCGTTGATCTGGTTGGAGACCTGGCTGATGGGCATGTTGAAGGAGCGGGACAGGAGCATGAAGCTCATGAGACTGCCGAGGGACAGCATATTGCCGCCGGACAGCACGCACAGTGAGCCGCCCACGATGGCAAGAATGGCATACTGGACGTAGCCCAGGTTATTGTTGACGGGTCCCATCATGTTGGACAGGGCGCCGGCGGTACAGGCGTTGCGGCACAGCTCCTCGTTGAGCTTGTCGAACTGCTCCTTGCAGGCTTCCTCATGGGTGAAGACCTTGACCACCTTCTGGCCGTTGACCATTTCCTCCACGTAGCCGTTCAGCGCGCCCAGAGACTGCTGCTGGCCGACAAAGTATTTGGCGGATTTTCCCGCCACCTTCATGGTTACGAAGACGATACCGGTGACGGTAAAGAGCATTACGACGGTCAGCAGCCAGGAGGTTTGCAGCATTCCCACAAAGACCACCGCAATGGTCACCAGGGAGGACGCGCACTGGGGGATGGCCTGGGAGATCATCTGCCGCAGGGTATCGATGTCGCTGGTGTAGCGGGACATGATGTTGCCGGCGGTGTTGGTGTCAAAGTACCTTAGAGGAAGGGTCTGCATATGGGCGAACATTTCGTCCCGGATGTGCTTCTGGGTTCCCTGACTGACCTTGACCATCAGGAACTGAAAGAGGAAAGCCGAAACGATGCCCACGGCAAAGATGCAGGCAAGCTTGCTCAGATATCCGAACAGGGGCGAAAAATCCGTAGAACCGTCCTGCACCATAGGCAGGATATAGCTGTCCACCAGAGTACCCAGGGAACGGCTGCCGGCGGTCTGGGCAACGGCGCTGACGATGATGCACACCAGCACAACGCACAGAGTGGGAAGGTAAGGCTTCATATAGCCAAGCAGCCGCAGCAGGGTTTTCTTGGGGTTTTTGGCTTTGCGGCCGTCGCCGCGCATATTGACGGGAGGCATTATTCCTTCCCTCCTTTCTGCTGGGAATGGTAGACTTCCTGATAAATTTTCGACGAGGCCAGCAGGGATTCATGGGTGCCTACGTCCTTCACCATGCCGTTATCCATCACGACGATCATGTCTGCGTCCTGCACGGAGGCGATACGCTGGGCGATGATGAGCTTGGTGGTGCCAGGAATTTCCTCCCGGAAGGCCTGACGGATCATGGCGTCGGTGCGGGTGTCCACGGCGGAGGTGGAGTCGTCCAGAATGAGGATCTTGGGCTTCTTCAGCAGCGCCCGGGCGATGCACAGCCGCTGCTTCTGACCGCCGGAGACGTTGGTGCCGCCCTGCTCAATATGGGTGTCGTAGCCGTCGGGGAAGCCCCGAATGAATTCGTCGGCGCAGGCCAGACGGCAGGCATGAACCATCTCCTCGTCGGTGGCGTTGGGATTGCCCCAGCGGAGGTTTTCCTTGATGGAGCCGGAGAAGAGCTCGTTCTTTTGCAGCACCATGGCTACGTTGTCCCGGAGCACCTCAAGATCGTACTTCCGGACGTCGATGCCGCCCACCTTCAGGGTGCCTTCACTGACGTCGTACAGCCGGGGGATCAGCTGCACCAGGGTGGTTTTGCTGGAGCCGGTGCCGCCCAGAATCCCCACCGTCGCGCCGGAGGGGATGTGCAGGTTCACATCCCTCAGCGTGGGGCACTTGGCAGTGGCGGAATAGCGGAAGCTCACGTTCTCAAAGTCGATGGAGCCGTCGGGAACCTCCATAACGGCGTTTTCCTTCGGGGAGGTCAGATTCGGCTGCTCGGTGAGGATCTCATAGCACCGCTTCAGGGGCGCGCGGCTCATGGTCAGCATGACGGCCACCATGGACAGCATCATCAGGGACATGAGGATCTGACTGGTATAAGTGAACATGGAGCTGAGCTGGCCGGTGGTGAGACCCAGATCGGGGTTATTGCCGGAGGCAATGACCAGGTGGGCGCCGATCCAGGAAATGGCCAGCATACAGCCGTAGACGCACAGCTGCATGATGGGACTGTTCAGGGACATGATGCGCTCGGCCTTGCAGAAGTCCTTATAAATGGTGTTGGACACGGAGGTGAACTTTTCGATCTCCCGGTCTTCCCGGACGAAGGATTTGACCACCCGGATGCCGTGTATGTTCTCCTGCACCACGTTGTTCATTTTGTCGTAGGTGCGGAAGACCCGGTCGAAAATTCTGAACACCTTGGGGATCAGGCAAAGCAGAGCGCAGACCAGAAGAGGCAGCGCCACGCAGTACACAAGGCTCAGCCGCACGCTGATGCCCATGGCGGAAACCAGCGCCAGAATCAGCATCATGGGGCAGCGAATGGCGATGCGGATCATCATCTGGAAGGCGTTCTGTAAGGTCGCCACGTCGGAGGTCAGCCGGGTGACGATGGAAGCGGTGGAAAATTTGTCGATATTGGAAAAGCTGAATTCCTGCACCTGATGGTACATGTCATGGCGCAGATTCTTGGCAAAGCCGGCACTGGCCTTGGACGCGAGGGCGGCGGACAGGACGCCGAAGGACAGCGATGCCAGGGCGCACAGCACCAGAATGCCGGACTTGGCGACGACCACCTGCATATCCTGCAATTTAATGCCGTAGTCGTACAGGTCGGCCATGACCAGAGGGATGAGCACCTCCATGGACACCTCGCCGACCATGCACAGCGGACTGAGCAAAGCCGCCCACTTGTATTCCCGGATGCACCGGGCGAGTCTTCTTATCATGTATCAGATTCCTCCTTGATTTTACGGATACAGGCGCTTGCGCCCATGTTGTCAATGGCGCGCAGGAGAAGGGAAGCGAACAGCTCCTGCTCTTCCGGGGAAAACCCCGCCACCACCCGGGCTTCGTTTTCGACGATGACCCGGTTCATGGTCTCGTTAAGCTCTTTCCCTTTGGGCAGCATGTAAATGCGTTTGCAGCGGCGGTCGGCGTCGTCCGGCCGAAGCGCAATGAAGTCCTTCTTTTCCAACCGGGACAGCAGCCCCGAAACGGTGGGGTGGCTCAGGTGAAAGGTTTCCTCAATGTCCCGGGAGCAGGGCGGCTGGGTGCGTTTGGCCAGGTAGCCCATGATATGTCCCTGGGCGGACGTTAAGTCCATGGACGCCAGGGCATTGTCCATGGATGCCTTCATGCAGCCGCAGAGAACCTTCAGCAGATACCCATAGTGATGTGTCAGGATGATCACCCCCTCATGAATAATATGTAGCGTGCTACATATTAGCATATCCGTTTTCAAAATGCAAGAGGGTCATAAAAAGTTTACAATCGGAGATTATGATACGCAAAACCGCCGGGACTATGTCAGTCCCGGCGGTTAAGGAAGCTCTGATCAAATCGGCGAGAACCGACAGCGAGAGATTTTCCGCCAGATGAAGGCTCCAAAAGCGGAGAAATACTTTGTGTATTTCCCGCTTTTAAAACCGCACAGCTGGTGGGAAAGATCCGCTGCCCGGTCGAAGGCGATTTATTCAGAGTTTCCTTAAGCATTATGGACGGAAACCCTCAAAAATAGACAGCCAGCCTTCTTTCAGGGCGGTGTCGTGATCCTCCTTGCTGCGCAGCGTCCAGCTGACGCCCTGAACGCGCCACAGCTTGCGGCATAGCCAGTTGCTTGGCGTGCTGTTCCGGTCGGCGAACTTGTAGGCGATAAAATCCGGACGGGACAGAAAGTTGGCAAGATTGTGGGTCAGCAGGAATTTAAGCGTATCCGGGAGGTCGGTACGATCCCGGAAGAAATTTTCCGAAAGCTGCCCCCGGATGATGTCCGGGCGGTTTCTCCGCAGCCAAGCGATGCACCGGGGGTCAAAGGACTCAATGCAGAACACGCCCTTGTATCCCTCCAGCATTTTGCAGGCCGTCTCGGAAAGCCTCGCGTGATTGCCGTCCTCCGGCTTCAGCTCGATGATCAGGGGAACTTTCCCATCCACCAGGGCCAGGACGTCCGCGAACTGGGGAATGGTGTCCTCCGTGTTTTCCAGGCGGCAGCTTTTCAGGTCTTCCGTAGTCAGATCCTCCATGCGCCCGGCCTGCCCGGTGGTGCGGTTGAGCAGGGAATCGTGCATCACCCCCAGATTGCCGTCCTTTAACAGATGCAGATCAAGCTCTATGCCGTAGCCGTTTTCCATGGCCAGACGGAAGGCGGTCATGGAGTTTTCCGCCGCGCCGTCGCCGTGAAGACCCCGATGGGCGTAGCTCCAGCCCCGCAGCGCCTGCATGCCGGGGTGGCTGCTCCGCCCCTGGACGGCCAGCACCCATAATAGCGCGAGAATCAGGAGAATAATCAGCAGCGTCATAAAAATACCTCCAAAGCGTCAATCGTCCACGTCAAAGGCTTCCAGTCCCTTTTTCGCTTCCACCTTGTTGTCCCCGTGCTTCACAAAGCCCATGGTGATGAAGGACGCGAATACGAAAATGGCGGCATAGGGGAACAGCGTCTTATAGTCCACATGCTCCAGCAGCCAGCCCGCCACGATGGGAGTCATGATCTGGGCGGACATGGAGAAGGTGTAGTACAGACCCGTAAACTTGCCCACCTCGCTGCCGCTGCACATTTCCACCACCATGGGCAGGCTGTTGACGTTGATGGCCGCCCAGGCCACGCCCACCAGAACAAACAGACCATACAGCAAGGGGCTGAAGGAATCGGACAGCATGGTATAGATGAACGCGGCAAAGAAGCTGAGCGCCAGCAGCAGCGTGCCGAAGCGGATGGTCTTCCGGCGGCCGACCGTGCTTGCCACGTTGCCCACCGGGATGTAGCTGAGGATGGCGCCGGCGGTGGCGATGGTCAGGCAGGTGTTGGCCTGGGCAAGGGTCATGTGCCAGGTGCGCCCCGCGTAGACGGAGAACCAGGTGGTGACGCCGTTGTAGCCGATGAACCACAGGGCGATGGAGGTAAGCAGGAAGGCAAGGCTCCGTTTGACATCCTTGGGCAGAGTCTCGCCCTTCTCCGTGACCTGGGTCAGATCGTCCTCGGGGTGAGCGTCCTCATAGCGCTGCTGCTCCGCCACCAGCTTCGGCTCGTCCACGCAGAACAGAATGACGGCAAGGGCGGCCAGCATGATGCCCCCCACGATGGCAAACAGCGGGAAATAAGAAACGTACACATCCGCGGATGTTTTATAAAGAAACGTGGTAATGATCAGGTAGATGATGCCGCCCAGAGCGCCCATCAGGTTGATGATGGCATTGGCCTTGGAGCGCAGGGGCTTTGGAGTGACGTCGGGCATCAGCGCCACGGCGGGGCTGCGGTACGTACCCATGGCGACCAGCAGCAATCCCAGGCCGATGATGAAGCACACCCGCTTCCAGGCGTCGGGGGAGGCGTGGAAGCTGTCGGTGAGGATGGGCAGCGCCATCATCACCGCAACGGCTGCGAGGGTGCCGAACAGAATATAGGGACGGCGGCGGCCGAGGCGGGAGGTGCATTTATCGGACAGTCCGCCGAACAGCGGCAGCAGGAACAGTGCGAGAACATTGTCCGCCGCCATGATCATGCCGGAGACGCTTTCTCCCATGCCGAAGGTTTCCGTGAGGATCTTGGGGATCAGGTTGTCGTACATCTGCCAGAAGGCGCAGATGGACAGAAACGCGAAACCGACCAGTACGGTGCGCTTGGTGTTGAGCTTCATTGAGGAGCCTCCGTTCCGATGTAGATGTGGATATATTATATCCGCTCTTTTGGGAGAAGTCCAGACCCTCTTGTCTGAATAAGGAAAAAACTGTGTAAAATAGGCGTTAAGCCGTATTTTCGGTCAGGCGGAAAAATTATGTGAATGAATCGTAAATTTTCAGCCTGATTTTAACGAAGGCAGGGAAAACGACTTGCGGATTTTGGGGGGAATGCTATAATAGGCGAAAAGCATTCCACGGGACGGTCGAGGTTATCGAAATGAAAAAAATGCTGTTTATTATGAATCCGTTTGCCGGGGTGAAACGGGCAAACCGGCATTTAGCCGATATTTTGCTGATGTTCACCAAGGCGGGCTATGAGGTCACCACCCACATGACCCTGGGACGGGGGGACGCCGCTGCCGTTGCCCGGGAGAAGGGCAGGGACGTCGATCTGGTGGTCTGCTGCGGCGGCGACGGCACTCTGAACGAGACCATCACGGGCCTTCTCAGCGCCGGGGCGGACACGCCCATCGGCTACATCCCCGCCGGTTCTACCAACGACTTTGCCGCCAGCCTGAAAATTCCCACCAACATCCTCAAGGCCGCCCAGGCCATCGTGGAGGGCGAGCCGGTGCGCTATGACGTGGGTCGGTTCGGCGGCCGGTATTTTTCCTATGTCGCCTCCTTCGGCGCGTTCACCAAGTCCAGCTACGCCACCCCCCAGAACATCAAAAACGCTCTGGGTCACACCGCTTACGTCCTCAGCGGCATTACGGAGCTGTCCCAGATCCGCAACGAGCACGTGAAAATGGAGATCGACGGCCAGGTGGTGGAGGGGGATTTTCTCTTCGGCGCCATCTGCAATTCCACCTCCGTGGGCGGCATTCTGACCCTGGATCCCAAGCAGGTGGACATGGGCGACGGGCTGTTTGAGATCCTGCTGGTTCGCGCGCCGGAGAATCTGGTGGAGATTCACGAGTGCATTCAGGCGCTGCAAAGCCAGAAGTACAACTGCGCCATGCTCACGTTCCGCAGCGCCCGGAGAGCGCGGATCTTTGCCGACCCGGACATGCCCTGGACGCTGGACGGAGAAAAGGAAGACGGCCACAAGACGGTGGATGTGGAGAATCTGCACCACGCCATCCGGCTGATGCAGAAGAAGGACGAAGATGCTTAATACCACACTGTGCTATGTCACCCGGGGCAGCCAGGTGCTGATGCTCCACCGGGTGAAAAAGAAGGCCGACATCAACAAGGACAAGTGGATCGGCATCGGCGGAAAATTCGAGGGGGAGGAATCCCCGGACGAATGCCTTCTGCGGGAAGCGAGAGAGGAGACCGGCCTGACCCTGACCTCCTGGCAATGCCGGGGCGTGGTGACGTTCCTGAACGACACCTGCGAGGGCGAATATATGTACCTGTTCACCGCCGACGGCTTTGAAGGGGAAATGACCCAGTGCGACGAGGGTGACCTGCAATGGGTGGAGCGGGAATTTCTGAACGCCCTGCCCAAGTGGGAGGGCGACCGGATTTTTCTGGATCTGCTGTGGCAGAATGCGCCGTTCTTCCTGCTGACCCTGCGCTACCAGGGGGACGCCTTAGTGGAAGCGATCCTGAACGGGGAAAAGATACGATAACTTAGGGAGGCTCTGATTCAATCGGCAAGGACTGTGGGCGAGAGATTTTTCGTCCAATCGAGGCATCGGAAAGGTCGGAATACTTTGCGTATTTCCCGTTTTCGATACCGAAGAGTGGGCGGAAAAGATCCGCTCAC
>DJNI01000011.1:0-130 GCA_002436765.1 Clostridiales bacterium UBA6468
CAGGCTGTGCCCGGAGCAACCGAGCGAAGCGAGGCTCTTAGCGAAGGGCTGAGCAACTCTTGCGACCGTAGAGCAAAAAAGGGAAGACAATTGAGCGCGAAAAAAGAGAAATGCACCTTTAGCTCAGTTG
>DJNI01000011.1:270-22665 GCA_002436765.1 Clostridiales bacterium UBA6468
CGAATCCGGTACGGGTCACCAGCAGTTCTGAAAAAGCAGTTGACAGGAAGCACGGGATGTGTTAGTATTAAGCGGTTAGAAGCTGAAAAGCTTTTGACAATAAACGATGGTGAAGAGCCATCCAAATGAGTTGGTATTGATTGCTGTGAGGGTCCACCTGTTCCCATCCCGAACACAGAAGTTAAGCTCACAAGCGCCGACAATACTTGGCGGGCGACTGCCCGGAAAGATAGGTAATGCCAACATTAGAAACTCCCCATCCGACAGGATGGGGAGTTTCGTTATACCTTGGCAGGGACAGCACAAATCCGGACGATGGCGCATATCCTGACCAGAGGTGATATTTTGGCTATCGTGAAAACCGATGTACCAATGACCTCCGCGCTTTGCGAGGAAACCATATTGAAGCTGGTGAATACATATCCTTTTTTGCGGACGGAGGTACTGACCACCACGGCGTTTGGCCGGCCGGTGCGTACCCTTACCATCGGGGAGGGTGACCGGAAGGTGATCTATTCCGCTGCCCACCACGCCAATGAATGGATCACAACGCCGCTGATTTTGAAATTCATAGAGGAGCTTGCGGAGGCGGTTCAGAATCAGGGGCGGCTTTACGGTGTGGAAGCCCGGAACATTGTCCGGGCGGCGACCATTTATACCGTGCCGATGGTCGATCCGGACGGCGTAGATCTGGTCACGGGAGCGATCGAAACCGGGACATTGCAGTACGCGGCGGCGCAGCGGCTGTCGGATAACTACCCGCAGATCCCCTTCCCGGAGGGGTGGAAGGCGAACCTGCTGGGGGTTGACCTGAACTTGCAGTATCCGGCGGGATGGCTGCGGGCGCGGGAGATCAAATTTTCCCAGGGCTATACCAGACCCGGCCCCCGGGATTATGTGGGACGTGCACCTCTGAATCAGCGGGAGTCCATTGCGCTGGCGGATTTTACCCAGGAAATCGACCCGGCGCTGGTTTTGGCGTATCACACCCAGGGAAAGGTGATTTACTGGCAGTTTCAGGATTACGAGGTCCCCGGCGCCCGGGCGCTGGGGGAGGAATTTGCGCGGCTCAGCGGTTATGAGCTGGCGGATACCCCCTATGAGTCCAGCTTCGCCGGGTATAAGGACTGGTTTATCCAGAAATTCCGCCGTCCGGGGTACACCATCGAGGCCGGTTCCGGGCAGAATCCCCTGCCCATCGAGCAGTTCCCGGAAATCTACCGGGACAATCTGGGAATCCTGGTGACGGCGGCGCTGGGGCTGCCGCAGTAGGACCGGTCTTACACGCTTACGTCCATGTGGGACTCAAGAACCATGTGTTCTCCGGTAAGCGGATGGGTGAACTCCAGCCGATGGGCGCAGAGCATCTGATAGGACAGTCCCAGAGCGTCGGAAAAGCGGCGGGATTCTTCCGTGCCGTACTGGGGGTCGCCCAGAATGGGGAAACCCATATGGGCGCAGTGTACCCGCAGCTGGTGGGTGCGGCCCGTCACCGGGTGCAGCGCGAGCTTGCAGACTTGCCTGTCCCGGTGAAGCACCACAAATTCCGTCACGGAGGGCTTGCCTTCGGGGCTGACCTGCCGCAGAAGACTGGGCAGGGGCAGCCGGGCAATGGGGGCGTCGATCACGCCGGTATCCGTTTCGGGGCCGCCGAAGGTGAGGGCGCGGTAGGTTTTCTTCACTGCCGTGTCCTGAAGCAGCGCGTGAAGATGGGCATTCTTTGCCAGCAGGACGATGCCGAAGGTGTCCCTGTCCAGCCGGGTCACGGGATGAAACGCGGATTTCTGCCCGGTTCTTTGGTAGTAACCGGCCACGAGGTTGGCAAGGGTTCCCTGATTTGTTGCCCGGGAGGGGTGGATCAGCATTCCGGCGGGCTTGTCCACTACCAGAATGCCCTCGTCCTCGTAAAGGACTGTCAGTTCGCCGTCCTCGGCGGGGTATTCCGGTTCCGGCTCGTCCAACAGGACGGTGATCACGTCCCCCGGCCGGACGGGGTAATTTGTGTGCTGGGGCCGGCCGTTCACGCAGATGCCGCCGCTCCATTTCAGCCGGTTCATCAGTCCGGTGGACATATTCAGTTCCCGGCGCAGGAAGGAGGAGAGCCGCCCGCTCCGTGCGGCGGTGCAGGTTAAATTCATGGTCACGTCCTCCTTTGTCATCTTAAACAAGTATTTACAGATTCGCCACACCTGCAGGGAAATCGGATGATATTATATAAAAAATCCACGGAGGTGATTGTGTGCGAAAATTGTTTGCGTGTATTTTGCTGTGTGCTTTGGCGCTGGGCATTTTGGGCTGCGGCGGAAATGAAGAAAATCTCACCGTCATCGACATCGATTCCGAAATCTATTCTCAGGAAGACTACCTCGCAGCCGTTCAGGCCGTGAAGACCGGCTTCCGTGACTTCCGCGGATGCACACTGACGGAAATCTCCTACGCCGGTGACGAAACCGTCCAAAAGGAACAGGAATACATCCTGAGCTTCGGGGGCTACGACGAGGGGATCGTCCTGCTTTCCAGCTTCACCGTGGATGAACACGGCGGCGACGGCTCTCTTGAGCCGAACGGCACCTACACCCGCTGGGGCTGGTATCTCGCCAGAAAGAACGGCGGGAAATGGAAAATCGTAACCAGCGGTTACGGCTGAACACAATCGTAAAAAGCCCGCTTCTTTCCGAAGCGGGCTTTTGCGCTATACTCAGTTCAGAGCAGCCTTGGCCTTCTCAACAACAGCGGCAAACGCGGTGTTGTCCTGGATCGCCATCTCGGACAGGCTCTTGCGGTTCATCTCGATACCGGCCTTCTTCACGCCATTCATGAAGGTGGAGTAGTTCATGCCGTAGGGAGCGACAGCGGCGCTGATACGGCTGATCCACAGGCGGCGGTAGTCACGCTTCTTCTGCTTGCGGCCGGCAAAAGCGTAGTTGCCGGACTTCATGACCTGCTGCTTGGCCATCTTGAAGTGCTTGGACTTGGAACCCCAGTAGCCCTTTGCCAGCTTCAGGGTAGCGTTTCTTCTCTTGCGCGTCATCATCGCGCCTTTCACTCTAGCCATTTCTCAGTATCCTCCTTCTGCCTTACTTGTAGGGAATCATTTTCTTGATTGCGTCCACATTGGTCATATCGGCATAAGCGGTCGCACGCAGATGGCGGGTACGCTTGGTAGTCTTCTTGGTCAGAATGTGGCTCTTGTAAGCGCGGGCTCTCTTCACCTTACCGGTCTTGGTCAGGTTGAATCTCTTCTTCGCACCGCTGTGGGTTTTCAGCTTGGGCATAGGTAGGTTCTCCTTCCGTAATCTAGTGTATCGTGGTTGCGTTATTTGCTGTTCTTGGGGGTCAGGAACATTGCCATAAAGCGGCCTTCCAGCTTGGGGTTTTTCTCCATGCCGGCAATTTCAGAGCAGCTCGCGGCGAAGTCCATCAGCAGCTTCTCGCCCAGGTTGGTATGCGCCATCTCACGGCCGCGGAAGCGGACGCTGACCTTGACGCGGTTGCCGTCGTTCAGGAATTTCTGAGCGGCCTTGACCTTGGTGTTGAAGTCATTGGTATCGATGCTGGGACTCATGCGGATTTCCTTGATCTCCACGACCCGCTGGTTCTTCTTGGCTTCCTTCTCCCGCTTCTTCTGATCGAAGCAGAATTTGGAATAGTCCATGATCTTGCAGACGGGAGGGGTTGCGTTGGGAGAGATCTTCACCAAGTCCATGCCCTGTTCTTCTGCCATGGCATTGGCCTGAGCGGAGGACATAATCCCCAGCTGCGCGCCGTCGGCGCCGATGAGCCGGATCTCCTTGTCCCGGATTTCCTCGTTGAGCTGATGATCTAATTTTGCGATGGTAAGCACCTCCAGATGGGAGCCTATCTAAAACCTGTCAAAACGCCCAAGCAGCGGGCCTTTTTCCCCTGTGCCGCGCCATTTCCCCTTGAAATACATATCCAGTATTCCTGCGGGAAAATGGCTTGCCCATGGCAAAAATCCCTCGCTGTTGGTCATTTTGCCAGCTTTCAGATATGGCCTAACAACAAAAAAGCGGATGCCAAAGCACCCGCACCAACCCCACCTGCCCCTTGCGGGAAAAGTGGAATATGAACCGTTTCGCGTCTGCTGACGGTGAGGCGGATGTTCAGCCTTCTTTATCACCCGGACATTTTAGCATGGTTCAGGGCGGTTGTCAAGAGATTTTTTGCATGGGGGAAGGAAATTGTACCGGGGCGCGCATCCCTTGACGGTTTAACCCGCACATCGGCCGTCAGGCCGGTGTGCGGGCTTTGTGCGTATCTGGTTATTTCCACAGTCCGTCGGGGTACTTGCCCTCGTCGGTCATCCGGCGAAGGGCGGCTACCACGGCGGGCTTGTCGGCGGCGTAGGTCACGCCGTACCATTTGTCTGGGGAGGTCAGCACCGTGACCGTGGCCTTCTTTTCTTTGATCAGCTGGGATACCGCCAGCGGGAGAAAGAATTCGCCCTTGATAGGATTTTCCGCCAGCACCTTGTCCAGGAAGGCCGGGAAACGGGCTTCCAGCTCCTTCAGGAAGCTGGGGGTGTAGCCCCACAGGTTCATGGATACGGTGGTGTCGGCGGGAACGTCCACCCAGTGCTCCCCGTCCTCGGTGAAGTGGATGCCGCCGGGGTATTTTTCAATGCGGGTGCGCTCGTCAATGCCGGTGAGATGACCCTTGCCGTCGGTGACGCAGATGCCCCGGGCAACGCTTCCGTGATCCGTCACGGTCTTGCCCAGCTCGTAGCCCACCATGTAGTAGTCGTAGGTATCCGTATCCCGGGCGTGGCAGAGAGCGTCGTAGATCACCCGGTAGGCGGAGGTGCCGTAATAGTCGTCGGAGTTGATGACCGCAAAGGGCGCGTCGCCGATGGCCTCCCGGGCGCACAGTACCGCGTGGCAGGTGCCCCAGGGCTTGGTGCGTCCCGCCGGGACGGTGTAGCCGGCGGGGATGTCGTCCAGCTCCTGATAGGCGTAGCGGATCTTCATGGGGCATTTTTTCAGCCGCTCGCCCACGGTCTCCATGAAGTCCTTGCGGATGGCTTCCTTGATGATGATAACAGCGGTGTCAAAACCGGCCTTGTGGGCGTCATAAAGGGAATAGTCCAGAATCGCTTCGCCATGGCTTCCCACAGGGTCGATCTGCTTCAGTCCGCCGTAGCGGCTGCCCATACCGGCGGCCATGACGACGAGAATAGGTTTGCGTACCATTGAAATTCTCCTTTTTTGTTTTTCGGCGGCGCAATGGAGCCGTGCGGCGCCGCCTGCTTCATTGGGCTGGGTTCATTATAACGTGAAATTTCCCGTAAAGCAAGGGAAGACAGGACTTTTTGTGCATAGTGTCGAGAAAATCGGCTTCCGGAGGGAAAAAGGCGGGAAGGTCTTATTCAAGTTGCGCGGGATCCAGGAAAATGCTTTCCCTGCGCAGCTTGTCCCAGCAAAATTCTCCCGCAAGCTCCCGGGCGGAAACGGGTTCGTTCCGCTCGATCAGCCCGGTGCTGAAGGCCAGCGTGCCGATGAGCCTTTCCGGGGTGACGCGGGCGCGAAGCTGCCCTAAGTCCAGATCTTTGTCCCGCTTGCTCAGGCGGCGGCCGTCCGGCGCCAGAAGCATGGGGACGTGGGCATATGCCGGGTGGGGGAAGCCCAGCAGCTCCTGCAAATACATCTGCCGGGGTGCGGAGCTTAACAAATCCATCCCCCGCGCCACCTCGGTGACCCCGGCCTCCCCGTCGTCCACGGTGACGGCAAGCTGGTAGACGTAGACCCCGTCCGCCCGGCGCACCACCATGTCGCCGCAGTCGGCGGCAAGATTGCATTCATAATGCCCCTGTATCCGATCCTCCACCGTCCAGACCCTGTCCGGCACCCGAACCCGCCAGGCAGGGGCGCGGCGGAAGGCGGAGCGCTGCGCTTCCGTCAGATTCCGGCAGGTGCCGGGGTAGACGTAGGTGCCGTCGGACAGGTGCGGCGCGTTGACGCTGTGGAGCTGACTGCGGGTGCAGTAGCAGGGGTACAGCAGCCCCATTTCGGCGAGTTTGTCAAAATAGGTATCATAAACGGCGCTGCGCGCGCTCTGGGGCGGCGTCTCCCGGTCGTAGTCCAGACCCAGCCAGCGCAGGTCTTCCCGGAGGATTTGGGCGTATTCGGCACTGGTTCGCTGAGTGTCCAAATCCTCCATCCGGAGAACCATTTCCCCACCCTTGGAACGCACGGACAGCCAGGCCGTCAGCGCCGCGAAGACGTTGCCCAGATGCATCCGCCCGGAGGGGGTGGGGGCGAAGCGCCCTACGGTCTTCAGCTCAGCCATTTGATCCACCACCAGATGATGCCGGCGATACCGGCCAACTCTCCCAGGAGCAGCAGCACCAGACCGCCGGAGCCTTTCTTCCGCTGCTTTTTTCGGCTCCTGCGGTCGGCAATGTAGTCTTCCGCGTAATAGGCGTCGTCCGTTTCCTCGTCGTCGTAGACCGTGCGGTCAAAGTCCACGGCGTAGTTGACCGGGCGGCTGCTGCGCCGGGTGAGAATGGGAAAGTCCTCATCGTCCTCATCAACGTCTTCATCGTCCCAGTCTTCCTCCAGAAGCTCGTCTTCCATCTGCTGCAAGGCCTTGCCGGGGTCGTCAAAGAATCGCACAGTACATCACTCCCTTTGCCCGTTATTGTACCGGATAGCCTTGCAAATGTAAAGCGGATATTTCCTTTGACGTATAGGCTGCGCTCTGCTATAATAGGGTGAAATGCGGGAGCTTGGAGGAAGACACCATGAGAATGAGAAAAATGCGGAATCTGGAACCCAGAATGGAAAAATGCGCCGCCTACCGGATCGACCGGCCGGAGACGCTGCGGGGCAACTGGCGGAGCCTGAAGCCGGACTGCACGGCGCTGTGGGTAGAGGTCGGCTGCGGGAAGGGAAAATTCACCGCCGAGACCGCCCAAAGTAACCCCGACGTGCTGCTCATCGCCGTGGAGCGGTGCCGGGAGGCCATGGTGGTGGCCATGGAGAAGGCAAGAGACATGGCGCTGAAAAACGTGTTTTTCATCGACATGGACGTGGCCAAAATGGAGGAGATTTTTGCTCCCGGTGAGATCGACCGGCTGTTCATCAACTTCCCAGACCCCTGGCCGCGGAAAAAGAACGCCAAGCGCCGGCTGACCCATCGGACGTTTCTGGACAAATACTGCCGCACCGTCCGGGAGGGCGGGGAGATCCACTTCAAGACCGACAACGCTCCCCTGTTTGCCTACAGTCTGGAGGAATTTGCCGCCTGCGGCCTGGAAGTAAAGAATGTTACCCACGATCTGCACAAGGACGGCATCGTCGGCATCATGACGGGGTACGAGGAAAAATTCCACGCCCTCGGCACCCCCATCAACCGGTGCGAGATCGTGTGCAAGCCCTTTGTCCTCCCCCCGGAGGAGAAAAAGCAGCAGGAAGAGGTGTGACCCCTTCTTATAGGAGGAACCGTTATGAGCTATTACGCGGGCAGCTGTGACGTTGCCGTGATCGGGGCGGGACACGCGGGAATCGAAGCCGCCCTTGCCGCCGCCCGGCTGGGCAATCACACCATTCTCTTTACCATCAACTTAGACGCCGTGGGAAATATGCCCTGCAACCCCGCCATCGGCGGCACCGGGAAGGGACACCTGGTGCGGGAGCTGGACGCGCTGGGGGGCGAGATGGGCGCGGCGGCCGACCATGCCTGCATCCAGTACCGGATGCTCAACCGGGGCAAAGGCCCTGCCGTCCATTCCCTCCGTGCTCAGGCCGACCGGGTGAAATACCGGCAGTACATGAAGCACACACTGGAATTGCAGGAAAATCTGGAGCTGAAGCAGGCGCAGATCGTGGAAATTCTGACCGCGAACGGCGCCGTCACCGGCCTGCGCACCCAGTTGGGGGCGCAGTACGGCGCGAAAGCCGTGGTCATCGCCACGGGGACGTACTTAGACAGCACCGTCATCACCGGCCAGAGCGTCATCCCCTCCGGCCCCGACGGAATGCACCCCAGCGTGGGACTGGCGGATAATTTACGCACCCTGGGGCTGCATCTTCGCCGCTTCAAAACCGGCACGCCGCCCCGTGTCAACCGCCGGAGCATCGATTTTTCCAAAATGGAGGTGCAGCCGGGGGACGAGACGGCGGAGCCGTTTTCCTTCCGCACCACCCACAAGGTCAACAATTCCGCCGTGTGCTACCTGACCTACACCAACGAGGAGACCCACCGGATCATCCGGGAGAATCTGTACCGCAGTCCCATGTACGACGGCACCATCTCCGGCGTCGGCCCCCGGTACTGCCCCAGCATCGAGACGAAGATCGTCCGCTTTGCCGACAAGCCCCGGCACCAGCTGTTCATCGAGCCCTGCGGGCTGGACACCGAGGAAATGTACATTCAGGGCTTTTCCTCCAGCCTGCCCGAGGACGTGCAGCTTGCCATGCTGCGCACCGTGGCGGGGCTGGAGCATGCGGAAATGATGCGCCCCGCCTATGCAATCGAATACGAGTGCGTCGACCCCACCCAGCTGAAGCCCACGCTGGAAACGAAGCTCATTTCCGGCCTGTACGGCGCGGGGCAGTTCAACGGCACCTCCGGCTACGAGGAAGCCGCCGCGCAAGGGTTGGTGGCGGGCATCAACGCCGCATTGAAAATTCAGGGCAGACCCCCTCTGATCCTCACCCGGGACACCAGCTACATCGGCACCCTCATTGACGATCTGGTGACCAAGGGAACGGAGGAACCCTACCGCATTATGACCAGTAGGTCTGAATACCGCCTTCTGCACCGGCAGGACAACGCCGACCAGCGCCTGACCCGCATCGGCGGCCAGATCGGCCTGATCCCGGCGGAGCGGGTGCAGGCGGTGGAAGAAAAATACGCCCAGGTGCGCCGGGAGGTGCAGCGCTTAGAGAGCAGCGGCGTTCCCGCGTCGGAGCGGCTGAACGCCATGCTGGAGGGGAAGGGGACCGCCCCCGTGGCCAATTCCGCCCGCCTGGCCGACCTTCTGCGCCGCCCTCAGGTGAGCTACGCCGACATCGCCCCCTTTGACCCGGAGCGGCCGGAACTGAGCCAGGCCGTCACCGACGAGGTGGAGATTCAGATCAAATACGCGGGCTATCTGACCCGGCAGGAAAAGCAGGTGGAGGAATTCAAGAAAGAGGAAGCCCGTCTGCTGCCGGATGATCTGGACTACGCCGCCATCCCCGGCCTGCGGCTGGAAGCCCGGGAAAAGCTTGCCGCCATACGCCCGGTGTCCATCGGTCAGGCGGGCAGAATCTCCGGCGTCAGCCCGGCGGACGTTGCGGTGCTGCTGATTTATCTGGAACAGGCGAAGGGCAATTGAAGCCCCCGAAGGATCGGAATTTGCGGCAGTGAGCCGCGCTGTCTCTTCCTTTGGGAGAGGTGGCGGAACGGAGCGAAGACGGGAAGCAAGGCTGCGGCGCCCTATCAGTCGCCTGCGGCGACAGCTTTCCCCGGGGGAGAGCCAATGGGGTGTACCCCCGGCACGAGAAATGGAGCGTATCAATACCGATACGCTCCATTCGCTGTTTTATAACCACCCATCAAAAGTCAGACAGAGGTTTTTGCTTTGTTACCGCCTTCCTCCGAAGGGGTAGCCGTTCCGGCCGTCGCTCTGGCTGTCGGAGGCGGCCTGCTGGGTCTGCTCGTTGGCCAGTGCCGACTGGACCTGTTCGCCCACGGTGACGGTCAGTTCCATGGTCGAGCCCTGACGGTAGACGGTCATGGTCAGCGTGTCGCCGATGGCGGAGGCGCTTACCAGATCGACCAGGTCGCTGCTGCCGGTGATCTCCGTGCCGTTGACGCTGGTGATGACGTCGCCTGCCTGAAGCCCGGCCTTGGCGGCGGGGGAGTCGTCGGAAACGGACTGGACGGCCGCACCGGCGGGGATGCCGTAGAGCTGGGTCTGCTGGTTCACGTCGGAAACGCTGATGCCCACGTAGGGCTTGGAGATATAGCCCTTTTCAATGATGCTCTTCACAATGGAAAGAACATGGTTGATGGGGATGGCGAAGCCGATGTTGTCGATGGACGCGGTGGAGGAAGAAGAGGAGCTGGAATATTTGGCATTGGTGATGCCGATGACCTCACCGTAGAGGTTAAACAGCGCGCCGCCGGAGTTGCCGGAGTTGATGGCGCAGTCCGTCTGAATAAGATCCATGGTCAGGGAATTGGAGAGGGTGACCTCCCGATCCTTGGCACTGACGAGACCGGCGGTGAGAGAGAAGGTCAGCTCGCCCAGGGGGTTGCCAATGGCCACCACGCTGTCGCCCACGTTCAGGTTGTCGGAGTCGCCCAGAACCACCGGGGACAGCCCCTCGGCGTCCACCTTCAGGACGGCCACGTCGTTGCTTTCGTCGTAGCCGATGAGGGCCGCGTCATAGGTGTCGCCGTTGTACATGGCTACGGTGATGCTGTTGGAGTTTTCCACCACGTGGTAGTTGGTCAGGATATAGCCGTCCTCGGTGAGGATGAAACCGGAACCGGCCGCGGCGGAGGTGGTCTGGAAGCCCCAGTAGTTGGTGGTGATGGAGGTGGTGATGCCGACGGTGGAATTGACGTTGGCGGCGTACACCTCCGCGGCGGTCATCTCCTTGCCGGAGTCCACGGTGACGGTGTTCAGGACGCTCTTTTCCCGGATGCCCTGTAGCATGGCGGTCTCGTTTTTGCCGACCGTACCGGTCTGGCCGCGGCTGCCTTCATACCAGATGACGCCGCCGGCGCCCAGGGCGCCGCCCAGCAGGGCGAACACCAGCGCCAGAGCGCAGATGCGAAGACCGAAACGGTTTTTCTTTTCCCGCTTCTTCGGCGTGGGGGGTGTGTAGACGGGGATCTCCTGAGAGGGATTTTCATAAGTGTTATCGGAATCGTAGATTTGTTCATCCATAATGGTTTTGCTTCCTTTCATGTTTCATTGTCCACAGGATAGCACGTAATCCTGAATAGAAACTGAAAAAATGGGCGGGGAATTGTAAAAGAACTGTTAACAAACGAGATTTCAGTTCCAATTCAGGATTATCTGGTATTATAATGAAAACGGAATTTATGGAGGCATGCAATATGAAAATTCTGGTAATCGAAGACGAGAAGCTGCTGGCCGATTCCATCAAGACCCTTCTGGAAGGCAAGGGCTTTGAGGTAGAGGTGGCCTACGACGGCGAGACCGGCGCGGAATATGCAGAGCTTGGGATTTACGATCTGCTGATTCTGGACGTGATGATGCCCAAAATGGACGGCTATCAGGTCGCCCGGGAGGTACGCGCCAAGCGCTGCACCACGTCCATCCTCATGCTGACGGCGAAATCCGCCGTGGAAGACCGGATCTACGGTTTAAATTCCGGCGCGGATTATTATCTGACGAAGCCCTTCGACACCCGGGAGCTGCTGGCCTGCATCAACGCCCTTCTGCGCCGTCAGGGCAAGCAGGTGGATGAGCTGGTGTTCGGCAACACTTCTTTGGATCTAGACACCTGCACTTTGGTCTGCGGCGGGAAAAGCGTGCGGCTGTCCGCCCGGGAATTTGACGTGATGCGGTTTCTGCTTCAGGCGCAGGATCGGATATTGTCGAAGGAAATGATCCTCGCCCGGGTGTGGGGCTACGACTCCAACGCCGTGGAGAACCACGTGGAGGTCTATGTGGGTTTTTTGAGAAAGAAGCTCAGCGCCATCAATTCCAATGTGCGCATTGAGGCCGTCCGGCGCCTGGGGTACCGTCTGGAGGTGGCGGAAGAATGATTCGCCGGCTGAGAGTCAAATTCATCTGCATCAATATGGCCATCGTCACCGTGATGCTGCTGGTGATTTTCGGGATGGTGCTCCACTTCACCCACGACAATCTGGAGCAGCAGAGCATCCGGGTGATGCAGAGCGTCATGGAGGATCACGCCGCTCCCGGCCGTCCGGGAGAATTTCCCCGACAGGCGCAGCTTCCTTATTTCTATGTAAGCGTCAACACGTTGGGTGAGCTGTCCGCCAGCTTCGGCGGCTACTATGACCTGTCGGATACGGAGTCCATTCAGAAAATTATCACCCTGGCGCTGAATTCCGGCGAGGATACCGGCATTCTGAAGGGCTACAGCCTGCGCTTTCAGAAGCGCACCACGCCCTTTGGGCAGACCATCGTCTTCGTGGATATGTCCAGCGAGCTTGCCACCATGCGCAGCCTGACGGAAACCTGCATCGGCATCGGCATGCTGGGCTTTGCCGTGTTTCTGGGGCTGTCCTTCCTGCTGGCAAAATGGGCAATAAAGCCGGTGGAGACGGCGTGGAACCAGCAGCGCCAATTCGTGGCGGACGCCTCCCACGAGCTGAAAACGCCCCTGACGGTGATCCTGACCAACGCGGAGCTTTTGCAGGAGCCGGAGTACGACGAACAGGCCCGCCGCCGGTTCGTGGACAGCATCATGACCATGTCCCATCAGATGCGGGGACTGGTGGAAAGCCTGCTGGAGCTGGCGCGGGTGGACAACGGCGGGCGGAATATGGTCTTTTCCCGCCTGAATTTCAGCGAGCTGGTGAGCGACGCCCTGCTGCCCTTTGAGCCGGTGTATTTTGAAAAGGGGCTGACCCTGGAAAGCAATGTGGAGGAAAATCTCTTTGTCAAGGGCAGTCAGCAGCACTTGAAACAGGTGGCGGACATTCTGCTGGACAACGCCTCCAAGTACGCTTCCGCCGATTCCACGGTGCGGGTCATCCTGCGGCGGCAGGGGAGTCACTGCCTGCTCTCCGTGGCAAGCGCCGGGGACGCCATATCCAAGGAGGATCTGAAGAACATTTTCAAGCGGTTTTACCGCATGGACAAGGCCAGAAGCATGAACCACAGCTACGGCCTGGGACTGTCCATCGCGGACAGCATTGTTTCCAAGCACGGCGGCAAGATCTGGGCGGAAAGCGCGGACGGGGTCAATACCTTCTTTGTTCAGCTTCCCGCGGCATAAGCAGCCGGGACGGCAAGTAAAAGGAATACACATAGTAACGGGAGCTGCCACGCTGGCAGCTCCCGCTTTGTCTGCGCAAAAATCCAGGCGGGAATACCTCAAAAATTATTTCCAAATGTTTGCAGATATTCGGTAGGCGAGCAGCCGGTGTGTACCTTGAAGGTTCTGTCGAAGTGATAGAGATTGGTAAATCCGCAGGCACAGGCGATTTCGGAGATGGAAAGGCAGGATGTGCCGATCAGCAGCTCTTTTGCCTTGACGATACGCGCGTTGAGGATCCACGAAAACGGCGGAGAGGTCCTGATGTCCTCCCACACGTGGCAGTATCTTACGCCGGAGCAGACTCTTAATATCGCCAAAGCGCATGAAGCACGGGGTGCTGACATTACCAAAGTCGTGACCTGCGCCAATACGGAGGAGGCCGGCGTTACCTTTCTCAGATAGATTCTCTATGGGAGCTTCAAAGGCAGTACAAGGCAGAAATCGGAGAAGACGCGCCGGGTTATGCCGTGAGAGAGCGTTTGGTCAGGGCAGTCAGAGAAGAAAACATCCTCTTCTACGGGGCATGGGAAGGGGATTCTCTGGTGGGCTGCTGTTCCGTCACCGTCGGGTTTTCCACGTTTGATTATCTGCCCAGCGGCGTATTTGAAGATTTCTTTATCCGCCCCGACTTCCGGCATAAGGGGGTCGCCCGCCAGCTGGTACAATTTGCCTATCGGGCGAGCGCTGTAAGCTCCATGACCGTCGGCTGCGCGGACTGCGATGTGCCGATGTATCAGGCGCTCGGGTTTTCCATTCCCCTCGGGAATCTGCTCGCATTTGAGTAAGCGTCACAGTTTTTCTCCATATACTGAACCGGCTCAGCTGCTTAGCAGCTGAGCCGGTTTTTCTATCATTTTTCCGTTTTGTCCGCGTCGGTGTCCTTCTTCTTGGGAAGGGTGTCCCAGTTGGCGCGGGCGGTGCGCTTTGCCATTGCCAGAAGCTCCTGCGCCAGAGCGTCGGTGAGCTGCCCCGGCGTCAGACGCCAGCGCCAGTTGAAGCCGACGGTGCCGGGGTGATTCATCCGGGCTTCGTTGCCCAGCCCCAAGTGATCCTGGATGGGGATGATGCAGTCCTTCGCCACGGACGTCATGGCCAGGTTGATGAGAACCTTGTATATTTGGTCGTCCGGGGTAAAATAGTCGCTCAGGTAATTCCGGACCTGCGTCTTTGCTTCCATGCCGAGACCGGCGTACCAGCCGGCCAGGGTCTCGTTGTCATGGGTGCCGGTGTAGACCACGCAGTTGGAATTGTAATTATGCGGCCAGTAATCGTTCGCGCCGCCCACGTCCGCCGGGTCGACGGCGAATTGCAGCACCTTCATATTGGGATAGCCGCTGTCCCGCACCAGAGCGCGGACACTGTCGGTCATGAGTCCCAGGTCTTCCGCGATAACGCTGACGTTCCCCAGGTGACGGCGGATGGAGTTGAACAGCTCCATGCCGGGTCCTTTTTCCCAATGCCCGCCTCTGGCGGTTTTGGCGTCCGCGGGAATGGAAAAATATTCGTCAAAGCCCCGGAAGTGGTCAATGCGCACCACGTCGTAGAGCTTGAAGCTGTACCACATCCGGCTGACCCACCAGGCAAAGTCCGTGCCGCGGTGGAAATTCCAGTTGTACAGGGGATTTCCCCAGACCTGACCGTCCTCGGCGAAGGCGTCCGGCGGGCAGCCCGCAATGGCGGTGGGGGCGTTGTGCGCGTCCAGCTGGAACAGCTCCGGGTGCGCCCAGACGTCCGCGCCGTCGGGAGACACGTAGATGGGGATGTCTCCCACGATCCGGATGTGCTTGCCGTTGGCGTAGGCCTTCAGGCGCCCCCACTGCTGGCTGAATTTGAACTGCATGTACTTCTGGAACTCTATGTCAAAATACAGCTCCCGGTTGTAATGCTCCAGGGCAAAGCCCCAGTGCATCCGAATGTCCTCCGGCCAGGCACGGAAGGGCTGGTCGTGGAAGAAGGCTTTCAGCGCCATGAACAGGGCGTAGTCGTTCAGCCACCAGCCGTTGTCCCGGATGAAGTTCTGATAGTCCCGGTCAGCGCTGATGCCGCTGCGCTCATAGGCCTTTCGCAGCAGGGCAAAGCGGTGCTCGTGGAGCTTGTCAAAATCCACCCTGGCGGGGTTGCCGCCGAAGCTCACGCCGTCGCATTCCTCCCGGGTCAGCACCCCCTCCTCCACCAGCGCGTCCAGGCTGATGAGATAGGGATTGCCCGCAAAAGCGGAGTACGCCTGATAGGGGGAATCGTCGGAGCTGCCATGGCCGGTAGCCCCCAGCGGCAGAATCTGCCAGTAGCGCTGACCGGCCATTTGCAGCCAGTCCACGAAATCATAGGCCGCCTGATCGAAACAGCCGATGCCGTATTTGGACGGCAGGCTGGTAACGGGCAGCAGTACGCCTGCATATCGTTTCATTACCTTTGGCTCCTTGCTTCAATATATCCCTGAAAACGCATCCGTCACCCAGGGGAAGCCCTCGGAAAATCAACGTTTTCGCTAAAATTATAATCCCTGTCCTGTGGAAAAGCAACAATTTTTTGCAGGAAATTTTCTTTTTTCAAAAAGCGCCGGGGAACATTGCATTCATCCGCAGGATGTGCTACAATGGCTCCGCTTTCCCCCCAGAAATCGGGGAATGCCTACCGCTTCCTTACATAGAAAGGTGAATTCCATGAAATTGAAAATTGCCCCCGGCTTATCGGAGCGGCTTCCCCGGCAGATTCTGCTTTTCAGCCTGCCGCTGATGGCCTCCAACGTGCTTCAGGTTCTGTTTAACATGGCGGATATCGCCGTCATCGGCCGGTTTGCCGGTTCGCTGTCCATGGCGGCCGTCGGCTCCACCTCCACCGCCGTGACGCTGTTTACCGGCATTCTCATCGGTGTCGGCGGCGGCGTCAACGCCCTGGTCGCCCGGTATTTCGGCGCGAGGGATCAGCAGGAGCTGCAAAGAACCGTCCATTCCTCGGCCATCATCTGTTTTGCCTGCGGCGTTTTACTGCTGATCTTCGGCTTTTTCGGCTCCCGGCCGCTGCTGCGGCTGCTGAACACCAAGCCGGAGCTGTTGGACAAGGCCACGCTTTACATGCAGATCTACTTCTGCGGTATGCCCGCCCTCGCCCTGTATAACTTCGGAAACGCCGTGTACAGCGCCATCGGCAACACGAAAAAGCCGCTGTACTACCTCCTGTTTTCCGGCATCGTCAATGTGGTGCTGAATCTGGTGTTCGTCATTGTGTGCGGTCTGGACGTGGCCGGTGTGGCGCTCGCCAGCATTATATCCCAGTACCTTTCCGCCCTTTTCCTCACGGCCACGCTGTTCCGGAGTCGGGAAATTTACGGTCTTTCCCTCAGGCTGCTGCGCCTGCACCGGAAAAACTGCCGGGAAATTCTCACGCTTGGCATTCCCGCGGGTCTGCAAAACGCCATTTTCTACGTCGCCAATATGTTCATTCAGGCGGGCGTCAACAGCTTTGACACCGTCATGGTGGCAGGCAATTCCGCCGCCGCCAATGCCGACGGGCTTGTCTACGACGTGATGGCGGCCTTCTACACCGCGTGCAGCAGCTACATCGGCCTGAACTACGGTGCCGGGCGGCGCAGGGAGGTCCGGCGCAGCTACCTGATCTGCCTGGGGTATTCCTTCGGCGTGGGGGCCATTCTGGGCTTTTCTCTGCTGGCCTTCGGTCCCGTGTTTTTGACGCTGTTCACCACCGACGCCGCCGTCATCGACGCGGGCATGAAGCGGCTGACCATCATGGGCTTTTCCTACTGCGTGTCCGCCTTCATGGACAACGCCATCGCCGCCTGCAGGGGACTGGGGAAGAGCCTGGTGCCCATGATCATCGTGATCTCCGGCTCCTGCATCCTCCGGATCATCTGGGTTCTGACCATATTCGCCTGGTTCAGGACCATTCCGTCGCTGTACCTCGTTTACATCTTCTCCTGGGCGATCACCGCTGCCTTTGAAAACTGGTACTTCCTCCGCTGCTACCGGAAGCTGCCCACATAATGCTGGTGGTACCCGGCAAGTCTTCCGTCCAATCCAATATGCAAGAAGCCGGGAACAGGGGCTGCCTGTTCCCGGCTTCTGTTATTTCAGCAATTTCTCAACCGACGAAACCAGCTCTGCCGCAGTCTCCCGATTGACGGTGACGGTGGACACGCCGTCCAGCGTTACCAGGCAGGAGGTGGAATTGTAGGCGTAGAAACACAGGGTCACCTCGGAGAAGCTTTCCCGGTCTCTGAAAATGCGGAAGGTGATCTCCGGCTCTCCCTCCGGGGCGATGCCGGTGGCGTAGCCGCTGGAGGTCATGTCCGACAGGCTGTCCAGCACGGAGGCAAACGCCACATCCTGCCCGTCCAGCTTCCAGACCGTTTCCTCCGTGACGGTGCCTTCGTCGTCCGTTTTCTCCTCGGTGGTTCTCGTCAGCACGGATTCCTTGCCGTCCACCGTGACGGCAACGCTCCGCACCGTATCCCAGTCCATCAGGATCACATCGTCGGGCTGCAAATCGGCGTAGGTGGTGTAGCGCAGGGTGTCGCTGAGGGCGGCGTCCCGCCGGTAGATCATCTTGGAGTCGCTCAGGCGCACGTAGCACTCGCCGTCCTCCGAGGCGCTGATCTCCAGCGTATAGGCCGCCTTGCCGCCGTCCAGCACCGTGACCGTCACCGCCGGGGCGTCCAGACCGTACTGAGACAGGTCGGACGCGTTGTAGTCCACGCACTCGCTCAGATTCAGGTTCGTCACCATGTCCAGAAGCGTCTGGGTCAGGTCGTTATCCAGCGCCTTGCCGTCCATGAACCAGACGTAATCGTCGGAATAGGCAAGGCCGCGCCCCTCCTCGCGGGTAATTTCGTAGCCGCCGTCCGGGAGCTTCACCGTAAGGCCGGTGAGCTGAGTGACCTGGGGCAGCGTCTGGTGCTTCAGGACGTCATACAATCCGTATTGGAAGCTCTTGATGATGTCGCTGTCCACCAGATAGACGTTTCCGTCACCGTTGGAAAAGTAGCGCTGGCCGCCCACGGCGGTTTCCAGACCGATGGAAAGGGTATGGCTCTGGCCATCGGCCACCGTAATGACGCACACGGGGATCTCCAGGCCGTACTGGTCAAGATTCTCCGGATTTTCAATGGTTTTGGTGGATTCCACATCCGTGAGGGTCTCCAGCATTTTGTCAAGATAGGTTTCGTCCACGGGGAAGGCCGCGTCCTGGTCGCACACCCAGCCGTCCTCCCCGGCGGTGAAGGAGACCTTTTCGCTGTAGTCCCAGCCCAGGTTCGTCACATTTTCCGGGTCGAGGGAAAACACCGTCCGGGTCTCGTCCTCCTGATCGGCGGCATTTTTGCCGATGGCGCCGGCAATCGCCGTCGCGCCCACCAGCACCGCCAGAATGAGCAGCAGGAGCAGCAGCTTTTTTCCGTTTTTCATCTCCGCTTCCTCCTTATCCAGATGACGATCCCCAGGGTGATGACCGCTGTGGGGATCACGCCCACCACCGCCACGGTGAGTATCGACACCGTCGCGCTGTCCATGGTCAGCGTGTCGCTGGTCAGGGACTTGGCATGGATGGACAGGCTGCTTTCCTCCGCCTGGCACAGGTATGACAAGGCGTTGAGGAAAAAGTCCTGATTGCCGCCGGAGACCTGGGTGTTGGTCTGGTCGTCCACCAGCGCCGCGGAGGATACCCACACAATGTCGCTGGTAATGCCGTCGTCCACGGTGTCGCTGATGGCGACCGCCAAAGCAAACGGGCCGTCTACGTCCCCCTCCTCCTTTTCATAGGTGGTCAGGTCATACCCCGCCGCCTTGGCAAAGGCGGAAGAGGACGTGGTCAGCAGCTGGGTTACGGACAGCGTGTCCCGCAGATCCTCCGCCACCGTCAGTCCCTGGGCAATGGGCAGCAGCACCCGGTAGCCGCCCTCGGTCAGGGGCGTGGTGATGGCGTGGGAGGCGATGTCCGGCAGCAGGAAGTAGGGCGTGCCCCAGACGTAATGGCTCTGGTCGCCCTCCACCACGATGCCGTCCACGGTGGTAACGCCGTAATCCGCCATCAGCGCTTCCAGATTGGTAAGAGCCCCGTTTTTCGGCGGGTCGGTGATAAGGAACAGATTGCCGCCGTTGCCCAGATATTCCAGGAGCTTGCTCTGCTCGTCCAGGGAAATGTCGCTCTGGGGGGCGTTGATAAAAATACAGTCCGCGTCGGCGGGGACGGATTCCAGCGTCAGCAGGGACAGCTCCGCCGTCTCGATGTTCTGCTGCTTCACGGCCGAGGTAAAGCTGTCGCTCAGGCTGCTTTCCCCATGGCCGGTGAGCAGGTATACCTTGGGCAAGTTCTCGCTCACCACGTAGTCGATGGCGCTGGTCAGCTCGCTTTCTCCGCAGAAGCTCCAGCTTTCCGTGCCGTAGTAGTAATAGCTGGTGTAATCCATCACGAAAATGTCGTTATAGTCCACGTACCGGTACCGCTCCCCGGCCTCCACGATCAGGCTGTTTTCCGTAAAGCTGTCGGTATACTGCTGGGTGAAGGTAGGGAACACGTCCGGGTCCTTCTTCACCACGCGGATCTTGTCGCTGAGAGACCGGTAGCGGCTCAGCAAAGATTCCAGATAGCTATCCTCCTGCCCGCTGCGGACGATCCAGTACACCGTTACCTCCTCCGTCAGGCCGCCCACCAGCTTCTCCGTCTGCTCAGACAATGTGAAGAGCTGATTGGCCGTGGTGTCGAATTTGGTCACGCTGGCCGGGAGGGCGGAAGCGAACACATTGACCATCACGGCAATGGCCAGCACAATGGCCGCCGCGGCCACGCTGTAGCCGCCGACCCGGAACGACCGGGTGGAGAAGGAAGCCGCCACCCGCTTCCAGCTGAATTTCGGCTTTTTCATTCGCTCCACCTCCGTTTCTCCAGGGACTGTACGCTTAAGAACAGGAACACTCCCGTCACCGACAGGTAATACACAATGGCGGTCACGTCGAACACGCCGTTGACGATGGTATAAAACCGGGCAAACAGGCTCAGCTGAGAGATGATTGTGGGAAACAGCCCCTCAAACCGGCTGGAATCCCACAGATACGCCCCGATGAGTCCCGCTTCCAGCACTGCCGCCAGGATCAGGGACACGAAGCCGTTTTTCGTCATCAGATACACAATGCCGCAGGCGATCAGCGCCGTCAGCGCCAGCGCGGCGAGAGAGGAATAGGCCGTGGAGGACGCGAACCCCGCCAGATCAGAAAGGAAATAGTTCACCAGCATCACCACGAAGCACAGCCCCGCCGCCACGGCCTGACTTTCCGTCACGGAGGAAATATACATGCCGATGGCCAGCAGCGCCATGCCAAGGAAGAAGAACCCCACGATCGCGCCGTAGGCCGCAGGCAGGTACACGTTGCCGTAGGCGGACAGCACCGCCGGGTACAGGCAGATCACCGCCATAGGCGCGGCGAACACCACCAGCATGGCGGCGAATTTCCCCAGCACCACCTGGGTCATGGTCAGGGGCAGAGAATAGAGCAGCTGGTCGGTCTTCTGCCGCCGCTCCTCCGCCAGCACCCGCATGGTGAGGATGGGGACGATGATCAGGAACACAAAGCTCATGCTCCCCAGCACATATTCAAAATGCACGGAGGCGGACTGCAAATTGTAGACCATGGTGTAAATGCCCGTGAACAGCAGCAGAAACGCGCTGAACACGTACCCCGTCACCCCCGTAAAATAGGACGAAAGCTCGTGCCGGAATACCGCCTTCATTTGGTTTCCTCCCCCTTCCCGGAATCGGTCAGCTCCATGAAAATGTCCTCAAGGCTCGCCTTCCCGGCGGTCATGCGCAGGATGGCCTTCCCCGCTTTGCTGAACGCAAAGAAAATCTCCCGGCAAACTTCCTTTTCCGCCGGCGTGTCCAGCTCCAGCGTCACGTCGCAGGCGCCGTCCTGCCGGGCGTTCGCTGTCCGGTTCACAATGTGGGAAACGCCGGAGAGGATGCCGGGGATTTCCCCCTCCGCCGCTTCCGCGGTCAGCTCCACGGTGCTTTTTCCCGCGAACAGCCGCTCCAGATTTTCCGGGGTGTCGCAGGCCGCCAGCTTGCCCTTGGACAGAATCAGGATGGTGGTACAGACCTGCTGCACCTCCGACAGGATGTGGCTGGAAAGGATGACGGTGCGCTCCTTCCCCAGCTGGCGGATCAGCTCCCGGATCTCCGTGATCTGCCGGGGGTCAAGCCCTACCGTGGGTTCGTCCAGAATGATGACCTCCGGGTCGCCCAGCACCGCCTGGGCAATGCCCACCCGCTGGCGGTAGCCTTTGGACAGGTTCCTCATCAGCCGGTCGGCAACGTCCAGCGTGCCGGTGACGGTCATGACCCTGTCCAGCTCCGCCGCAATGCTCTTTTCCGGAATACCCTTTGCCCGCGCCACAAAGCGCAGATATTCCTTTGGCGTTCTGTCCAGATACAGCGGCGGCTGCTCAGGGAGATACCCAATGAGTTTTTTTGCCTGGGCGGCGTCCTGAAAAATGTCGTAGCCGCCGATGACCACCTCGCCGGAGGTGGCGGCCAGGCAGCCCGTCATAATGTTCATGGTCGTGGATTTTCCGGCGCCGTTCGGCCCAAGAAAGCCGTAGATCTGCCCCTTCTCCACGGTGAAGGACAGGTCGGACACGGCAGTGTGACTGCCGTAGCGCTTGGTCAGATGCTTAACTTCGATCAACGCGGTTCCTCCTTCTATTGATGAGCTTCATCCAGTGGGCACTGCCCATACACGCTTCCGATTATAGTACCGGAAGCTGAAAGGACTCTTAAAAAATTGTTACGTGTCTGTGAATAAATGCAGCCGGGGCGGTGATGCCGTCCCGGCTCGTCGGCCTGTCAAAGAACCCCGGTTTTCACTTGCTGAAAACCGGGGTTCTTTGACAGGTTGTTCCGGCTCAGCAGCTTTTCGGCAGCTGGGCCGGTTTTGGCGACGCGGGTCTATAAGCCGGATTCTGTCTTGACAGCCATCTATCTAGCCCCGGAATTGCTTCCGGGATCAAGCCGCCTCCTCGGAACGGTCGGGCAGACCATGCGTTCCTCCACGGCGTTGCTCCGGATAGAGTTTACATCGTAAAACCTGTGTTGCCACAGGCCGGGTGGGCTCTTACCCCACCTTTTCACCCTTACGCTCTGCTGACGCGGAACGCGGTATCTCTCTGTTGCACTTGTCCTGAGATCACTCTCGGCGGGCGTTACCCGTTATCCTTGCCCTATGGAGCCCGGACTTTCCTCATCCGCCGCCTTTCGGCATGCGTCCGCGGCTGTCCGACCCGGTCGCCCCAATATTGTACCCCACGAAAAGCGAATTGTCAAATGTCTTGCAAATTCTTTTCGGAAGGGATATACTAAAGGAAACTCTGAACAAATCGCCTTCGGCTGTGAGCG
>DJNI01000011.1:22762-29706 GCA_002436765.1 Clostridiales bacterium UBA6468
GATTGGACGAAAAATCTCTCGCTCACAGCTCTTGCCGATTTATTCAGAGCTTCCTTAAGAAAACCTGCCCGTATTCTCAGACGGGCATTTACCGAAAAATCCGGGAAAGAGGGAATTGCAATGAATTCTGCCTTTGATACATACTTTACGAATCTTAAAAATAAGAAAATCGCGGTGCTGGGGCTGGGCGTCAGCAACCGGCCGCTGGTTCGGCTTCTGCTGGAATACGGCTGCGACGTGGTGGGCTGCGACCGGACGCCCCGGGAAAAGCTGGATGCGGAGGTTCTGGAGCTGGAAAACTTAGGCTGCAGGCTCCACGTGGGCGACGGCTACCTGGACGGCGTGGAAGCGGATATTCTGTTCCGCACCCCGGGAATGCACCCCAACAACCCCGCCATCGAAGCCCTTCGCAGTCGGGGCGCGGAAGTGACCTCCGAAATGGAGGTGTTCTTCGAGGTCTGCCCTTGCCCGATCATTGGCGTCACCGGCTCCGACGGCAAGACGACAACCACCACCTTGATCTCCGAAATGCTGAAAGCGGAGGGGAAGACCGTCTGGCTGGGGGGCAACATTGGCACGCCCCTGCTCCCCCTTGTGCGGCAGATGCAGGAAACGGACGTCGCCGTGGTGGAGCTCAGCTCCTTCCAGCTCATGGACATGAAGCGCAGCCCCCGGCGGGCGGTGGTCACCAATCTGGCACCCAACCATCTGGACATCCACAAGGACATGCAGGAATATGTGGACGCGAAAAAGAACATTTTCCGCTATCAGGACGGAAGCGGCCTTCTGGTGCTGAACGCTGACAACGACATTACCGCCGCCTTCCGGGGCAACGGCACCACCCGGTTCTTCTCCCGGAAGGGCATGGCCTACGTCTGCATCGAGGACGGCGTTATCTGCCGGGACGGAAGACCGGTTCTTCCCACCAAGGACATTCTCATTCCCGGCGTCCACAACATAGAGAATTATATGGCCGCCATCGCCGTGGTGGAGGGGCTGGTGTCCGACGAGACCATCCGCCATGTGGCCAAAACCTTTGGCGGCGTGGAGCACCGCATTGAGCTGGTGCGGGTGAAGGACGGCGTGCGGTTCTACAACGATTCCATCGCCTCCAGCCCCAGCCGCACCATCGCGGGTCTGCGCAGCTTCCCGGAAAAGGTGATCCTGATTGCCGGCGGCTACGACAAGCACATTCCCTACGATGTGCTGGGGCCGGAGATCTGCGCCCACGTGAAGAAGCTGTTCCTCGGCGGCGCGACCGGCGGGAAGATCCGGGAAGCGGTGGAAAGCTGCCCGGAATACGACCCGAAGACTGTGGAAATCGTGGACTGCGGCAGCTTCGAGCCTGCCGTTCGGGCGGCGGCCGCCGCTGCGAAGCCGGGCGATGTGGTGCTGATGAGCCCCGCCAGCGCCGCTTTTGACCAGTTCAAGAACTTCATGGTGCGGGGCGCGTTCTTCAAGAAACTCGTAAAGGAGCTGTAAGCGTGGATATTACCAAAGTGACCCGCCCGGCGCGGAAGCTGCTGAAGTTACAATACTGCGGCGCGGTGATCGTGGCTGCAGGCACGGCTTCCCGGATGGGGGGAATCGACAAGGTTATGGCGCCGCTGGGCGGCGAGCCTATGATCGCCCGGACGGTGCGGGCGTTTCAGGACTGCGACGCCATCTCGGAGATCGTCGTCGTCACCCGGGAAGACCTGATCCTGCCCATTACGGGGCTTTGCAAAAATATGAACAAAGTCACCGCCGTGGTTGCCGGGGGAAAAAGCCGGCAGGAGTCGGTGAATCTGGGCTTGAACGCCCTTTCGGATAAGGTAAGGCTTGCCGCCGTTCACGACGGGGCAAGGCCGCTTGCCTCCTGGCAGCTGATCGACCGGGTCGTCCGGGCGGCCAACACCTACGGCGCTGCCGCCCCGGCGGTCCCCGTAAAGGACACCATCAAGGTCGTGGAGGGAAGAATCGTGAAATCCACCCCCGACCGGGCGTCGCTGTACGCCGTGCAGACCCCCCAGGTGTTCGATTTTGACATTCTCCGGGGCGCGCTGGCCAAGGCGCAGGCGGACAATGCCAAGCTCACGGACGACTGCTCCGCCGTGGAGCGGCTGGGCTTCTCCGTGAAGATCGTGGAGGGCGACGAGCGGAATCTGAAAGTCACAACTCCCCTGGACTTAAAAATCGCGGAACTTCTGCTGGAGGAAACCAAATGAGGATCGGACATGGCTACGACGTACACCGGCTGGTGGAAGGCCGGGATCTGATACTGGGCGGCGTAAAAATCGACTACGAAAAGGGGCTGGACGGCCACTCCGACGCCGATGTGCTGCTCCACGCCGTCGCCGACGCCCTGCTGGGCGCGGCGGGGCTGGGGGACATTGGCCGTCACTTCCCGGACACCGACCCTAAGTACAAGGGCGCGGATTCCCTGCTGCTTCTGAAAAACGTGGCGGAAAAGGTCGCCGCGGCGGGCTATCGGGTGAGCAACATCGACGTGACCATGATCGCCCAGCGGCCGAGGCTGAAGGATTTCATTCCGCAGATGGAGGAAAATATTGCCCGCACGGTGGGAATTGCCCCTTCCCGGGTGAACGTGAAGGCCACCACGGAGGAAAAGCTGGGCTTCACCGGCACCGGTGAGGGCATGGCCTGCCACGCGGTGTGCCTGTTGGAAGAGTAAGAAAAGCGCGGACACGACCTGTGCCCGCGCTAAAACTTTGCGATTTTACCGGCGCAGCGCCTTGCGAATGACGGGAACGATCAGCAGGGCGATGCCGCCGCCGATGAGAGCGGTGACCAGCTGCGGCCAGCTGAAGGTGGCGGGGAGGGCTTTCAGCATCGGCTCCTTCAGCGTACCGGCCGCCAGCAGAGACGGCGCCATCACGCCGCAGACGACCTTTACAACGATCAGGTACAGCACGGCGAACTTTGCCAGAGCGGCAATGAGCCACGCGGCGATCTGCTGGCCAATTTTCTTGCTGTCCGTGCCGGCGATCAGCCGCAGCAGAACCACGAACACGGTGTTGCCCACCATGATGGCGGGGAGAACGAGAATCTGCGGGGCGATGCCCAGCAGGTAGGCGAGCACCGGGGAGACCACGGCCACGACGATGCCGCTGCCCAGTCCGGCGGTCAGAACGGTGACGGCCAGCACGGCGTTGACGCAGGAGCCGGTGACGAACTGACCGAAGCCCTTGGTCAGCGCCTGCAAAGCGACGAGAAGTGCCAGCATAACGGCGGTTTCGGTGATCCAACGTACTTTTTTGTTCATAGTAGATACCTCTTTCCCAATTATTCTTTGGAGATCACGCCGGAGTAAGCGGTTTTGACGCTGACGCCGACCAGGCCTCCGATTTTGCCGGACAGGGCGGCGATGGTATTCTGGGGCGCGTCCATGGCGATGGCGATGACGCTGACGCCCCGCTTGCGGTAGGGGATGCCCATTCGGCCGATGATGAATTCCCCGTACTCATGAAGCAGCGCGTTGAGCCTTTCCACCATTTCCCCGTTTTCCACGATGATGCTCATCACTGCGAGTCTGGTTTCCACGAAAAACACCTCCCAACAAAAATTGCCGCACCCTGACGGTACGGCAACAGCAGCAGACCCCGGAAATTTCCGCGGTCAAACACCATATTCGCACCTTTCAGGCAGCCCGAAGGCTTACTGTCAGGATCGCTACCCATAGAATAGCACATGGGGAAGTCTTTGTCCAGCCCCGGAAGCGAAAAAACGCGAAAAAATGGGCGCTGTAAAAATGAAAAAAAGCTATTGACAAATTCCGCAGGTATGCTATAATACAGAAGCTGTCCGGACAGCGAACCGAATCTGGGGGTATAGCTCAGCTGGGAGCCCAAACGGTACAGCAACGCACCCCACAGCAACAAGTTCATATAGGCTTATGCGTCAATCTACAACACCTGGGGGTATAGCTCAGCTGGGAGAGCGCTTGAATGGCATTCAAGAGGTCAGCGGTTCGATCNNCGATCCCGCTTATCTCCACCACCAATGGCGCAAGCCGATGAAAGCACCTGATATTTTGTCAGGTGCTTTTCTTTTTTGTAAGGCACTGCTTTTTCCATGAAACATGGGGAAGCAGTGCCTTTTTTGTTATACAAAAGCATAGCAAACATAAGAAATGTACCATTTCCACGCCCCTGTGGGCAACCAGAAATGATGTGCAAAAACTTCATGCACTGGTATTTGCACATTATTATGGTGCGGTACTCATGCAGGAAGTTTTATGCTCCATAGTAAAACTGATTCAAGTCGAAGCGGAAAGAAATATGCAGTTTGTAGTCTGTTTTGACATCAACACGTGCAATCATACGGTTTACAATCATTTTCTTTGCCTCGAAACTTGCTGAATTGTAAAGCTCTGCCCAAGAGAGAAGCTCATCAAACTGGGAGGACAGTTTTTCAAGGGCCTGTGTCCTATCCTCAATGGTGGATTCCAATTGTGCTACAGTTATTCGCAGTCCTTTGGATTTTTCCTCACTATCTCGAATTAGATCAGCCAAAGTATCCTGAGAGAATGCACTTTTTCCTTGAATACACCGAATGATTTCCTCGTGCAGTGATTTCAAACTGTCATCTTGTTTTTTCTGTTCAGCCTTCAGAATTTTCAAATGAGCAATTTGTTCTGTTAATTCTTTTTCATATCTGTTGCTAATCAGCTCTTTTTTGGGAATACCCTGCATCCGAGAAAAGATACTTTTCATAACATTGTCAATTAGATCATTTAGAATATGTAAGGTGTAACCCGTCTGACCTGTACATTCCGTTTGTTTTCTGGTTTTCCCATAGCAGACATAGCGAATTCGTGGTGTCTTATCATAACTGCCATCGCGAAGCTTTCGATACCGCTTGCTGGTAGTGAGTGTCAAGCGAGCACCGCAGTGACCACAAAACACATTACCCGAAAGCAGAGATTGTCCACGCGTATTTATAGGGATGCTAGGAATGCTTTGCGCAGTGGCTGAGCGTTCCTTGCGAATTAGCTGGGCTCTTTCAAATTGCTCTGTGGGAATAATTTGAAGTTCAGGCAGGATTGGGGAGCGACTTTCACCGGAACGAAGTACTCCTGTATAGGTTGGATTGCAGAGGATCCCGTGAATTGAAGCAGGGTGCCACATCTTTCCACTTCGTGCCCGATAACCATTGGCGTTGAGAAAAGTGGTTATTCGCTGCGCTCCATATCCCTCATTGACGTACTTGTCAAAAATCAAGCGAACAATTGGTGCTTCATCCTCATTAACAGTCAGATCAAACAACTCGTGTTTCCGTTTATTCAGGCGACCATTTTTGATTAAGTCATATCCGTAGGCAGCAAATCCTCCCTTAAAATGACCTTCCTCCACCAGTTGCCCAAGGCTTGTGCGTGTTCGTACAGATGTTTTCACACTTTCCCCATCTGCCTGCCAGAAACGAATATAGTTCAGCAATTTATCAATGTGATTGTCAAATCGCTGCTCGCCTTCCTGGGTACTCCACACCTGAATGCCATTTTTGACAAACCATTCAACTACAAATGGAGTTTCATCAGCAATTCGTCCGATGCGGTCGAACATGAAAACCAGTAGAATATCGAACTGTTTTTGCCGTGCAAGGTCTTTAATGGTTTGAAGTTTATCTCTGGATTCGGCACGAATCTTATGCCCAGAAACACCCTCTTCCTGTTCTTCGTGTACGATTGTCCAGCCCATTTGAGCAGCAAAGCGGTGACAGGCTTTCCGCTGCATTGGAATGTCGGCAACATTGTTATCATCATAATCTACCTGTTTGTCCGAGGAAACGCGGTATAGGCAGCATGAATGCATGCGAGAACTAGAGAAATCTCGGGGCAGAAGTGATCGCTACTACCTATGGGCAGGCTTCACGTTGCACTATCTGAAATTGGTACAAGAAGGTGATCCTAATGAGTTACTGCAGGTAACCCATTTTCACAAGGCTTTAAAAAAGAATTTTTACAATGACTACCGAAAAAAACTTTTTGGCCTTGCGGCATTCTATTATTGCATCCATCAGGAAAATTTAGGAAATCATTTGCTATTCCAGGAAGTCGGCTTTGAAAGAGATCTTCGTCCACGTCAGAAAGCCTTTTATTACGAAACTGTTGCCCTGTATGAATACCTGTATGGTTCTCTTGATGAGGCACGTAATGCCCTATACATAGCAGCAGAAATTTTTGCAAAATTACCGGATTATGTAGCCATTATTAGGCATAACTTGCATCTATTGGGCACATCCACAAAGCGGCCTAAATTCGCAAAATTTTACTGTGGGGGAAACATGGAGGACGACATCTATTATGCAGACCCGAGATCTGCATGGTAGTTAATATAGCGTCGTATACAAACTTAGTTGCGTCAAAGCCTCACGATCAAAAGTTTCGAGGCCAAAGCACCTTGGAGGATATAAAATACCGCCGACACCAGTTGCGAATAGTTCATGCGAAGGAACACGAATCTCTGTGCATTCATGTTGCCATTCCAAATATGGAGCTGGATGACCGTCAGGCATTAAATGAATTCTGTGTACACGGCCAGCTGAAATAGCATTAGGATATCTCTGATGGGTATAAATCAAATTTTCTACTAAGTCATTTCCGTAAAAGACATCATCGTCCACGGTAATAATGATGCTGTCAGGATATTCCTGCATAGCAAAGAAGTACTTTGTATGACATTTTAAGCAGTATGGGGTAAATTTAATTTTCAAACCTCTTTCTTGAAAAAATTTGAGTTGCGGTGGAAGCTGTTCTGGCGAAACATCTGCATCTAAATAATGTCTACTGACCAGCCCAAAATCTATTGCGCCACAAGACATTTCTCACCATATATGCTATAATAAGTGCAAGGGAAACAGCAAATAGCGGGCAAAACCCTTGCACTTGGAGGGAATGGGTATGTATCGATACAGCAATGGGCAGATCGGTCTGTCGGATTTTC
>DJNI01000027.1:0-9213 GCA_002436765.1 Clostridiales bacterium UBA6468
TGCGCCATGAAATGCAGATCATCCCCAAGCAGATAAATCTGCTGGCTTACTACGCCGTTACCTATGCCTGCGACAGCTGCGAAAAGGATACGGGGTTTGCGCATCTGCTCACCCGTTGTGTGAGCTTTGTCTGAAGCAAGACCGCTATGTCAAAACGGAAGAAATCCGTCATAGGAAACCGCTGTCAGAAGGCGGTACCCACGCAAGAGAGAATCTGATTGCGCTTTGCAAACCCTGTCACGCCAGAATCCACGCCGAGCGCGGTGACCGCTGGCACAACACCTGAGCCGAGGTTGCGCTCACATTTCGGGATAAACCTCCGACCCCGGAGGGGCGGTCAAAATCTCTACAGCGGTTTCCTTGGGGAACGGGCGTGGGGTCACATACGAAAAGCTGCTCCGAGCAGATTGAACGGCTGAAAGCCGCTTTGCAGGACTGTGACGCCGTGGTCATCGGTGCCGGTTCCGGACTGTCTACGGCGGCGGGTTTTACATACACTGGCGAACGGTTTGAACAGCATTTCTCCGACTTTGCTCAGAAGTATGGCATTCGGGATATGTACAGCGGCGGCTTCTATCCGTTTCCAACGCAGGAAGAGTTCTGGGCATATTGGAGCCGGTATATCTATATCAACCGCTATCAGGACGCACCCAAGCCGGTCTATAATGACCTTTTGAAGCTGGTACAGGACAAGGATTATTTTGTCATCACCACGAACGTTGACCACTGCTTTCAGAAGGCTGGATTTGACAAAAAGCGGCTGTTCTACACGCAGGGCGATTACGGACTCTTTCAGTGCAGCGAACCGTGCTGTCAGGAAACCTTTGATAACGAAGCCGTGATCCGCGAAATGGTCAAGCGGCAGGAGAATATGAAAGTCCCGACCGAGCTTCTTCCTGTCTGCCCCCACTGCGGAAAGCCCATGACGATGAGCCTCCGCTGCGATGATACCTTCGTGGAGGACGAAGGCTGGCACCGAGCGGCAGAGCGTTACGAGAATTTTCTGCGCACCCGCGAGGGGCAGAGGATTCTCTTTCTGGAGCTGGGAGTCGGCTACAATACACCTGTTATCATCAAGTATCCCTTCTGGCAGATGACGTCGAAGTACCCGGACGCTACCTACGCCTGTATCAATCAGGGGCAAGCGGTCTGCCCGCAGGAGATCGAGCGGCAGTCAATTTGTATTGATGCGGATATTGGAAACACGCTGAGCACTATAGCAGGAAAATAAATAACAGAGAGGGTATTCCGGCACTTCCGCCATAACTGCACCCCCCTAAAATCAAAATGCACCCCCTCTATACCGAAGTTGCACCCCCTTAACGGGTTTCTATCAAAATTACGGTTCTTTGCCAGATCCACTGTAGTCATTTGGATTACAGTGGACTTTTTTGCGTCAAGGGCGCTCCGCTGAAAGCGGAGCGCCATTGATGCTTATTTGATGGACGAACTGTTATTCAGCAGCAGCGTGCTGTAGAGGAACAGCACGTCCTGGCCGTGAAAGTTCAGGAACTGCCCCAAATAGTCGCTTCGGATGTACCGGAGGTCTACCAGCGTCACCTTTGCGTAGTCGTTTACCAGCAGCGGAACGAGGCTGCTTCCGAAGGAATCCCGGAAGACGATCAGCTCCCGGTCGGTGGCCGCGTTGGGGTTTTCGATGGTCAGCAGGCTCCGGGCGCCGGAAAGATACACGTCGTACAGATCCTTGCTGCTCAGCTTGGTCATGTCGTAGACGGCGGCGGTTCCGCCCGTTTCGTAGTCGTATACCCGGCAGTCGTCCAGCAGGTCGCTTTCCAGAAGATACATGGTATCCGGCTGCATGGGCAGCGCCGCCTGACCGTAGTACACGCCGTAGAAGGGCTTGTCCAGCGGGGTGACGGTGTAACCCTCCTGCCGGGGGGAGGACACCCCCAGCGCCTGACACAGCGCCTGTGCCGCCGGGAGAAGCCGTTCCTGCCGCCAATGGGTATCGGTGCGATAATAGTCCTGAATGGACAAATTGTCCGTCAGGCGAATGGGGGACGCCCAGGGCATCCCGTCCTCCACCATGGTAAAGAGCCGGTCATAGTCCAGGGACAGCTGCCCGGCGGACTGCGCCAGATAGAAGCCTTTGTCCGGGACGATGGCGAGGTAAATTTTGGAATCGGTGGAGGAAAGGTAGGTTTCGTATACAAAGTTGAACCGCTCCAGGGCGTGGTTGACCGAAGCCTCGCTCAGGGGGTATTCCTGTGCTGCGGCGAAGCCCTGGGAGATATAAATGCCGCTTTTGTCACTCTGGCGCAGGACGAAACGGTGGAACAGGGACTTGGCCTCCCGGAAGGTGTCCCGCAGGGGGAACTGATCCAGGCTGGCGTCCTCAAAATCCGTCATAAAGCTGCCGTTCAGCAGGGTTTTGACCTGGATGGCGGGCTTCTGCGCCAGCTGGCGGCGCTCCGCAACGGAAATGTCCCGGCTGGGCGCCAGCCACGCCCACACCGCCAGCGCCGCCCAGACGAGTGCTACGGCAATCGTACAAATTCGATGTTTCATGTCGCGCCTCCCTAAAACCGGAAATACAGGAACGGGCTGTAGGAGCCGTCCACCAGATAGGCCGTGCAGACGATCAGCAGCGCCAGCATTGCCGCGGCCTCCAGTACGGCGCCCGCCTTTGTCCCGTCAATGCGCCGCGCCGCGTTTTTCACCACCGGCGTGGAGCCGAGAATGCCCAGCACGAACAGAACGGCGTAGCTTTTCAGGTAGTACAGCGTCTCGGCGGAGGTCAGGCTTAAGCCCCCGAAGCCGAACAGCCCGGCAAAGTCCTGCCCCGCCTGGGCAAGGCTGTCCGCATTGAACAGGACAAAGCTGAGAACCACCGCCAGCAGCACATACCCATGGCGCAGGACGCCCGGCAGCCTTTGCAGAGCGGGGGTCCACTTTTCCGCCAGCAGCAGCCCGGCAAACAGCAGCCCCCACAGTACAAAATTCCACGCCGCGCCGTGCCACAGTCCCGTAAGCACCCACACGGTGAGGATGTTGAGCACCCACCGCCGGCGGCTGACCCGGCTGCCGCCCATGGGGATATACACATAGTCCCGAAACCAGCTGCCAAGGCTGATGTGCCACCGCCGCCAGAACTCCGTGACGCTTCGGGAGAGGTAGGGATAGTTGAAATTCTCCGCAAAATGGAACCCCAGCACCCGCCCAAGACCGATGGCCATGTCGGAATAGCCGGAAAAATCGAAGTAAATGTTCAGGGTGAAGGCCACGGCGTACATCCAGTAAAACAGGACGGACTTTTCCCCGCTCTGGCGGAACAGCCGGATCAGCAGGGCGAAGTTGTCCGCAAGGATGACCTTTTTCCCCAGCCCCACCAGAAACCGCCGCAGACCTGCCGCCGCGTTTTCCCAGCTGTGCTCCCGGTGCTCCAGTTCCCGGGCGATATCCGCATAGCGGACGATGGGGCCTGCGATGAGCTGGGGGAACAGGGCGACATACGCGCCGAAGTTGATCAGATTTTTCTGCGCCGGGACGCTGCCGCGATAGACGTCGACGGTATAGCTCAGGCACTGGAAGGTGTAGAAGCTGATGCCGATGGGCAGCGCAAGGTGGAGCAGCGGGATCTTCAGACCGGTGACGGCGTTCAGACTGCCGATGAAGAAGTCCGCGTATTTGAAAACCCCCAGCAGCCCCACACTGACGATGACGGACGCCAGCAGCCAGGGCTTTTTCCGGCTCCGGGAGCGTTCAATGCCCAGGCCGCAGACATAGCACAGCAGGATGGTGAACACCATCAGCGGCAGCAGCCGCAGCTCCCCCCAGCCGTAAAAAATCAGGCTGGCAAGGAGCAGAACGGCGTTTTTCCCCCTCCGGGGGGTGAGAAAATACACCGCCAGCACCGCCGGGAGAAAATAATATAGGAAGGGAATGCTTGAAAATACCATAGGCTTGTCCGCTCCTGAAACCTCTTATAAAAATGGCAGCGACCGGAATCGCTGCCATTTTTTGTGGGAAAAACTCTGACTAAATCACAAATTCGGGTTCGCCGACCACTTTGCCGAAGGCGTCCACAAAGGACTGGGCGGTGAGATCAAGGCTGCTGTCCAGCATAATGAGCATCACCACGTCGCGGTAGCCGGCGACCAGCAGGTCGTCCGCCTCCACGCAGACCCACTTACGGGGGTTGATGCCGGACTTCATGGCCTCGGCCACGGACTTGGTGTCCTCGCCCGGGGCGACCCGCACCATAACCATGGAAAAAGCGATGGAGCCGATCATCGGCTCGAGCACCGCGGCCTCCGTCAGCACGCTTGCGTTGTCCAGACCGGTGGTGTTCTTAATGCGCCACAGGCCCTCCTCGCTGGTGTCGGTGAGGTCGATGGTCTCGACGCCGGCGGCAAACTCCACGGGCTGCTCGGTCACGATCTTGTTCAGCAGCTCCTCCATGGTGCCGTCCACCGTGGCGGCGGGGGCAGTGGTCTCAGTGGGTTCGCTCTTTGTTCCGGCACAGCCGGAAAACAGGGACAGCGCCAGGGCTGCCGCCAGAATTGCAGTTAAAAATTTTTTCATGTTTCATTTCCTCCGGAAATTTTTTCGGGTAGATCGTCTTTTTCCATAAGCATACCCCAAATACAGCAGCAGCATACCGGCGGCCACGCCGCAGCTGTCGATGCACACGTCCCGGATGCCGGGGCCGCGGCCGGGAACGAAGATCTGGATGGTCTCGTCGATGCAGGCAGCAGCCACGCCAAGGGTGAACGCCGGAAGCGGCCTTTTCCCCAGCATCCCGAACAGCCAGCCAAGCAGCAGCCCCAGAGTGCCAAATTCGGCAAAATGGGCAAATTTCCGCAGCAGACCGTCGCCGGATGGGGTCGCCTCACCGGGGGCGAACAGGCCGTCCAGGAATACCTTCAGCGTACCGCTGATCTGCCCGGAGGCCTCCGCCGGGAGCAGGGAATTGCCCCAGATGAAGACCAGATTGCAGACCAGAAGCACCGTACACAGCGTCATGCGGCGCTTTGTGCGCTTCACGCCAGAACCCCCAGATGCTCCAGCAGGATCTTCACGCCCAGCAGGATCAGAATGACGCCGCCGGCAAACTCGGCCTTTTTCTCGTACCGGCTGCCGAATACGTTGCCGATCTTCACGCCCAGCGCGGACAGCAGGAATGTACAGATACCGATGAAGGCCGCCGCCAGCCAGATGTTCACGCTGCCCACCATGGCAAGGGAAATACCAACGGCGAGAGCGTCTATGGAGGTCGCCACGGCCATGAGGAACATGGTCCTGACGGACAGATCGGCATCCTTTTCCGGGTCGTCGCCGGACTTGTCGTCCTTTTCCAGGGCTTCCTTCAGCATGTTGATGCCGATGACGGCCAGCAGGCCGAAGGCGACCCAATGGTCGAAGGCCTCAATGGCCTCGGCAAACAGCGAACCCAGAAAGAAGCCGGTAATGGGCATCAGCATCTGGAAGCCGCCGAACCAGAGGCCGCAGGTCGCTTCCGCCTTCAGCGTTGCCTTTTTCATGGCAAGACCCTTGCATACGGACACCGCAAAGGCGTCCATGCTCAGCCCCACCGCCAGCAGGAACAGTTCTCCAATTCCCATAAAAAATCCTCCGTACCGAATATAGACCGGCACAGAAGACATGAAGAGACTGTACCGGCCTGCAAAAGTCTCGTCATTTCAGGCTGAACCGGGGTCTCCCCAGTATGTCGATTCAGTCCCGCGTTGTGCGCCGACTACTCCCTCTTCACGGCGCATTATAACAAAGATTCCTCCGCTCGTCAAGGCGAAGCGGAGGAATACACAGTTATTTTACAAATGGCTCATTGCCCATTCCACAATTAGCACTGCGGCGCTGCTGCTTAAGGCGACCGCGATCAGACTCTTGCCCCGGTAGGCCAGGATCACCGCCGCCACCAGCGCCGCCGCGCCGCTGAAAACGGATGCGGTGCTGCTGAGAATGGAGGGGAACGTCATGGCCGTCAGGCAGCAATAGGGGACGTAGTACAGAAACGAGCGCAGGAAGCGGCTCTTGATGGGCTTGCGGAAAATCGTCATGGGCAGGACGCGGATGAGGTAGGTCGTCAGCGCCATGGCCAGGATGTACAGATAAATGTTCATGCTGCTTCCCCCTCGTCCTTCACCGGGAACAGCGCGGCGCAGATGGCGGCGGCCGCCACGGTGCAGATCACGATGGACAGTCCAGGGGAAACGGCTTTCAGCCCGGGCGTCCAGGAAAACAGGCTGCTGAAAACCAGCGCCAGCACCACCGCAGCGAAAACATCCCGGTTTTTCTTTGCGGGAGGTATCACGATGGCCACGAACATGCCGTAAAGCATGACCCCCAGCGCCGTCCGGATGGACAGCGGCAGGATCGACCCGGCCAGCGCGCCGCACAGGGTTCCCAACGTCCAGCCGATAAAGGGCAGCGTCCCCAGCCCCAGCAGGAAGGGCACCGTCAGGGGCGCTTCCCGCGCCATGGCCAGGGCAAAAATTTCGTCCGTATTGAAAAACGCGATCAGCAGCCGGGGCAGCAGGCCGATTTTTTCGCCCATCCGCTGGCTCAGCGCCAGACTCATCAGGGCGTAGCGGCTGTTGATGACCAGCTGCGTCAGCACCATTTCCCACAATGTGGCGGCGGCGACGATGAGGGTCAGTCCCGCGAACTGTCCCGCGCTGGTCAGATTCGTGGCGGAGATCAGCACCGCGTCCGGGGTTTTCAGACCCTGCGACACGGCCATGGCCCCGAAGCCGAAGCTCACCGAAAAGTATCCCATCCCCACAGGCAGTCCCCGGTTGACCCCTGCCCGGTATTCATTTCTGTTCATATAACGCACTTCTTTATATCTTTTTTCCGGCGAAGGCTGCCGGGGGATCAGCTGCGGACGCCCTGATATTCCATCAGCTCCAGAACGTCCTGTCCCCGCTTGGTCAGCGCCATGCTGCCCCGGATGGGGCTGGCGTCGTAGGCGGGAGTATGGTAGTCCTTCAGAGGCTTGTCATAGTCCAGGGAAATCAGACCCTTTTTCTCTAGAATTTGCAGCAGAAGCTCGTTTCCCGGCTCCTCCGGGAAAACCGGCGACTCCTTTTCCTGAATCACCGGCAAAAAGGCGCACTCGCCCAACCGGCGCAGAAAGCCGATCTCTTCCTCCGTAAGCTCCAGCTCCGGACCGCAGCCGGAGCAGCCGCTGCATCCGCCGCAGGATTCACATTTGCTCATATTCGGTGTCCTCCTGTTTCTTTCAGGGTATCATAGCAGATGGGCGGCGAAATGTCAAATTATCTGTTTACTCGACCGGCCCCCCTTGCGCTTTTTGCAAAATTAGGGTATACTATAAGCATGGAAAAACACCAAGGAGGAATTGTTATGTCCGTTATGCATATTACGAAGGCCAACTATGATGCGCTGGTGAAAAACAGCGATAAGCCCGTTCTGCTGGATTTCTGGGCACCCTGGTGCGGCCCGTGCCGGATGGTCGGCCCCATTGTGGAGGAGATCGCCCAGGAGCGGGAGGACATCGCCGTGGGCAAGATCAACGTGGACGAGGAAGCGGAGCTTGCCATGGAATTCGGCGTCGCCAGCATCCCCACACTGGTGGTCATGGAGCACGGCAAGGTCATGAACAAGGCCATCGGCTACATGCCAAAGGCGGAGATCGAGAAGCTGCTGGGATAAAAGAACGCAGGCGGCACCGCACTATTCGGCAGCAAAAGCCCCGGTGACGGATAGATTTCCGCCGCCGGGGCTTTTGCTGCGTCTATGGGAAAATTCCGTTGCCAATTTGCGCTCTAAAAACGTACCGGCAGAGCTGAAAAGTTACAAACTGCGATAATATTTTATCATGAAATAGTTCGAAGAATGTGGAAGTATTGCGGAAAAGGCAACAAAAAAGCCCCAGAAATCAATTCTAGGGCTTTTTCTGCATGGTGACCCGCCGGGGATTCGAACCCCGGACCCACTGCTTAAAAGGCAGTTGCTCTGCCAACTGAGCTAGCGGATCAAATTTGGCTGGGATGGCCGGATTTGAACCGACGAATGCCAGAGTCAAAGTCTGGTGCCTTACCGCTTGGCGACATCCCAATGTTGGCGCGGCGCCCTTCGGCCGGACACACAGGGCATTATATCATGCTTTGCGGCGTTTGGCAATCCTTTTTTTGCGAATTTTGCGGTTTCCGACCTTCTTTCTTACCCGAAAAACTCCCCGGCAGCGCAGTGTCCGCGCCGCCGGGGTCAGCTTTTTTATTGCTTTTTCACCAGATCCGCCAGCGTCACGCCGTCCAAATACCCGCTGATACGGCTGTCCAGCTCGCTCCATACCGGAAGCGTCGGACAGTTCGCCGCCCGGGGGCAGGGCTTCGCGCCGCACTCCAGGCAGGCTACCGGTGCCAGCGTTCCTTCCGTCAGCCGCAGAATTTCACCCAGCGTGTATTCTCCCGGCTCCCGGCTCAGGCGGTAGCCGCCGCCCTTGCCCTGGATGCCGTCCACGATGTGGTTCTTCGCCAGCACGGGCAGGATCTTCTCCATGTATTTCAGGGAGATCTCCTGCCGGGCAGCCACGTCCTTCATGGGGACGAAGCCCTCCGACCGATGCTCCGCCAGATCCGCCAGCACCCGCAGGGCGTAGCGGCCCCGGGTCGAGATCATCATGGCGTCAGTCCGCGAACAGCGGCGTGGACAGATACCGGTCGCCGGTGTCCGGCAGGAGGACGACGATGGTCTTGCCCTCGTTTTCCGGCCGCTTGGCCAGCTCGATGGCCGCCCATGCCGCCGCGCCGGAGGAAATGCCCACCAGCACGCCCTCCAGCTTGCCGATCTGCTTGCCAACGGCAAAAGCGTCCTCGTTGGCGACGGGGATGATCTCGTCGTAAACGCCGGTGTCCAGCACCTTGGGGACGAAGCCCGCGCCGATGCCCTGGATCTTGTGCGCGCCCGCCGTGCCCTTGGACAGCACGGGAGAGGTCGCAGGCTCCACGGCCACTACCTTGACCTCCGGCTTCTTGGACTTGAGGTACTCGCCCACGCCGGTGATGGTGCCGCCGGTACCCACGCCTGCCACGAAAATGTCCACCTTGCCGTCGGTGTCGGCGTAGATTTCGGGGCCGGTGGTCTCAAAATGCGCCCTGGGGTTGGCCGGGTTCACAAACTGGCCGGGGATGAAGCTGTCCGGAATCGAGGCCGCCAGCTCGTCGGCCTTGGCAATGGCGCCCTTCATGCCCTTGGCGCCCTCGG
>DJNI01000027.1:9299-23850 GCA_002436765.1 Clostridiales bacterium UBA6468
ACGCTCATGGTGTCCGGCATGACGATGATGATCCGGTAGCCCCGGGCAGCCGCCACGGCGGCAAGGCCGATGCCCGTATTGCCGGAGGTCGGCTCGATGATGACGGAGCCGGGCTTCAGCAGCCCCTTTTTCTCGGCGTCATCGATCATGGCCTTGGCCACCCGGTCCTTCACGGAACCGGCGGGGTTAAAATACTCCAGCTTCGCCAGAATTTTTGCTTTCAGGCCAAGATTCTTTTCAATGTGGGTCAGCTCCAGCAGGGGCGTTTTGCCGATGAGCTGGTCGGCAGAAGTGTAAATGTTTGCCATGATTATACCTCCTTCACGGCGTCAAAGCCGCGCTGCAAATCCGCAAGAATGTCGTCAATGTGCTCCGTGCCGATGGACAGGCGGATGGTGTTGGGCTTGATGCCCTGATCCAGCAGCTCCTCCTCGGTCAGCTGGCTGTGGGTCGTGGTGGCCGGGTGAATGACCAGGCTCTTGACGTCCGCCACGTTGGCAAGCAGGGAGAAAATTTTCAGATTGTCAATGAACTTATGGGCTTCCTTCACGCCGCCCTTGATCTCGAAGGTGAAGATGGACGCGCCGCCGTTGGGGAAATACTTCTCATACAGGGCGTGATCCGGGTGGTTCGGCAGGGAGGGATGGTTCACATGCGCCACCTGGGGATGGTTAGAGAGGAACTCCACCACCTTCTTGGTGTTCTCGGCGTGGCGCTCTAAGCGCAGGGACAATGTCTCAATGCCCTGGAGCAGCAGGAAGGCCGCGAAGGGAGAGATGGTCGCGCCGGTGTCCCGCAGCAGCACCGCGCGGATATAGGTCACGAAGGCGGCGGGGCCTGCGGCGGCTACGAAGGAAACGCCGTGGTAGCTGGGGTTCGGCTCGGCGATGGCGGGATACTTTCCGGAAGCCGCCCAGTCAAACCTGCCGGAGTCCACGATGATGCCGCCCAGGGTGGTTCCGTGGCCGCCCAGGAACTTGGTGGCGGAGTGAACGACGATGTCCGCGCCGTGCTCGATGGGGCGGATGAGGTAGGGCGTGCCGAAGGTGTTGTCCACCACCAGGGGGATGCCGTACTTGTGTGCCAGCTCGGCCAGGGCGTCGATGTCGGGAATGTCGCTGTTGGGGTTGCCCAGGGTCTCGATGTAGATGGCGCGGGTCTCGGGACGGATGGCGCCCTCCACTTCCTTCAGGTCATGGATGTTCACGAAATCGGCGGTGATGCCAAAGCCCGGCAGGGTGTGGGCGAGCAGGTTGTAGCTGCCGCCGTAGATGGTCTTCTGGGAGACAAAGTGGCCGCCGTTCTGACCCAGGGCTTCCAGCACGTAGGTGATGGCCGCCGCGCCGGAGGCCAGCGCCAGCGCCGCCACGCCGCCTTCCAGAGCGGCGACTCGCTTTTCCAGCACTTCCTGGGTGGGATTGGTAAGGCGGCCGTAAATGTTGCCGGCGTCCGTCAGCCCGAAACGGGCTGCGGCGTGGGCGCAGTCATGGAACACGTAAGAGGTGGTGGCGTAAATGGGAACGGCGCGGGCGTCGGTAGCGGGGTCGGCGTGCTCCTGGCCGACGTGGAGCTGCAAAGTTTCAAATTTATAGTCAGACATAGTGGTTATTTCCTTTCTTAAGTCAAATGGTATCCTTTTTCGTGCAAACATCGGGGATACATTCGGCCAAAGCGGAAATTCGCCCTTACGAGGGTCTCAAAATGATTTTTCATGGGGAGTGCCTCCCTTCAAAACTTACCTATCCGGTAGGTGATTGTATCATACCATGAATTTCCTACCAGGTCAATCGGTTTTTTATCAAAAAATTCCTATTTATCCGGTAGGAAAACCAGCAATATGCCCAAGCCGGAAAAAAGGGCGGCCTTGCGGCCTTTTTCCCTTTGACAAATTCCGATTGCATGGTAGAATGTAGGCGAAAACTCCCCAATAAAAACAGACAGGAGCGTCCCCCCATGGAGATTTCCTACACCATTTTCGATCTGCTTTTTTACATGCTGCTCTACGCCTTTCTCGGCTGGTGCGTCGAGGTCTTCTGCGCCGCCGTGAAAAACGGGCGTTTTCTCAACCGGGGCTTTCTGAACCTGCCCCTGAATATGCCCTGCGGCATTGCCGCCGCCCTGCTGCTGCCGGTGCTGGGCACCATGAACCACAAGACCATTCTACAATATATTATGACGCTGGTGGTCTACATTCTGGTTCGGTGCGTCACCGACCAGTTCGTCCGGGGCGTCAGCCGGAGGCGGTTTTCCGCCGAGCCGAAGGGGAAGACGTTTTTCCTCGATGCGGCCGCCGTGGCCGCCGTCATGCTGCTGGTGTATCTGGTGGTGCATCCCGGCATAATGGGGCTGGTTTACCTGATGCCCAAGTGGCTGGAGCGGACGCTGGTCATCGCGGGGATCGTCCTGATCCTGGCGGACTTTGTCGGCGTGGTGCGCGCCCTGCGCACCAGCAGCGCCACCCGGCTGAACATAGCCGGGCAGGAGACCACCCAGCGCATGGCCGACCGGATCAGCAATGCCATCTGGCGGCGTCTGCAAAAGGCCTACCCCGGTCTCACGGCGGCGGACGTGCCCGGGACGGAACGGTATGTTTTTGCCCGGGGCATCTGCTTTGACAAGCTGGTTTGGGTGTTTCTCGTGACCTCGTTTCTGGGGGCGATGATCGAAATGGTCTTCTGCCGGGTCACGTCGGGGCAGTGGATGAGCCGCTCCGGCGTGCTGTATGGCAGCTTCAGCTTCGTATGGGGGCTGGGCGCGGTGGTGCTCACCATCACCTTGCAGCGGATCGCGGACAAGCCCGACCGGCGGATCTTCCTGGCCGGCTTCGTCATCGGCGGCGCTTACGAATACCTTTGCAGCGTGTTCACCGAGCTGGTGTTCGGCACGGTGTTCTGGGACTACAGCAAAATGCCCCTGAACATCGGCGGCCGCACCAATGTGCTGTACTGCATTTTCTGGGGGCTGCTGGCCGTGGTGTGGATCAAGGTGCTCTACCCGCCCATGAGCAAGGGCATTGAGAGGATCCCGCCGCTGCTGGGGAAGGTCATTACGTGGGTCATCATCTTTTTCCTGGCCTGCGACGGTCTGCTCACCGCCGCCGCCATGCTGCGCTACACCGGCCGTCAGAGCAACCCGGAACCCAAAAACGTGGCCGAGGCGTTTCTGGACGACACCTACGACGACGCGTGGATGGAACACCACTGGCCGAACATGGTGGTCACAAAGGACGCAGAGTAACGAAAGCTGCCCCTGGGAAACCGCCTGCGCCGCTTCCCGGGGGCATAAAACAGCGAATGGAGCGTATCCGTGCAGATACGCTCCATTTTTCGTGCCGGGATACACCCCTTGGCTCTCCCAGAGGGAGAGCTGTCACCGAAGGTGACGGAGAGGGTATTGCAGCCTGGTATACCCTCTGCGTCCTCGCTTCGCTCGGCCACCTCTCCCATAGGGAGGGACGTTCTTTATCGATCCACGGCCTTCCGGGCGGCGGACCCGGTGTACGTCCAGCTCCGGAAATCCGAAATGCTGCAATAGCTGTTTTCCAGAATGCCCATCGCGGCGGAAGCGACTTCGGGGTCGCGGTCTTGGGTCAGCTCTTTGATGTAGGGCAGCGCGCCGTCCCCAAGGCTGCCCATATGCGCCATGTCGATGGTCTCCAGCTGCCCCGACCGGTAGGCGCGGACGTTGTACCGGGCGACAAACGTATCCACATCCGCCCAGAAGGTGACGCACCCCAGAATCAGCGCGCAGATCACCGCGCCCTTCATATAAGGGAAGCGGGGTCTGCACAGCCACACGGACACGAGGATCGTGGTGACCCCCAGCCAGAGCATGAAAGCTTCCGTCAGCACACGCTTTCTCGTCAGGCCGTAGCCGCCGATATAGAGCAGCATTTTCGCGCTGGCCGCGGCGATGAGAAGCAGCGCCGCCAGTCCCAGGAACAGGCACAGCCCCCTGGTCAGCGCCGGGACGCCGGTCTTCTTTTCCACCAGCCCCATGGCAAGGCACATCAGGCCCAGATTGATAAAGCTCAGCCACGCCATCTCGAAAAATCCCCGGCGGGCGTACTGCGCCAGCGTGTACTCCTCGGGCAGGATCCCAGCAAAGCCGCCGCCCAGATACGCCAGCTGGCTCAGCAGGTACACGGCGTAGATCAGGCACACCGTTCCAAGCAAAATGTTCACGGTAATGGCGCTGAAGCCGTGGAAAGGCTTCCCTTCCTTCCCGTTTTTCTCCCCGTACTTCAGCCCCACGCCCCGGGAGTACAGGATCCACCCGGCGAACACGCCGAAGAACAGGGAGATCACCGGCTCCGACCAGTCGGTATCGGGGAGCATATCCATCAGCCCCTCAAACGCCGCGTCGGCGCGCATCAGCAGGACGATCAGCACCGCCGCCACCGGCAGGGCGATCAGTACGCCGAGGATCGCCGCGCCGCCCCGTTTTCCCGCCGTACCGGCGTTTTTCCGGGCGTCGTTCAGCCCCCGGAGGGCGGCGCTCATGCCGCCCACGCCCAGTGTGAACAGCGCCCGGGGGGCGTCCAGCGCCGACGCAATGCCGCCGGGATCCCGGCGGCTCTGCCCCGCCATCCGGCAGAGGCCAAGGTTCACGGCAAACAGCGCCATCAGCAGCATCCCCGCCTTCATGTCGCCGTCCGACGACCGGGCAAACCCGGCGAAAATCACCGCCGCCAAAGCAAGCAGCGCCGCCTCATATTTCCCCGGCCGGAAGCCGCAGCGAAGCAGATACCAAAAACTGCACCCCGTCAGAGCCAACGCCCCCAGGGCAAAACCCAGACAAAAGCCGCCGTAAAGAATACTATTCCACGTAAACGTGCCGAAAAGCAGCACCAGAAGCCCAAAAATCAGTTCCCGTTTTCCCGCAGGATACCGGGGCAGCGTCCGTTCTTCCATCAGTGTCGCTCCTTTCTCAGCGCTTCCAGGGGTCGTCGTCCTGCACGAACTCGAAGAGGTCGCCCGGCTGGCATTTCAGCTCCCGGCAGATGGCGTCCATGGTGCTCAAACGCACGGCCTTGGCCTTGCCGGTTTTCAGAATGGACAGGTTGGCGGGGGTCATGCCCACCCGGTTCGCCAGCTCCAGGGAGGTCATTTTCCGCTTTGCCAGCATCATATCCAGATTCACAATAATCGCCATACGCCGCCTCACACCGTCAGATCGTTTTCTTCCCGGATCTCCACCGCTGCGGCCATGACGTTCTTCACCACGCTCACCGTCAGCGCCAGAAACGCCATGATCATGGTCATGAAGATCAGGGGCGGGTAGAAGCACGCGGCAGGCAGGCAGATGCCGCTCACCGCCGCGCAGCACCAGCGGATGCGCCGCAGGAACCGGACGTTCTGTGTAACGAACACGTCCTCCTTCAGAATGTTCCGCACCAGCCGCTCCATGCAATATAGGGCGTACAGCACCGCGGGAACGCAGCAGTAAAACCCGATCATAATTGCCGCCGCGCCGTGCCGCCCCAGCGGCCGCAGGGTCTGATACCACCGCAGCAGCTCCGGCATGGCAAAGAGCAGCAGGCAGATGACAATGAACAATACCCGGCTGCACCAAAGGGTAAATTTCGCAGAAAGCTGTGAATGCATAAAAGCACCTCCGTTTGCCTGGAGTGTACCACGGAATTTATCGAATGTCAATAATTATTTTTTAATTTTCAAAAACCAGCCTTTCCTGCCGCCCGAAAACTTGTTACAGAACTTCATACGAGCTTAACATTTTCCCACTTTAATCGTTAATATTTTACCGCTATAATAAGGCCATAAAGATCAAGACAACGTCAGCCCCGCCGCAAGGCACATGGGGCAGTATATAAATTTGCTACCTACCTTCATCTTTTTCATTTTTTCCTCTCCTCTTTTCTTGTTGCAGAATCCGCGGCGGTGAGCCGCGGATTTTGCATTTTCGGCCTTCTTTTTAATCAAAATTTAAGCTGCCTGCGCCGTTTTCCGTTGCAAACGCGGATGCATTGTGGTATAATGAGAAAAAATCCACGTTAAGGTGATGGAATGTTTGCCAAATATCTTCTGATTTTCTTCGTGTCCATGGTGCCGCTGGTGGAGCTGCGGGGCGGTATCATCATGGCCGTGGGCATGGATCTAGACTACTGGACGTCTCTTGCGGTGTGCGTCGTGGGCAATATGCTGCCGGTGCCGCTGATCTATTTCTTCGCCCGGAAGGTGCTGCACTGGGGCGCGGATAAAAAATATATCGGGAAATTCTTTTCCTATTGTCTGGAAAAGGGCGAAAAGGGCGGCCGCAAGCTGATGAAACGGGCCGGGCGGGGCGGATTGTTCCTGGCGCTGATGCTGTTCGTCGGCATTCCCATCCCCGGCACCGGCGCGTGGACGGGGACTCTCGCCGCCAGCTTTCTGGATATGGGCATCAAAACCACGGCGCTGTCCGTTTCTCTGGGCGTCATTATCGCGGGAATCATCATGGGAGCCGCCAGCATGGCGGGCGTCCATGTTTTTGGATTATAGGGAGGAAATAACAATGTCCGATTGTCTGTTCTGCAAAATCATCGCGGGGGATATCCCCTCCACCAAGGTCTACGAGGATGACCGGGTCTTCGCCTTCCGGGACATCAACCCCCAGGCGCCGACCCACATTCTGGTGGTCCCCAAAACGCATATTTCCGGCTGCAACGGCGTCACGGAGGAAAACAGCGCCGTGGTCGCCCACATTTTTGAGGTCATCCCCCAAATCGCGGCGGCGGAGGGACTGACGGGGGGCTACCGGGTGGTCAGCAACTGCGGCCCCGACGCAGGTCAGACCGTGCCGCACCTGCATTTCCACATCCTCGGCGGCAAAACGCTGGCGCTGGATATGGCGTAACATCTTAGGGTCTATCTAAAAACCGTCAGCATGCCCAAACAGCGGGTCTTTTCCGCCTGCTGTGCGCCATTTTTCCTTGCAATACACAAAGTATTCCTGCGAAAAAATGGCTTCATCAGGCAAAAAATCCCTCGCTGTTGGTCATATTCCCGATTTTCAGATAGACCCTAAAACCGGCATCCTTCGGGTGCCGGTTTTTCGCGCTTGACATCTTTCGGTTTTTTGCTATACTATGCTCAGATCGCAAAACAAATAAGGCAGCACCGCGCAATTCGGCAAGGAGGCACAGTAGAAGATTTTGTGCCAGATCAAAGTTTCCAAACCGGAGGAATACTGGATGTATTTCACGGTTTGGAAACTGCCGAGCTGGCGCAAAAGATTCGCTGTGACCCGCAGACGCAATTGCGCGGTGTTGCCTAGAGTCTTCGGGGAGCCGAGCAAATCCGGCTGAGAGTGGGCGTGTGCGCCCTGACCCGTGAACCTGATACGGCTAATACCGTCGGAGGGAAAGATGCATATATGGGATACCAAACGTATCGCGTTGCACCTGGACGGTTTGCAATGCGATACTTATTTTTTTGGAGGTTCCCGAAATGAAAACCAAAAGACTGACGGAAAGCGCCATGCTGCTGGCGCTGGCCATCGTGCTGGAGCTGATCTCCAAGGCCATCATCCCGGAAATGCCCTTCGGCGGTCAGGTGACGCTGGTGGCCATGCTCCCGGTGGTGCTGATCTCCTACCGCTACGGCGTGAAGTGGGGCTTCGTCTCCGGCTTCTGCTACGCGCTGCTGGAAATGGCGCTGGGCGCGAAGACCGTAAGCGCCGCCTTCCAGCCCGGCTATTTCGGCGACGGCACCATGATCTTCAAGGCCATCCTCATGTGCCTGCTGGACTATCTGCTCGCCTACACCATGATGGGTCTGGGCGGCATTTTCCGGGATAAGATCAAGAACCCCGGCACCAGCCTGATGTGCGGTTCTCTGGTGGCGCTGGGCGCGCGGTATCTGTCCCACATTCTGTCCGGCTACCTGCTGTTCTCCGGCTGGGCGGAGTGGTTCTTCACCCAGGACGGCTTTCCCGCCTGGGGCGCGAAGCTGGTGGAAAGCCTCAGCCCCACCGCCCTGGGCTGGGTGTATTCCATCGTGTACAACGGCTTCTACATGATCCCCGAGCTGATCCTCACCGCCATCGCGGCGCAGCTCATCGCCCGGATCCCGAAGATCGTGGTCAAGGTGGACTGAGCATTTCCCTTGAACGTATAGCGGCATCGCCCCGGGTCAAAGCCCGGGGCGATGCCGTTTTATGCCTTTGCGATCAGTTCATTTTCCATCTGCCACGCGCGGTACAGGATTTCCGCGGCAGTCTCCCGGGTCAGGGGGGCGGCGGCTTCCAGTTTAAAGCCGTTCCGGGCGGCGGCCGCCAGAGCGGTCTGCGCCCAGGCGGGGACTTCCGGTTCCTCCGCCGCTGTTTCCGCCGCTTCCTCCGGGGCGTCCGCCGTCAGCGTCAGGGCGTTTTTCAGCATGACGCTCGCCTCCGCGCCGGTGATGGTTTCATCCGCGCCGAAGGTCTGCTGATCGGGCAGCCCCGCCGTCAGGCCGGAGCGCACCGCAGCGGCCAGATAGGGCTGAAGCCATTGGGGCACCTCGTCGGTGAACCCCGCGCCGGTCAGCGCCTCGTCCACGGGGATGTTCAGCGTCCTGACCAGCATGGTGACGAACTCGCCCCGGCTTACCGGCCTGTCCGGGCCGAAGCAGGGATTCCCCGCCACGTTTTCCCCGGAGAAGATTCCGGTGTTCTTCATCCACTCCGCGGAGAACCGGCAGTCCCTGCCCACGGTGTCGGTGTACTGGGTCGCGTCGGCGGGCTTGAGAATGGTAATGGTGACGGTTGCCTCCCGGGAGGTCTTCCCGGAGGCGTCGGTGGCCGTGAAGGTGAAGGAATCGATGCCCACCTTATTCTTTTTGGGCGTGTAGGTGAAGCTGCCGTCCGGCTGGAGGGTCACGGTGCCCCGCTTGGGCTGACGGACGACGGTGTAGACCACGTCCTCCCCCTCCGGGTCGGCGACCTTCAATTTGCCGTCGGCGGCAAGATTCTTATAGGTTTCCAGGGCGGAGTCCTCCGCCACGGGGGGCTTGTTCTCCTTGCCCCGGATGCCGATGGTCATGGCGGCGGACGCCTCCACGCCGCCCGGATAAATGGGCAGATATCCCACCTCGGCAGTCCCGTCCAGCTCGGTCAGCCGGGGAGAAAAGGTCATCTGCGCCGCCTGCTCGGCGGTGAGAACGTCACCGGGGACGAGAACGCGGCTGCCCAGCATTACGGTGCCTACCTTTTTATCCGGCAGACTTGTGATGCAGATGCCCGCAATGGGGGTCTCCCCGGAAAAATCCTCCGCGGAGAAGCAGTAAACGCCGTCGCAGTCCACCTCGGCGGCAGCCGCGGCGCAGGTCAGCCCCGCGATGCAGCACACCGCCAGCAGCAGAGCCAACAATCGATTTCGGAACATGGCAATACCTCCAAAAAATAATTTCCGGTGGTATTGTTTGCCAATGTTGGAAAAATTATTCCCGCAAAATTTTTGGATGGGGCGCAGCCCCGCGTACCCTCTCCGTCCTCGCTGCGCTCTGCCACCTCTCCCGAAGGGAGAGGCAAGGGGTGCTTTCTCTGATGCGGCCTGTCCATTCCGCCGGGTTTATAAAAAATTCAAAATTAGGTGCAGACAATCGTCGGCTTTTGTGTTATACTATTAAAATCTATAAGTGTGCGTTACGCTTTTGCTGTGTAAAGGAGGCGTTTCCTTTGAAATATTGGTTCGGCTACCTCACCGCCGCCATCTTCGGCGCCATCACCTGGGTGCTGATGCGGTTCGGTGAACGGTTCTCTACCCTGGTGGATATGGTGTACCCCTACGTCATCCGCACCTCGGAGTCCATTCTTGCCCAGTGGGCAAGCGGCGTGGATTTTCCCGTCTGGCAGCTGATGGCCGTGGCGCTGGGGGCGCTGATCCTCGCCAGCATCGTGCTGATGATCGTGCTGAAATGGAACCCCATTCAGTGGGGCGGCTGGGTGCTCGCGGTTTTCGCCGGAATTTACATGCTCCACACCATGCTCTGGGGTCTGAATTACTACTCCGGCCCCCTGGCCGACGACATGCGCATGGACGTGAGCAGCTACAATCTGGAGGAGCTGACCGAAGCCACCGAATTTTACCGGGACAAGGCCAACGCCCTCGCTCTGGAAGTCAACCGGGACGGGAGCGGCAACGTGACCTTCGCGGACTTTGACGCGCTGGCGGACAAGGCCGGCGAGGGCTTCCAGACGCTGACCTACGACTACTTCTATCCCGTTTTCGCCGGCTCCACCCTGCCGGTGAAGAAGCTGGGCTGGACGAATATGTATACCTCCATGGGCATCACCGGCGTCACCTTCGGCCTGACCGGCGAAGCCTGCGTCAATCCCCAGATCCCCGACGTGTCCCTGCCCTTCACCATGTGCCACGAAATGGCCCACCGCATGTGCATCGCCCCGGAACGGGACGCCAATTTTGCCGCGTTTCTCGCCGCCTCCGTCCATTCCGACCCGGAATTTCAGTACAGCGCCTATTTCATGGCCTTCCGCTACTGCTACAGCGCCCTCAGCAGCGTCAATAACCAGTCCGCCGCGGCGGCCGCCGCCCGGGTGAGCGCCGGGGTCAACGACAATCTGAAATTCGACATGGCCGCCTACAACAGCTTCTTTAATTCCCGGAAAAGCACCGCCGCCACGAACATTGCCGACGCCGCCAACGACACCTATCTCAAGGTCAGCGGCGACGAAAGCGGCGTCGCCTCCTACGGCGAGGTATGCGACCTGCTGGTGAATTGGCACATCCAGACCGTGGTGCTGCCCTCCATCACCGTGGAGGAATCCCCCTTCGACCCCTACGACGAAACCCAGGTGGACTTAAGCGGCATCGTCAACGCAAGGTGACGGCCATGATGAGACAGACTTTGGATGCGGGTCTGCCCGCGCTGGGGCTTGACCTGCCGGAAAGCGCGCGCCGGACCCTGTGCGATTTCGGCGCGGCGGTTATCAAACAGAACGAGGTCATGAATCTCACCGCCATCACCCAGCCCGATCAGGTGGCGAAGCTCCATTTGCTGGACAGCCTGACGGTGCTTTGTGCCGCCGATCTGCGGGGAAAGCAGGTCATCGACGTGGGCTGCGGCGCGGGATTTCCCGGTGTGCCCCTGGCCATCGCCTGCCCGGAGGCGCAGATCACCCTGCTGGACAGTCTGGGCAAGCGCATGAAATGGCTGGAAGAAATTCTCCCCCAATTGGGCGTCCGCGCCCGGTGCGTCACCGCCCGGGCGGAGGAAGCGGCGGCGGAACGGCGGGAACGCTACGATTACGCCGTCTCCCGCGCGGTCGCCCGGCTGAACATCCTGCTGGAGCTGACCGCCCCCTATGTGAAGGTCGGCGGCGCGGTGCTGGCCATGAAAGGCTCCGCCGCACGGGAGGAGCTGGTCGAGTGTACCTCCGCCATGAAAAAGCTGGGGTTACAGCTGGAATCTGTGAAGGAATTTTCCGTTGACGGGGCGTCCCACGCGGTGATCGTCCTGCGGAAAATCGCCCCCACGCCGAAGCAGTACCCCCGCCGCTATGCAAAGATCAAGCAGTCTCCACTCTAGGGTCTATCCAAAAACCGTCAACACGCCCAAACAGCGGGTCTTTTCCGCCTGCTGTGCACCATTTTCCCTTGCAATACACAAAGTATTCCCGCGGGAAAATGGCTTCATCAGGCGAAAAATCCCTCGCTGTTGGGCATATTTCCGGTTTTCAGATAGACCCTAATTTCTGAAAGCGAGGTTTTTATGAACGCAGTTCTCAGTATCGCTCTGGGGTATTTTGTCGGTTCCCTCAGCCCGTCCTCTCTGGTGGGCAGGCTGAAAAAGACCGACGTGCGCAGATCCGGCACCGGGAACCTGGGCGCTACCAACACCATGCTGGTTCTCGGCTGGGGCGCGGGGATTTTCGTCATGCTTTTTGATCTGATGAAGTCCTTCCTCTCCGGCAAGCTGGCGCAGTATCTGTTCCCCGGACTCAGCGTCGCGGGGATGCTGGCCTGCATCGGCGCCATCATCGGTCACTGCTTCCCGGTGTTTCACCGGTTCCGGGGCGGCAAGGGGCTGGCGGCCTTCGGCGGGCTGGTCATTTACTGCGGGTTAAAGTACGTCCCTCCGGTGCTGTGCGCCGGGTGGGCGGTCATGTGGATCCTCGACTGCACCGTGATGTTCCCCATAACGGTGGGCATCGCCCTGCCTCTGCTGATGTGCCTCTTCGGCGAAGCACCGGCGAAAATCGTCACGGCCATCTGCGCCGGAGCGGTACTGGACGTCATGCACATCGGCAACATGAAAAAGGCCCTCGCCGGGGACGAGATCATGCACGTCCGGGGCTATTTCAGGGAAAAACTGCACAAAGAACACTGAAAAGTTTTCGCCCGAAAATAAGGCAGCACCACACAATTGCGTCTGCGAGTCTCAGCCGTCTTTTTGCCCCACTTCCGCAGTTCCGAAAATGGGAAATACATACAGTATTCCTCCATTTTCGGAACTTTGAATTGGAACAAAAATCCTGTCTGAGACTTCTTGCCGAATTGTGTGGTGCTGCCTGAAACTTTTCCTTTACTTTTGGGCAAACTTGTGATATACTCGAAAAGCTGGTTATGACCAGACACATTTTTTGCGCCCGTTGCTCAGTTGTGGGACAACGCCCATGCGGCACTTCACCGGCCCCTACTTAGCTCCCGGGCTACCGATTTGAAAGGTGGAAAAATCATGATTCAGAAGGAAAAGAAGACCCAGGTCATCCTGGAAAACGCGACCCACGAGGGCGACACCGGCTCCCCCGAGGTTCAGATCGCCATCCTGACTGCCCGTATCAACGAGCTGACCGAGCATCTGCGCGTTCACAAGCACGACAACCACTCCCGCCGTGGTCTGCTGATGATGGTCGGTAAGCGCCGCAGCCTGCTGGACTATCTGGCCAAGAAGGACATCAACCGCTACCGTGCTGTGATCGCCAAGCTGGGTATCCGTAAGTAAGAGATGAAGGGGGCGACTGTCGTCGCCCCTTTTCTTCGTGCTCCCAGGGAAGCTCTGAATAAATCGGCAAGAGCTGTGAGCGAGAGATTTTTCGTCCAATCGAGGTATCGGAAACGGAGGAATACTTTGCGTATTTCCCGTTTTCGATACCGAAGAGTGGACGGAAAAGATCCGCTCACGGCCGCAGACGGTTTATTCGGAGATTCCCTAAAAATCCGTAAACCGCGGGAGATGCTTTAGCAGTTGAATGTGCCGCCGGAATCCGGCCGCAGATTCAAGTGCTAAACCTCCCGTACAAATAAAACAACCAGGAGGTAAACCAATGATCACCCGTAAACAGTATCCCAACCATCACGTTTTCGAGACGGAAATCGGCGGCCGCCCCTTTACCGTGGAAACCGGTAAGGTCGCAGAGCTGGCCGACGCCGAGTGCATCTGCCGCTACGGCGACACCGTCGTGCTCGCCACCGTCACCTGCAACCCCATCCCCAAGGCCGGGATCGACTACTTCCCCCTGACCATCGAGTTCGAGGAGCGTATGTATTCCGTGGGCCGCATCCCCGGCTCCTTTAACCGCCGGGAGGGCAAGCCCTCCGAGCGGGGCATCCTGAACAGCCGCATCATCGACCGTCCCATGCGTCCCCTCTTCGACGAGGAGCTGCGCAACGACACCGTCGTGACCTGCACCGTTCTCGCCAACGATTACGATAACCCCGTGGAGATCGTGGCGTCTCTGGGCGCTTCCATCGCCATCGCCTGCTCCGACGTTCCCTGGAACGGCCCCGTGGCCACCACCAACGTCGCCCACCTGAATGGCAAGTATATCATCAACCCCTCCTCTGATGAGCGGGAGGCCGCCGACTGCTTCGTGTGCATTTCCTCCACCTTCGAGAAGGTGGTCATGATCGAGACCGAGGCCAAGGAAGCTCCCGAAAACCTGGTCTACGAGTGCATCCGGGTCGCCCACGAGGCCAACATGGAGATCGTCAAGTTCATCAACGCCATCGTGGCCGAGATCGGCAAGCCCAAATTCACCTTCGAGAAGGCTGCCGTCAACCACGAGCTGCTGGACGATCTGATGGCCTACGGCCTGGGTAAGATCGAGTACGCCCTGGACACCCCCGACAAGAACGTCCGGGAGGAGCGCCTGACCGCCGCCCGGCTGGACTTCCAGGAGAAGTTCGGCGAAAAGTACGAGGATTTCGACACCCACATCGAGGTCTGCCTGTACAAGATGCAGAAGAAGGTCGTCAAGAAGTGGCTGCTTCAGGGCAAGCGTGTGGACGGCCGCGGCATGGACGAGATCCGTCCTCTGGACGCCGAGGTCGGCGTTCTGCCCAGAGTCCACGGCTCCGGCCTGTTCTCCCGCGGTCAGACCCAGGTGCTTTCCATCTGCACCCTGAACACCCTGTCCGCCGCTCAGAAGATCGACACCATTTACCCCGAGGATACCAAGCGGTATATCCACCACTATAACTTCCCTGCCTACTCCACCGGCGAAGCCCGTGCCGCCCGCTCCACCTCCCGCCGGGAGATCGGCCACGGCGCACTGGCCGAGAAGGCGCTGCTGCCCGTGATCCCCAGCGTTGAGGAGTTCCCCTACGCCATCC
>DJNI01000027.1:23884-28826 GCA_002436765.1 Clostridiales bacterium UBA6468
TCCAACGGCTCCACCTCTCAGGCTTCCATCTGCGGCTCTACTCTGGCTCTGATGGACGCCGGCGTGCCCATCAAGCGTCCCGTGGCCGGTATTTCCTGCGGCCTGATCTCCGATCAGGAGACCGGCGAGTGGAGGACCTTCACCGACATTCAGGGCGTTGAGGACTTCCACGGCGAAATGGACTTCAAGGTCGCGGGTACTACGGAAGGCATCACCGCCATCCAGATGGATCTGAAGAACAAGGGTCTGACCATGGAGATCATCGCCGACGCTCTGGAGCGCTGCCGCAAGGCGCGTCTGGAGATCCTGTCCGAGGTCATGCTTGTAGCCATCCCTGCGCCCCGCCCCGAGGTCAGCGAGTACGCCCCGAAGATGCTGTCCATGAAGATCCCCGTGGACAAGATCCGGGAGGTCATCGGCTCCGGCGGCAAGACCATCCAGAAGATCTGCGCCGACACCGGCGCCAAGGTGGACATCGACGACGACGGCAGCGTGTTCATTTCCGCCGTTGACTCCGCCGCCGCCTACGCCGCCAAGAAGATGGTGGACGACATCTGCTTTGTCCCCGAGGTGGGCAAGCTGTACTACGGCAAGGTCGTGCGCATCCTGCCCATCGGCGCGTTTGTGGAGATCGCCCCCGGCCATGACGGCATGGTCCACATCTCCAAGCTGGATAACCACCGGGTGGAGAAGGTAGAGGACGTGCTGAACCTGGGCGACATGACCTGGGTGAAGTTCATGGGCTTCGACGAAAAGGGCCGCGCCAACTTCAGCCGCAAGGACGCCCTGAAGGAAATGGCGAACCAGTAAGGTAAAATAGCAAATCCCCGCTTTCGGCAACGAAAGCGGGGATTTGCTTTGCAGAATAATTCGTCAGGGGCGTTTGGTTATACGTGTCCGATCAGATCGCCGAAGGGAGGCTTCCTTATTCCCAGACGTCAAGCTTCCGGTCTTTGTAATAATACGCCCGGTCTTTTTCACCGATTTCGCGGACGACCTTGCATGGAACGCCGAAGGCTACGGCATTGTCGGGAATATTGCCCGTCACGACACTTCCCGCTCCGATTACGGAATTGTCCCCAATGGTGACTCCGGGCATTATTTGAACGCCAGACCCGATCCATACATTTTTTCCGATATGAATCGGTAAATTGTAAACATAATGATGCTCACGGAGTATCGGCAATATCGGATGCCCCGAAGTAGCAAATACTACATTGGGGGCAATCAGGCAATTATCGCCGATGTAAATGTGTTCATCATCCACAAATGTGACATTTGAATTGACATAAACGCCGTTTCCCAGATGAACGTGCTTACAGCCCCAGTTCGCATTTACCGGGGTTTCAACCATGCAGCCTTTTCCGACCTCAGCAAACACTTCGCTCAGCAGCTTCTGCCTTGCTTCGGTATCTGTCGGCAACGTGTTATTATATTCGGTCATTTTGTCCTGGTAGGCATGTTGATCCCCCAGAAGCGCCGGATCGTCATAGCAGTACGGCAGCCCCTGTCTTTTCCGTTCTACATTATTCATGTTCAATTTCCTCAGCAAATTCCGATTTGTTTATCCGGGTTGAAGGACAGCACACGTCAAACCCGGCAGCAAAAGGCCATCCGGGCGCAACAATTCTTACCCGGCGCAAGCGCCATGATCACTTCTTCTTTTCCTCCGCCGGCGGGTTGATGCGATCTTCGATACGCTCCAGGGCGTAGACCATGCTTTCCTTCGCCGACTGGGTTACCTTATCCAGGTAATTTTCGTCCCAGGCTTCTATGGCCTTGTCGATGCGCACCACCCGGCGATAGCCGTCGGCACTCTCCGCCTCGTTGACCGTGTAAATGGGGGTGTAGCCGTAATCCGTCACCTTGGTGGTGCCGGTGCTGGAATCCTTGGTGATCTCTAAGTCCAGAATGATGGAGTAATTGGTGCCGCCCCGGGAGGCGTCGCCGAAGAAGTCCCCCAGCGAATAGGCTACCAATGTGCCTGCCAGCTGGTCGTACTCGATGGCCTGCACCGTGTGGGGGTGGGTGCCCAGAATAACATCCACGCCCTGTTTTTTCATCAGGCTGACGATGCTCTTCTGGGTGTCGCTGATATCGTCGTTGTATTCGCTGCCCCAGTGGAGCAGCGCGATGGTGACGTCCGGCTTTTCCGCCTCCACGGCCTTCAGGATGCCGGTGATGCGGGCACGGTCGATCTTGTCGTAGGTGCTGGCGTAGTCCTCATAGAGGATGTTCACCAGATCGTCGTTCCCGGCGGGAAGTCCCCGGCCGCCTAAGCCCTTGGTGAAGGCCACGAAGGCCACCTTGACGCCCTGGGCTTCCGTGATGGTATAGCCCTTGGACTCCCGGAACTCAGACTCGGAAGCGAACGCGCCCACCGGCTCCAGTCCCGCCGCCCGGATGCTTTGCAGGGTAGAGGTCAGGCCGATCAGACCGTTGTTGATGGCGCAGGAATTGGCCATCTGGATCAGGTCAACCCCCGCGTTGCGCAGTCCATCCAGCAGCTCCCGGGGCGCGGAGGTAGTCTCGCTGCCGTATGGCTCGCCGCAGATGTTGCCCTCCAGATTCAGCACGGTTAGATCCGCGTCGGACAGGGTGGACGCCACGTCCATAAAGGCGCGGGTGTAATTGTAGCCGCCCACGGCCACACCGGCGTTGATCACGCTGTCGGTGACGTTCAGGTCCCCCGCCGCCTTGATGTGGATGGTGGTCTTGGTGCTTTTCTGGCCGCGACTCGCCGGTTCCGTGGCCTGGGTGGGCTCCTGGGTGGGGCGGGTCTGTGCCACCGTCGTTTCGGGACTGTCGGAACGGCCGGTGAGGAACACGATCCCCGCCGTACACAGTACCAGCACCACCGCCGCCAAGATCAGCGTAATGCGAAGCCGCTTGGCCTCGGCCTGCTGCTTTCTGCGCTGGGCTTCCCGCTTTTCACGGCGCATATTCATTTCATCGTCGTGCAGCGGCATGGCGTTTCCCTCCAAATAAATGATTTCCTATTATAGCGCATTTTTTCGGATAAAACAAGGGGTTATTCCCCAAAGTAGGCTCTCGTTTCCCCGGCGTTGCGGTGGATCTCCGCTTTCAGTGCGTCCAGAGAGGGGAATTTCCGCTCCGGGCGGAGAAACCGGTAGAATTCCAGAGTGATTTCCCGGCCGTACAGGTCGCCCTCGTAGTCCAGGATCCACGGCTCCACCGTGACATTGCGCCCACCCACCGTGGGTCGGACGCCAATATTGGTCACGGCGCAGTGGCGTTTGCCGTCTACCGCGGCGCGGCAGGCGTAGACGCCGAATTTCGGCTCTGCCAGCCCCTCCGGCAGGCGCAGATTCGCGGTGGGGACGCCCAATCTGCGTCCCAGCTGGTGTCCGTGCACCACGCGGCCGCTGAGAATGTGGGGATGTCCCAGAAATTTCACGGCGGTCTCCATGTCCCCCGTCTCGATCTGGCGGCGGATGTAGGTGCTGGACACCCGGATACCGTCGATCATCCGGTCTTTCACCACGGCGCCGGCAAGTCCCTGCTCCCGGCAGAAGGCTGCCAGTGTGTCCGCGTTTCCCTCCCCCCGGTAGCCGAAGCGGAAGTCCTCGCCGCAGACGAACCCGGCGGCGGCGTGATCCCCTATGAGCATTTGGAGAAAATCCCGCCACGGCATGGTGTGCATTTTCTCGTCAAAGGGCAGCGTCACCACCCGCTCCATGGAAAAGCGCTCCCGAAGGAGCTTCTCCCGGTCGTAGGGCGTGTTGATGAGGGGCGGGGTCTTTCCCAGTACCAGGGTATCCGGATGGGCGGAAAAGGTCACGACCCCGGCGCGGCAGTCGTTTTCCCGCGCCAGATGCTTGCACCGGTCAAGGAGCGCGGCGTGGCCTACGTGTACCCCGTCGAAAAAGCCCAGGGCATAAATCGTCTTGTTCATTGGTTCACCTGACGGAAGCGGAAGCCCGCGGCTTTCCGTTCCCTTTGTTTATTGTACGTCAAAAAAACTTTTGATAGTTGACATAACGCCGTCCTCCACCTTCGCCAGCATGAGAAATTCTCCCGTCTGGCTGTAGGCGCGGTAGGTTCCGCCGGGGAGGGTGACGGAAAAGGCGTTGCCGTTGCGGCACCGCTTTTCCTGATTGGCGGTGAGCTTCACCCCGGGATAGCCCCGGAACATGGTGTCCACGTCTCGCAGGTAAGTACCCGGCTCCGGCGATTCCAGCAGCTGCTGTAAGGGGACGGCCTCGGCGATGGTGTATTCCCCGGCCTGGGTCCGGCGCAGCGTCTGCATACATCCGCCGCAGCCCAGCGCCTCGCCGATGTCCGCGCACAGTGTGCGGATATAGGTACCCTTGGAGCAGCGCACCTGCAGACGGAGGGTATCCCCCTCCCGGGACAGGAGCGTCAGCTCGTGAATGGTGACGGGGCGGGGCTGACGCTCCACCTGCCTGCCCTTCCGGGCGAGGTCGCACAGCTTCCGGCCGTTGACCTTCAGGGCGGAATACATGGGCGGAATCTGCATGATCTCCCCCCGGAAGCGTTCCAGCACCTCGTTCAGCTCCTCCTGCGTCACGCTGACCTCCCGGCGGGAAAGCACCGTGCCGGTGGTGTCCTCGGTGTCGGTGGCGACGCCCAGTAGCAGCTCCGTTTCGTAGGTTTTCTCGGCGTGCTCAAAGAACTCCACCCCCCGGGTGGCGCGCCCCACGAATACGGGCAGCACGCCGGTGGCCATGGGGTCAAGGGTCCCGCCGTGGCCGATGCGCCGGGTGCCGAACACCCGCCGCAGCCGCGCCGTCACGTCCTGACTCGTCCACCCGGCGGGCTTGTCGATAATCACGATTCCGTTCATATTCCACCTGTGTCCTGTACTTGGCTTGGGAAGCTCTGAACAAATCGGCGAGAGCTGGCAGCGAGAGATTTTTCACCAGATGAAGGTATTAAAAGTGGAGGAATACTTTGTGTA
>DJNI01000027.1:28909-30398 GCA_002436765.1 Clostridiales bacterium UBA6468
GAAACCGCACAGCTGGGGAAAAGATCCGCTGCGAAAGCCGAAGGCGATTTGTTCAGAGCTTCCCTTTTAGTTCACTTCTGACATGACCGCTTCCACGGCCTTGGCGGCCTCGTGGAGGGGCAGCTTCATGGTCGCGCCTGCCGCGCCCTTGTGGCCGCCGCCGCCGAAACGGACGGTGACCGCCGTGGCGTCGCAGCCGGGGACTGCCCGGACGGACAGCTTCGTCTCTCCATCCTCCGTCTCCCGGAGGGTCGCCGCCATGCGCACGCCCGCCACCGTGCGGGGGAAATTGGAGATGTTGTCCATATCGTCCTCGGTGACGCCGATGGCCTTTTCCACCGCCCGGGGAATGGCGCAGATGGCCATTTCGCCGCCCCGCAGCAGCTCCAGATGCTCCACGATCCACGCCTGCATTTTCAGGCGCTCCAGGGTGTTCGTCTCGAACAGCTCCTGATTCAGCTCGTAGATCCGCGCCCCCGCCCGGGTACACAGCGCCGCCACGGAAAAGGTGTGCGCCGTGGTGTTGGAAAAGCGGAAGCAGCCGGTATCCGTGGAAACGCCCACGTACACCGCCTCCGCCAGCGCCCGGTCGGCCTTGACGCCCATCAGCTCCAGCACGTCCCACACCACCTCGGAGCAGGAGGCGCTGTCCCCGTCCACCAGCTCCTGCTCCGTAAAGGAGGTCGCGGAGCTGTGATGGTCGATGCGCAGGGCGATTCTGCCCAGCAGCGGCCGGAAATCCATGGGCAGCATCTCGGGAGACGCCACGTCCACCGAAACGACGGTGTCGCCCTCCTCCGCCCGGGGCTTGGTCAGCCCCTCATGGAGCCATGCAAACCGGGGGGTCACCTCTTTATTCGCAAGCACATGGGCGGTCTTTCCCAGCTGCCGCAGCCCTAAGCACAGGGCTGCGGAACCGCCGACGGTATCCCCGTCCGGGCGGCGGTGGGACAGAATGGCGTAGTGGTCGTGTTCCAGCAGAAACCGCGCCGTCTCAGCTCTCGTCAGAATCTTCATCGTGTTTTACCTCTAGTGAGTTGATCAGCTTCAGCATTCTCGCGCCGTAGGTGATGGAATCGTCCTCAGACCAGACGATCTCCGGGCTGTAGCGCAGCTGCAAATTGTGTCCCAGCTGGCGGCGCAGGTATCCGGCGGCGGATTTTAAGCCCGCCATGGCGTCCTTCACCCGCTCCTCCTGCAAAAAGCTGACGTATACCTTGGTATAGCGCAGATCCGGGGTGGTTTCCACCCGGGTAATGGAGATCATCGTGTCCTGGACTCTGGGGTCCTTCACCGTGCGAAGCAGGGCGGACAGCTCCTTCTGGATCTCCTCATTGATCCGATTGATTCGGTTGGATGACATTGGGCACTCCTTTCCATGTCTCTGCGGGTGCCTCCCGCAGATAACGGTTTTCGCCGCGCCGTTAGGGGGAATCTCTGAACAAACCGTCTGCGGCTGAACAGCGGATCTTTTTCCCCAGCTGTGCGG
>DJNI01000027.1:30542-53064 GCA_002436765.1 Clostridiales bacterium UBA6468
AAAATCTCTCGCTGTCAGCTCTTGCCGGTTTATCCAGAGCTTCCCCGTGCGGCGCGGCGAAAGCATCAGCGTTTCACTTCCTGCATGACAAAGCACTCGAAAATGTCGCCTTCCTTGATATCGTTGTACTTTACGATGCTTATGCCGCACTCGTAGCCGGCGGTGACTTCCTTGACCGCGTCCTTGAAGCGCTGCAAAGAGCCGATCTCGCCCTCGTGGATGACGATGTTGTCCCGCAGAACGCGCACCTGGGAATCCCGGGTGACCTTGCCGTCCTTGACCATGCAGCCGGCGATGGTGCCGATGGCGCTGACCTTGTAGGTCATGCGCACCTCCGCGTGGCCGATGACCACTTCCTCGAACTTGGGGGCAAGCATACCCTTCATGGCGGCCTCGATCTCGTCGATGGCGTCGTAGATCACGCGGTAGAACCGCATATCCACATTGGCGCGGTGGGCGCTGGCTGCGGCGGCGGCGTCGGGACGGACGTTGAAGCCCACCACGATGGCGCCTGCGGTGGAGGCGAGCAGAATGTCGCTTTCGTTGATGGCGCCGACGCCCGCGTGGATGACCCGGACGCGGACTTCCTCGTTGGAGATCTTCTCCAGAGAGGATTTCAGCGCTTCGGCGGAGCCCTGCACGTCGGCCTTGACGATCAGGGGCAGCTCCTTCATTTCGCCCTCCTGCATCTTGGCGAACAGGTTGTCCAGGGTGACCTTCTGGTTCATCTTGGCCAGGGCGTCCTTCTGCGCCTGACGGCGCTGCTCCACCAGCTCACGGGCCATGCGCTCGTCGGTGACGGCGTTGAACTCGTCGCCCGGCGTGGGAACGTCGGCAAGGCCGGTGATCTCCACAGGCACGGAGGGACCGGCGGTCTTGACGGTGCGTCCCTTGTCGTTGGTCATGACGCGGACACGGCCGACGGCGGTACCCGCGATGACGATGTCGCCCTGCTTCAATGTGCCGTTCTGCACCAGCAGCGTCGCCACGGGGCCGCGGGACTTATCCAGCCGCGCCTCGATCACCACGCCCTTGGCGCGGCGGTTGGGATTGGCCTTCAGCTCCAGCACCTCGGCGGTGAGGATGACCATCTCCAGCAGATTGTCCAGCCCCTGACCGGTCTTGGCGGAGATGGGGCAGATGACGGTCTCGCCGCCCCATTCCTCGGGGATCAGGTCGTACTTGGTCAGCTGCTCCTTGATCTTGTCGGGGTTGGCGGTGGGCTTATCCATCTTGTTGATGGCGACGATAATGGGCACGTTCGCAGCCTTGGCGTGGTTGATGGACTCGATGGTCTGGGGCATGATGCCGTCGTCGGCGGCCACCACCAGAATGGCGATGTCGGTAGACTTGGCGCCCCGGGCGCGCATGGAGGTAAAGGCCGCATGGCCGGGGGTATCCAGGAAGGTGACCATATTCCCGTTCACATCCACGGTGTACGCGCCGATGTGCTGGGTGATGCCGCCGGCCTCTCCCGCGGTGACGGAGGTCTTGCGGATGGCGTCCAGCAGGGAGGTCTTGCCGTGGTCAACGTGACCCATGACCACCACGACGGGGGCGCGGGTCTCCAGCTCTTCGGCGGTGTCCACGTGGTCGTCGATGATCTGCTCCTCGATGGTGACGGTGACTTCCTTCTCCACCTTGCAGCCCATCTCGGTGGCCACGAACTCGGCGGTGTCAAAATCGATGCTCTGGTTGATGGCGGCCATGACGCCGTTCTTCATCAGGCACTTGATGACCTCTCCGGCGGTCTTCTTCATCCGGGAGGCCAGCTCGCCCACGGTGATCTCCTCGGGGATCTTCACCGTCAGAGGTGCCTTCCGGGCGACCTCCATTTGCAGGCGGCGCATTTTCTCCTGCTCCTCGTTCCGGGACTTGCTGCCCCGGAACTTACCATTTTGCTGCTTATTGCCCTGCTGACCCTTTTTACCGCCGATGCGCTGCTTGCCGCCCTGGTAATTCTGCACCTTCTCGGAGACCAGATTGTCCACGTCGGCAAAGCGTCCGGCGTTGACCTGCACGGCGGAGGTGTCCACCACCCGGCGCTCCCGCTTCCGCTCCGGCTCCTTGGGCTTGTCTGCCTTGGGCTGGGCATTTTGCTGGGCGGGCTGCTGGGGACGGTTCTGATTCTGGTTCTGGGGCTTTGCCTGCTGGGGCTTCGCCGCCTGCTGGGCTTCCTGCTTGGGCGCCTCGGCCTTGGGGGCTTCCGGCTTGGGCGGCTCTGCCTTGGGCGCGGGCTTCACGGCAAACACCTGCTCCAGGGACGCGATCTGGTGGGTCTGGGTCATGTAATCAAACACCAGATTCAGCTCCTCGTCGGTGAGCACCTGGGTATTGGACTTGGGCTTCTGAAAATACTTGGAGATGATGTCCGCGATCACCTTCGGCGCAACGCCGAAATCCGTCGCGACCTCCTTCAAACGATACTTCACTAAACTCATACGATAAAACGCACCTCCAAAATATGACAAGCGGAAAGCAGAGGGGGATGTACTTTTTTGTTCTGCTTACTGCTTAAAACTACACTGCTACTTCTTTTTCCCTTTTCGCACATTCTTTATGTGGGCTTTTGCTTCGGCCTGATGCTTTTTGACCTTCTCGGCCTTGGCGGAAAGCACTTCCAGGGCTTCCCGGTTTTTCTCCGGTTCGCCCAGCGCCGTCAGCAGGGTCAGCGCCAGCCGGACGTCCGTCACGGCGGCAATGGCAAGGCTGGTTCGGCCGATGGCGAAGCCCATTTCCTCCTTGGTGGCTTTCAGGCGGACGCACTGCTGGTCGGTTCCGGCGGCGAAGGACTTTGCCCGGCGCCAGGTATGGTCGGAGGCGTCGGCGGCGACCAGGATCAGGTACGCCTTTCCCGCCCGGGCAGCAGCGCCCACCGGCTCCTCGCCCAGCTCCGCCATGCCGCCCTTGCGGGCTATGGACAGATATTGCAGCGCCTTATCCATTCTCCATCTCCTTTTCCAGCCGCCGGTAGACCTCCTCCGGGATGGTCACCTCCAGGCTGCGATCCAGGGCTTTGGAGCGGATGGCCTTTTTCAGGCACTCGGGGTTGGGGCAGATGTATGCGCCCCGGCCGTTTTTCTTGCCGCCGAAGTCCAGGCTGACCTCGCCCTCGGGGCTGCGGACGACCCGGATCAGCTCCCGCTTGGCCTTCCGTTCCCGGCAGCCCATACACTGCCGCTGGGGAATTTTCTTCTGCATCGAACCGCCTCCTTATCGCCGGAATGTGGGTTTATTCCGCTTCCTCGGCGGGCTTGGCCTGGGAGGCGGGCTTGATGTCGATCTTGTAGCCGGTCAGACGGGCGGCCAGGCGGGCGTTCTGCCCCTCCTTGCCGATGGCCAGGGACAGCTGGTCGTCGGGGACGATCACCCGGCAGGCCTTCTGGCCGGGAATCAGGCTGACGTCAATGACGTCAGCAGGGCTGAGGGCAGCCCGGACATACTGGCAAGGGTCTTCGCTCCACACCACGATGTCGATCTTCTCGCCCCCCAGCTCCTTCACGACCGCACCCACACGTCCGCCGTGGGGGCCGACGCAGGCGCCCACGGGGTCGATGCCCTCCATGGCGGCGCGAACCGCCATCTTGGAGCGGGAACCGGCTTCCCGGGCGATGTTGCGGATCTCCACCTGACCGTCGGCGATCTCCGGGGTCTCCAGCTCGAACAGGCGGCGCACCAGATTGGGATGGGTGCGGGAGACGTGGATCAGCGGGCCGCGGCCCATTTTGTTAACCTCCAGCACGTACACCCGGAGTATATCGCCCTCGTGGTGGGTTTCGCCGGGAATCTGCTCGCCGGCCTGAAGCACGGCGTCGGAGGTGTCGCTGCCCTGGCCGATGCGCAGGAAGATGTCCCCGGTGGTGGGGTCGATGCGCAGCACGGTGCCGGTCATCAGCTCCTGCGCCTTGTTGGAATAGCTTTCGTAGGCCACGCCCCGCTCGGCTTCCCGGATGCCCTGGATGACCACCTGCTTGGCGGTCTGGGCGGCGATGCGGCCGAATTTCTGGATGTCCACGGGGATGTTCACCGGGTCGCCCACCTGAACGTCGGGGTTATAGTTCCGGGCGGCGTCGATGGGGATTTCCAGCGCGGTATCCTCCACTTCCTCCACGGCGGTCTTGACGATGTGCATGGAAAGCCCCTTCTCGCTCAGGTCTACCACCACGTTGTCCGCCGGGACGTCCCGGCGATCCTCCCGGTCTTTGCGGTAGGCGTTGGTCAGCGCCTGCTTCAGACGCTCCACCATATAGTCCACAGGGATGCCCTTGAGCTTTTCCAGCTCCCGCAATGACGCGAAAATTTCCGCGCCGATGTCCACCTTGGGGGCTTCTGCCTGCTTTTTGGCTGTCTTTCTTGCCATTTTATTCTGTCCTCCTATCAGAATTCCACACGAAGCCGCACCAGCGCGACCTCGGATTTTTCAAATGTTACGGTTTCCTTCCCCGCTTCCACGGTCAGCCTGCCGTCCTCGTAAGAGCGCAGGACGCAGGGGATCTCCTTCCTGCCGTTTCTGGGACGGTAGAGCTTGACGGTGATGGGGCTGCCCAGATATTTCTGAAAATCGGACGGCCGTTTCAGCACCCGTTCCAGTCCGGCGGAGCAGACCTCAAAATGGTAGGAGCCGGGGATCGGGTCCTTTTCGTCCAGAATGGGGTCAACTGCCCGGGAGATGGCCTCGCAGTCGTTGATGTCCACGCCGCCGTCCTTGTCAATATACAGCCGCAGGAAATATTCGCTGCCCTCCCGGACGTATTCCACGTCCCAAAGCGCGCAGCCGTGTTCTTTTACAATCGGTTCGGCGAAGGCCGCCACCTGTTCGGTAACTTTCATGGATACACCCTTTCCCAATCAGCAAGAAAGAGAGGCGCTCGCGCCTCTCTTTCCTACCTTCTACCTGTTTACACTGGGATTATATCACTGTTTTTCCTGTTTGGCAAGAGGGTTTTCACAAATTCCGGGACTTTTTTTCAACATTTTGCCCAATCGGCTCCTGTTTTCCCGTTCCTTCACCAGCATGGGGGTGAACATGGGCTTGCCGAAGCGGGTGACGAACCGCTGGCATTTTACCAGAAACGCGTAGTACACGTTGTACCCGCAGCCCAGCATGGTTTCCGCGTTGGCCATGCCCTTGGCGAGGATCACGTCCGCGCCTGACAGCGCCGCGGCGGCCTCCTCGCTCAGCATATCCAGCTGGGTGCCCGCCACCCGGTTGCCGTTGTCGATCACCGGGAAGGGGATGCCCACGGCGGCGGCGTCCTCCCGGGTCGCGTCGTTCTGAGCAATCGCCCCCCGGACGCAGAAGGTAATGTCAATATCCGGATATGCCGCCGCGATGGCCTCGGCCAGTACCCGGTCAAAACCGATCTCTCCGGCGTTGTCCGTCAGATATACCAGCTTCCCGCCCCGGCGCAAATCCCGGCAAAAGTCGGCGTACACCTGCCCGTCCAGCTCCATTTCCAGCGCCTTGTCCAGCATTTCCTCCAGCTTTTCAAAGCTGACCTGCCCCTGCAGGGCGGAAAAATCCAGGTAATTGCCCAGAATAGCGAATTGCAGCCCCGCGAAAACCGGGTCTTTCGCGCCGGTGACTTTCTCCCGGATCGCGGGAAGCCGCTCCAGCACGAAGCGGTTGGAATCCAGCTTTTCCTGACGGAAACGGTCGTAGTCAAGGCCGTACATGTCGTGCAGCAGGTCGGCGATCTGGGGGCCGAACCAGGGGGAGGATACCCCCTCCGGCGCGTCGATGCACAGCTTCATGATCTCTTTGGCAAAGGCCATTGCCTGCTCCTCCGTCCCCAGGGTCTGGGCAAGGGCGATGTTCCGCCGCAGAAGGCATTGCAGGCAGTAAGTGTCGATTGGGATACTCATGGAACCTCCGTACCGTTTACAGCTTTAGCAAATCCGTAAAGCTGTCGATTTTTTCGGCGTACCCCGCCGGGGTGCCGAAGCCGTAGCTCGCCCAGATGAAGGGGATGCCCGCCTCCAGCGTGGCCTCGTAATCCGTCTGGGTGTCACCGATGTAGGCGCAGGAGGTGATATGGTACCTGTCCATCAGGGCGCGGATGGTCTTTCCCTTGCTGGTGCCGGTGTCGCCGAAGCACAGATGGCCGGTGATGCAGCCGGTCAGCCCCAGCTTGGAAATGCACAGCTCCGGATAGCCCTGCTGGCTGTTGCTGACGATGAACAGGCGGTGGGTTTTCGCTAAGCTTTCCATCGTCTCCCGGACGCCGGGGTAGCCGATGTGGCAGGGGTTTTCCCGAAGATGGCGGTTCTCCGTCTCCATGCACCGCGCCATCAGGGCGTAGCGCTCCTTTTCCGGAAAGTCGGCAAAGATAACGTCGGCAATTTCCGTCATCACCCGGCCGAACAGGGGCTTCAGGGTCTCCGCCGTGATGCAGTACCGGGAAAGCCCTTCCTTTTTCAGCTGGATGTTGTAGCCCTCCGCCACCAGGGCGCGGGAATCCCAGAGGGTTCCGTCAATGTCAAATATCAGGCTCTCGTAATTCATGTTTCCTCCAGATGCCGCTGAATGCGGCCGATGATCATGTCCAGCGCCACCAGGTTTTTCCCGCCCTCGGGGACGACGATGTTGGCGTACTTCTTGCTCGGCTCCACGTACCGCTCGTGCATGGGCTTGACCGTTTCCTGATACTGCTTCAGCACGCTTTCCAGGGTTCTTCCCCGCTTGTTCACGTCCCGCTTGATCCGGCGGCACAGGCGAATGTCCGCATCGGTGTCCACGAAAATGCGGATGTCCATGAGGTTTCGCAGCTCCTCGTTCTCGAAGATCAGAATGCCCTCCACGATGATGACCTTTTTCGGCACCAGATGGATGGTCTGCTCCGACCGGTTATGGATGGTGAAGTCGTACACCGGGCATTCGATGGCGTGCCCCCGGCGCAGCTCCTCCAGGTGGTAGACCATCAGGCTGGTGTCGAAGGCGGCAGGCTCGTCGTAATTGAGCTGGCTGCGCTCCTCGTAGGTCATGTCGTCGTGGCGCTTATAGTAGTTGTCATGGCTGATGACCGTGACCATGCCCTCAAAGCGGGAGATCAGATTGTTCATCAGAGTGGTTTTGCCGCTGCCCGTGCCCCCGGCAATGCCGATGACCAGAATACCGTCGTCCATGATTTTTTCCTCCATATCGTTTACTCCTCCAGCAGCTTCCGGGATAATTCGAGGATCGATCCCTCCGGGAGACTGTTGGTGAGGATGACCTCGCCTGCTCCGTTTTCCAGAAGACCTGCCTCCGCCAACCGGCGGCGGGTCTCCCGGGCGGTGCCGTCGCCCCCGTCTAACAGGGCAACGCCGCTTCCCAGCACCCGGGAAATGGCCTTCGCCGCAAAGGGATAATGGGTGCAGCCCAGCACCACCGCATCCAGCCTCCCCTGATAGGGGGCGAACAGCGCCCGCAGCAAGTTTTCCGCTTCCTTAGAATTCCCCTGCCCCCGCTCCACCAGCTCCACCAGCCCCGGCGCGGGGATCTTATAGACCCGGCAGCTGCGGTCATAGCGGTGCATCAGGGCTTCAAATTTTTCCTCCCGCAGTGTCATGGGCGTGGCCATCACGCCGATGCCGCCGCCGTGATACCGGTCGTAGGCCAGCTTGAGGGCAGGCTCGATGCCGATGACGATGGTGTCCGGGTAGGCTTCCCGCAGATCGTGAATGGCGGCGGAGGTCGCCGTGTTGCAGGCCACCACCAGCGCCTTGACGCCCCGGGCCATCAGCCGCCCCACTGCGGCGAAGGTGAGAGACTCCACCTCGTCTCTGGTCTTGGTGCCGTAGGGGGCGTTGGCGGAGTCGCCGAAATAGAGATACCGTTCCCCGGGCATAAGGCGACGCAGATGCCGCAGCACGCTGATGCCGCCCACGCCGGAGTCGAAGACGGCAATGTAATCTTCCTTGGTGTTCATGGCTTCACCCGATCGTTTTTCGGGGCGGGCGCCCCGGGTTTTCTATATAGTATCAAATTTCCGCCGTTCTTGCAATGGTTCGCCGGGGTTTTTCCCGGTTTTTTTGGGGGCGCTTCCGTCGCCGGCAGAAAAATCGGCAAAGCCGTTGCATTCTTCCGCCGGGAACGGTATAATGTCAGAAAAACAATCGGGAGGAATTTTTATGGACTTGAACATCGGCCGTATGCCCCGGGGGCCGCTGAATTCCATCGCTGACGTGGCCGGTGTCCGCGTCGGCCACTGCACCGTGGACAATGAACGGCACAAAACCGGCGTGACGGTGATCCTGCCCTGCGAGGACGACATTTTCCGCAGCAAAATGCCTGCGGCCTACCACGTTCTCAACGGCTTCGGGAAAACCGCCGGGCTGATGCAGATCGGCGAGCTGGGTACGCTGGAAACCCCCATCGCCCTGACGAACACCCTGAACGTGGGGCTGGTTCACGACGCCATGGTGGAATACATGTGCCGCCAGGGGGAGCGCCGGGGATATCCGGTTCTTTCCGTGAATCCCGTGGTGTGCGAGTGCAACGACGCGTCCCTGAACGACATCCGTCACCGGGCGGTGGGGCAGGCGGAGGTATTCGCCGCCATTGCCGCCGCGTCGGCGGACTTTGCTCAGGGGGACGTGGGCGCGGGGAAGGGCATGACCTGCCATGACCTGAAGGGCGGCATCGGTTCCTCCTCCCGTCTGATAACAATCGGGGGAGAAACTTTCACCCTGGGCGTGCTGGTTCTGACGAACCACGGCTGTCTGCGGGATTTGACCGTCGGCGGGGAAACTATCGGTAAGGAGATCGAGCGGCGCATCCGGGAGGACACCCCGGACGAGGGCAGCTGCATCATGATCGTCGGCACCGACCTGCCCGTCACCTCCCGCCAGCTGGGGCGGATCATCCGCCGGTGCAGTGTGGGGCTTGCCCGGCTGGGCAGCTACATCGGCCACGGCAGCGGTGAAATTATGGTGGGCTTTTCCACCGCCAACCGGATCCCGGCCCAGGGCGACTGCCTGAATTTCCGCTGCATCCACGAATCCCACATGGACGACGCCTTCCGCGCCGTGGCGGAGGCCACCGAGGAAGCGGTGCTGCGCTCCATGCTGGAAGCCCACCCGGTGACGGGTTACACTGGCAAGGTGCGCCGGAGTCTCGGCGAGTTCTGGCAGCCCTGAACAGTGAAAAATCCCCGCGGCACTTTCATGCCGCGGGGATACTTACGTTATCCGAACCGGAATTACAGCAGGGTAGCGAAGTGCTTGATGGTGCGGACCATCTGAGAAACGTAGGAGTTCTCGTTGTCGTACCAGGAAACGACCTGCACCTGGCTGGTGCCGTTGCCCAGGTTGATGACCATGGTCTGGGTGGCATCGAACAGGGAGCCGAAACGCATACCGATGATGTCGGAGGAAACGATCTCGTCGGTGTTGTAGCCGAAGGACTCGGTGGCCTGAGACTTCATCTGGGCGTTGATCTCGTCCTTGGTGGGGTTGCCCTCAACAACGGCGTTCAGGATGGTGGTGGAGCCGGTGGGGGTGGGAACACGCTGAGCGGCGCCGATCAGCTTGCCGTTCAGCTCGGGGATGACCAGGCCGATGGCCTTGGCAGCGCCGGTGGAGTTGGGAACGATGTTCACAGCGCCGGCACGGGAACGACGCAGGTCGCCCTTGCGCTGGGGGCCGTCCAGGATCATCTGGTCGCCGGTGTAGGCGTGGATGGTGCACATAATGCCGGACTGGATCTTCCAGCCGTCGTTCAGAGCCTTGGCCATGGGAGCCAGGCAGTTGGTGGTGCAGGAAGCGGCGGAGATGATGTTGTCTTCCTTGGTCAGGGTGTTGTGGTTAACGTTGTAAACGATGGTGGGCAGGTCATTGCCGGCAGGAGCGGAAATGACGACCTTCTTGGCGCCGGCGTCGATGTGCGCCTGAGCCTTGGCCTTGGAAGTGTAGAAACCGGTGCACTCCAGAACAACGTCCACACCCAGCTCGCCCCAGGGCAGCTCGGCAGCGTTGGCCTTGGCGTAAATGGTGATCTTCTTGCCGTCCACGGTGATGTAGTCCTCGCCGGCCTCAACGACGTGACCCTGAGCAGCGTAGTTGCCCTGAGTGGAATCGTACTTCAGCAGGTGAGCCAGCATCTTGGGAGAGGTCAGGTCGTTGATGGCGACGACTTCAAAACCCTCGGCACCGAACATCTGACGGAACGCCAGACGGCCGATACGGCCAAAACCATTGATTGCAACTTTAACAGACATGGTAATTCCTCCATTTTTATTACTGCCGGAAGGCAGTATTTTACGATTCGGATATGGATTCGATATCCCCATACGGATTACATTATACAATAATCCCCCTGCGTTGTAAAGTGTTATTTTCGTAAAATTCCCATCAGTTTTTGCCATTTTTCGGTGCATGTTGCTCATTCGTGCAAAAGCGCCCGCCGCGTGGCGCGGCGGGCGCTTTTCATTTCCCGGAATATCCGCGTCAAACTCAGGACGCGGCTTCCGTCGTTTCGGCGGGCTGCTCCGGCATTCCCTCGCAGACTACGGGGGACTGAGGCGTGCAGATGGCCATGTAGGTGTTGCCCCGGCCAAGCTCCAGCGGCTCGCCGCTTTCCGTGAAGAACCGGAACGGTTCTTTATCTCCGGCGCAGCTCCAGGTGACGGGAATGAGCTTGCCGCCGCAGGCAAAATAGCCCGTGCCGCCGGCAGAAAAGTCCGCGATGTGGTAAATGCCGGTGGTGGTGATGTCCGCATACATGACGATGACGTTCCGGAAAGCTTCCACTTCCCCGGTCTTCAGATCGGTCATGACCTGGCCGTACTGGTTGAAGGCGTATTTGCCCGTGCTCTCGTCGTAGACCATCCGCGTTTCCTTTCTGGCCTTTTCGTAGACCAGCGTGATGCTGATGTCCTTGGCCTCGACGCCGTCCGCCGGGGTGCCGTCGTCGGTGAAGTTGAAGCCGTAGTCCCGCTCCAGGGTCATGGGGTAGCCCTGAGACTCGGCGTAGGCCTTGATGCCGGGGCCGATGCCGTAAAGGGTGTTCTCATACGCGCCCTTGCGCTCGGTGTCCCGATAGGAGGCGCCGGTGGAGGCCACCGCCCAGGAATCGATGTTGAAGTTCTCCACGCCCCGATCCTTGGCGTCCTTCAGCGCCTGATCGGATCCGCCGGCGTGGGACAGGATCAGGTCATAGTGCTGGGCGATGCTGTTGAACATGGGACGGGTGGAACGGGTGGAGCCGATGGCGTCCACGGAATCGATATCCGTGAACAGCGCCAGGCAGCGCACCACGCTGTCCATGTTGACGTAGCACTCGATCAGCATGTCCGCCTTCACCACGCCCACATGGGGAATGTTGTCCGCCAGATTGCTCACGGTGTTGGCAAAAATCCGGCCGGTGAAGGGCGCGTCCAGAACCTCGCCGTTCAGGGGGTTGACATAAACCTCCGGCTCCGTGGTGGGCACGGTGGTCGGCTCCGTGGTGGGCTCGGTAGTGGGGGCGGCGGTGGTTTCCGGCACGGTGGAGGGGGTCGTGGCAGGCACGCTTTTTGCGCCGCAGCCGCACAGCAGCAGCGTCAGCGCAAGCATCAGGGCAATAACGCTTTTCATGATTTTCTTCCTTTCCTGTTGGTAGATATTTTTTCGCAGATCTGCGGTCTCTCTCATACTGTTTCCTGATTAAATCAAAGATTTTAATCAGGAAGGCATCGCCTGTTGGCGCTGCCTGTTTTGTGATTTATAAGGAAAAAATCACAAAACAAATCTCATATGAACTCCTTGCCCTTCGGGCAATTAAAATCTTTTCTTAAGATTTTAATTGGAGTTCAGTATCAGCTGAATTGGGTCGCGATCTTGCTGCTTTCCATGGTCTTGCCCAGGGTGTAGTAGAACACGTTGTCCCGGGCTGGGTTCAGATCGCTGAGCACGCCCCGCTTGGCGTAGATGGCGTAGTAACCGGCCATTACGGGGATGATATGCCCCTGATCCGCCAGCAGCTTGTACAGGTTATAGTAGTTGCCGCTGTTTTCCAGAGACAGATTGACCATATTGTAAATGGTCTCGTTGGAAATGCCGCCCCAGCTCATGTCGCCCCAGGGGCGGAAGAACTCGGACAGATCCCCCGTCGCGGGCAGCTTCGTGACCCCCAGGTAAATGTCGTAGTTGGCCGCATTGAGCCGGGCTTCGTAAACGCTGGTGGGACTCTCCACCGTCTCGCAGGCAAGGCCCAGCTCCGTCAGCGTGGCCGCGATGTCCCGGGCGCAGCGCAGACGGGCGGAATCGTCGCTGTTGACCAGCAGCTTGAGCGTCCTCGTCACGCCCTTGTCGTCGGTGGGAACGCGGAGCTTGCTTTCCGCGTCGATGAAGCGCATTTCGTCGTAATCATAGTTCGCCGCAAGACTTTTGCTGTAATAGGGCGACATGGGGGAAACGGGCAGGGTCGTGGGCAGTGCGAGGCCGGCGTAGTTGTCGTCCACCAGCGCCTGCCGGTCGATGCCGTAGGTCAGGAAGGTACGCAGGGTGCCGTCATCGAAGAAATGACTCCAGGTGACGTTGCAGCCGATATACATCAGGTAGCCGCTGTCCACCTCCCACAGCTCGAAGTCGCAGCGGTAGTCGGCGTAGGAATCCGTCTGGGGGTTGGTGCAGACCACACTTAAGTTGGAAAATTCAAACTCGTCCCGGATCTGGGCGGCGGATTCCGCTTCCACCAGGGCAATGGAGGAATCCTTCGCCACAAGATCGTCGCTGCTGCACCACCAGTTCGTCACCCGCTGCAAATGCTTGCCGCCGATGCCCTCTTCCAGGGAGTAGGGGCCGGTGCCCAGGGGGTTGTCCGCGGTCACCTCCGCGGCCTTGACGATGGGGATATCCAGCAGCAGCGCCAGATTCTGGTACGGCGTGTCCAGGAAAAAGTCCACGCCGCCGTCGCTGGACAGCTCCACCCGGGCGATGTGGGTGAAGCGTCCCTTATAATACACGTTTTCCCGTGCCTGCTCGTAGCTCGCAACCACGTCCTGCACCGTGACCCGGGTGCCGTCGGAGAAGGTGGCGTCCGGCTCTAAGTAGATCGTCCAGGTGCGGTTATCCGGGGTGATCTGGTAGCGGGAGCACAGAATGGGGGTCGTATTGTTCCTGGAATCCACCGCGAACAGCGGCTGGTACATCAGGGACATGAGCACACGGTTGGTATAGTCGCTGCCGTACAGGGGGTTCATGGAGCGGTCGGGGTAGTAGGCCAGGGTCAGATCCTGAGAGTCCGGCGCGATGGTCTCCTCCGCCGGGTCTTCCCCTTCCATCAGAAGGGCGTCTCCCGTAGGGACGTAGCCGGAATTGTCGATGCTCCCGACGCAGCCGGTGAAGCACCCCAGGCAAAGGGCAAGCGCCAGCAGCGCGGATATTCCCTTTTTCATCCCGTCACCTCCCGGCAGACGATCACCGCGCCCTGGGATCCCCGTTCCCCGCCGGTCGCCCGGTGAGACCAGAAGCGGTCGCAGCTGCACACGGTACAGTCGTCACTAATGTCAATGTGCTCCACGCCGCAGCGGCGCAGAACCATGGCGTTGATCTGCTTTAAGTCCAGATGGTATTTTTCGCCCCGTTTTTCGATATACGCGTCTGCGTCTGCGCCAAAGGCGGCGCGCATGGCCTCGGGGACGTCGGCATCCGTCTCAAAATGGCACATGCCGATGTTGGGGCCGATGGCGGCGCGGATGTTCTCCGGCTTCGTGCCGAAGCTCTCCGCCATGGCGCGCACCACCTTTGCGCCGATGGCCTGGGCAGTTCCCCGCCAACCGGCGTGGGCTGCGCCCACCGCCCCGGTCACGGGGTCGAAAAACAGCAGCGGCGTGCAGTCGGCTGTGAACACCAGCAGGGCAACCCCGGGGGTGTTCGTCACCAGGGCGTCGCATTTGGGATAGTCCCGGTGGCACAGACTGATATGGTCCTTCTCCGTCACCACCCGGACGATGTCCGAATGAATTTGCAGGGTCATCACCAGCTTTTCCGGGTCAAAGCCCACGGCGCGGCCAAGGCGGCGGAGGTTTTCCTCCACGTTTTCCAGAGTGTCCCCCCGGCCTACGGCCAGATTCAGGCTGCTCTTGGCGCCGGTGCTGATGCCGCCCAGGCGGGTGGTGAACCCATGAGGGACGGAGATGCCGTCGGCGGTCAGGTATTGGAGTGTCTCGTATTTCTGTGTTCGTATCATAATCTCGTTTTCTCGCGTCGGAAGCAAGGCATTTTACGCCTTACTTCCGAGGTCTTCCTACTCGCTGAGCTTGTCCTTCTGCATACAGCACTTCTTGTACTTCTTGCCGCTGCCGCAGGGGCAGGGGTCGTTGGGACCGACCTTGTGCTCCTTACGCACCGGCGCGCGCTTGACCTGGGACTTGTCCGGGGCGGAGGTGCCGGTCTCCTTGGCGACCTTTTCCCGCTTGACCTCCTGGGCGGGACGCAGCTGCACCAGGAACATCCGGCGGATGGTCTCCTCCTTGATGGCCGTGATCATGGCCTCGAACATCTGGTAGCCCTCTTCCTTGTAGGCCACCACCGGGTCGTGCTGGCCGTAGGCCCGCAGACCGATGCCCTGCTTCAGGTCGTCCATGGCGTCGATGTTGTCCATCCAGTATTCGTCCACCACCCGGAGCATGATGACACGCTCCAGCTCCCGCATGATCTTGGGGGTGTAGGCAGCTTCCTTGGCCTCGTAGGTGCGCCGGGCAATTTCAAAAACGGTGTCCGTCAGCTCGCCTGCGTTCATGGCCAGCAGCCGCTCCCGGCGGGACGCCAGGGTGCCCTTGGCGAAGTAGATGCCCTCCATGGCGCCCGCCAGGCTCTTCAGGCCGTCCTCGTTCACCACGCCGCCGTGCTCGCTGAGGGCGGTGGAAACGCTGCTCTCCACCAGGGAGCGGAGCATCTGCATCATGTTCTCCCGCAGGTCTTCCCCGTCCAGCACCTTCTGCCGCTGGGCGTAGATAATTTCACGCTGGGTGTTCATGACGTTATCGTATTCCAGAACGTTCTTTCTGGCGCGGAAGTTCCGGGATTCCACGCTCTTCTGGGCATTCTCCACGGCGTTGCTGAGGATCTTCGCGTCGATGGGGGTGTCCTCATCTAAGCCCAGGGAGTCCATCATGCTCATTACCCGGTCGGTGGAGAACAGGCGCATGAGATCGTCCTGCAAGCTCAGGTAGAAGCGGCTTTCGCCGGGGTCGCCCTGACGGCCGGAACGTCCCCGCAGCTGATTGTCGATTCGCCGGGACTCGTGTCGCTCGGTGCCGATGATGAACAGGCCGCCGGCGGCGCGAACCTGCTCCGCTTCCTGGGCGATGGCGGCCTTGTGCTTTTTCAGCAGCTCTTCGTAGGTGTGGCGAACCTTCAGAATTTCCGGGTCGTCGGTCTCGGCATAGGAGTCGGCCTCCTGTAAAAGCTCCTCCGGGAAGTCCATTCTCGCAAGCTCCGCTTTTGCCAGGAAATCGGCGTTGCCGCCCAGCATGATGTCGGTACCGCGGCCGGCCATGTTGGTGGCGATGGTCACGGCGCCCAGCTTGCCCGCCTGGGCTACGATCTGGGCTTCCTGCTCATGATGCTTGGCGTTCAGGACGCTGTGGGGGATGCCCTCCCGCTTCAGAAGCTTGCTTAAAATTTCGCTCTTTTCAATGGAAATGGTACCCACCAGCACGGGCTGACCCTTTTCGTGGCATTCCTTCACCTGCCGGATGATGGCGCGGAATTTGCCCGCTTCGGTCTTGTACACCACGTCCGGGTGGTCGATGCGGATGACCGGGCGGTTGGTGGGAATTTCCACCACGTCCAGGTTGTAGATGGCATTAAATTCCTCTTCCTCCGTCAGGGCGGTGCCGGTCATGCCGGAGAGCTTGCCGTAGAGCCGGAAGAAATTCTGGAAGGTGATGGTGGCGAGGGTCTTGCTCTCCCCGGCGACGGTCACGCCCTCCTTGGCCTCGATGGCCTGATGCAGGCCTTCGTTGTACCGGCGGCCGTACATGAGGCGGCCGGTGAACTCGTCCACGATGATGACCTGCCCGTCCTTGATGACGTAGTCGATGTCCCGCTTCATAAGGCCGCGGGCTTTCATGGCCTGATTGATATGGTGGGAGAGGGTGGCGTTTTCCGCGTCGGCCAGGTTCTCCACGCCGAAGAACCTCTCCGCCTTGGCAATGCCGCTGGCGGTGAGGGACACGGTGCGCTGCTTTTCGTCCACGATGTAGTCGCAGTCGTAGTCGTCGTGGATCTCCTTCTCGTCGGTCTTGGCGAAGACCTGCTTGCGCAGGGTGGACACGAACCGGTCGGCCATTTCGTACAGCTTGGAGGAATCCTCCCCCTTGCCAGAGATGATCAGGGGAGTACGGGCTTCGTCAATGAGGATGGAGTCCACCTCGTCCACGATGGCGAAGGCGTGTCCCCGCTGTACCAGCTCGGACTTGTAGATCGCCATGTTATCCCGGAGGTAGTCAAAGCCCAGCTCGTTGTTGGTGCAGTAGGTGATGTCGGCGGCGTAGGCCACCCGGCGCTCCGCCGGGGTCATGCCGGGGATCACCAGACCAACGGTCAGCCCCATGTAGCGGTAGACCTTGCCCATCCACTCCGAGTCACGCTTGGCAAGGTACTCGTTGACAGTGACGACGTGAACGCCGTTGCCCGTCAGCGCGTTTAAGTAGCAGGGAAGAATGGCGACCAGGGTCTTGCCTTCGCCGGTCTTCATTTCGGCGATGCGCCCCTGATGGAGCACCACGCCGCCGATGAGCTGAACGGGGTAGGGGCGCATTCCCAGCACCCGGTCAGCCGCCTCCCGGACAGCGGCAAAGGCTTCCGGCAGAAGATCGTCCAGGGTTTCCCCCTGATCCAGCCGGTTCTTGAATTCGGCGGTCTTGGCCTTCAGGGCATCCTCGGAAAGCGCCTTGTATTCGTCCTCCAGCGCCAGAATTTTATCCACCGTGGGCTGGATCTTCCTGATCTCCCGCTGGGAACGGGTGCCGAAAATTTTGTCAAATACTCCCATATGTTTCTCCTTTTGTGCTCGCCGAACGGTTTGGACGGCACAGGTCATTTTGGGTATTATAGCATAAGCGCAAAGAGAATAAAAGTCGAATTTATGAACAAAAAGCGGCTTCGTACGCTCTTTTTCCGCATCGAACTGCTAATTTCACTTCCGGTCGGCGAAAAAGGCTTCGATTTCGTCCCTCGACGCCTGCACCCGCCCCTGCTGGCAGAGGGGCTTTCCGCCGCCCCGGCCATGGAGCGCGGCGGTCATGTCCCGGTTCAGCTGCCGCAGGTCGCCCTGACGGGCGATCAGGCAGTAGGCGTAACCGCCCTCGCCGCCGCTGAACACCGCCGCCCTGCCGCCGCATTTGTCCGCGATGGCGTCCGCCAACTCCCGAACGCCGTCGGCGCTTAAGTCTTCCTCAAAGTGCAGGACGTTTCCTCGGTTGACATAACTTTCGGCAATCCCGGCGAAGATCCGCTTTTCCAGCCCCGCCATGCGGTACTTCTGCGCCGAAAGCAGCTCGTTCATCCGCCGGGCGGCTTCGCCGGTCTCCGTGATTTTCGCGGAAAACGCCTGGGAAACCTGCCGGTTCTGGTCAAAGGCCGCGTTCAGCAGCGCCAGCGCCTGGGAGCCGCAGGCCATCTCGATCCGGGTGCCGCCCCGGAAGCTCACCGCGCTCAGCAGCTTGATAAGACCGATCTCCCCCGTAGCCGCCACATGGGTGCCGCAGCAGGCGCAGCAGTCATAGCCGGGAATCTCCACGATCCGCACCGGCCAGGCAAGGGCTTTTTTCGTGCGGTAGGGGATGGTAGGCAGCTCCTCCGGACTGGGATACCAGCACCCCACGGGCAGATTCTTCCACACCGCCCCGTTGGCCTCCGCTTCGATTTCCGGCAGCACCTGGGGCGGAATCACCCCGTCAAAGTCGATGGTGATGACGTCCGCGCCCATGTGAAAGCCGGTGTTGTGGCAGCCATAGCGGCGGTTCAGGATGCCGGAGACGATATGCTCCCCGGAGTGCTGCTGCATCCGCGGGAAGCGCAGGTCGTAGTCGATCACCCCCGTGACCTCCGCGCCCACTTCCAGGGGCGCTTCGCACAGGTGAATCACCGCGCCATCCCGTTCCCGGGTAGTGCGCACCCGGACGCCGTTCAGGGTCCCGGAATCTCCCGCCTGACCGCCCCCCTCGGGGTAAAAGGCGGTAGCGGACAGCGTGACCTCCCACCCGTCCGCGGCCTTCGTGCAGGAAAGCACCTCCGCCGTGAACCGGGAAAGGTGGGGATCTTCATAATATAGCTTGCGTGTTTCCATATCGCACCTCGAAAATGGTAATTTTATTCATTATACCACGGTGTCATAAGCATTGCAACGTTTTGGCTTTACAGAAATTTGCAGTAGATTTTTTGAAAAAGTGCTTCTCTTTTGCCGGATTTTCATGTAGAATGGAGAAATGTGAGAAAAAGCAACGAGGTGACGTTTCATGCCAGCAAATTACGCCCATTACCGCTTCGGAAAGCAGCTGCTTTCCGGGATGAGTCCCAACGACCGCCGAAGCATCCAGCGATTCCGGCGGCTTTACGACATGGGTCTGCACGGGCCGGATATTTTCTTTTACTATAACCCCCTGATCAAAACCGCTGTGGGGAGGCTGGGCGGCGTCTTTCACGCCCAGTCCGGGCAGGACTTTTTCGCCCGGGTCTGCGCCCAGGCGGGCAGCGAGGCCGGGCGGGTCTATCTGCTGGGGCTTCTGGGGCATTACTGCCTGGACTCCGTGTGCCATCCCTACGTGGAGAAAAAAGATGCGGAGGGCAGCGCCCGCCATGTGGAGCTGGAATCGGAATTTGACCGGTATCTTCTGGAATCCGACGGCATCCCCCAGCCCCACACCTACGACGGCAGTGCCCACATGCGCCTGACCCGGGGGGAGTGCGTCACGGTGGCCCTCTTTTATCCCCCCGCCACTCCGGCGAATATCCATACCTGCGTCCGCAATATGGCCCGCGCCACCCGGTTCCTGGCAAGCAAGAACCGCAGGCGCGTCCGGCGGCTGCTGCATCTGACCCACAAGGCCTATGTGGAGGATCAGCTCATGCCGGATCACGGGAGCGACCGCTGGCTGTGGATGGACAGCGAAATGCTGGTGCTGTACAACCGCGCCCTGAAGCGCTATCCCGTTTTGCTGAACCAATTGGACGAGCACATGCGCACCGGCGAGCCTCTGGGGCAGGATTTTGCCCCGGCCTTTGGTTAAGATGTAAGGAGTGGTAGAAATGAAGAAAAGCAAACTCACCGCGCTGGAGCGGAGCTGGATTCTCTATGACATCGGTAATTCGGCGTTCATTCTGCTGGTCTCGACCCTGATCCCCATCTATTTTAATTCTCTCGCCACCGCCGGCGAGCTGAACGAGTCATTGTACTTATCCTACTGGGGCTACGCCGGTTCCGTTGCCACGCTGCTGGTGGCCGTCATCGGCCCCATCTGCGGCACGCTGGCCGACCATCGGGGATTTAAAAAGCCCATTTTCGTGGCCTGTATGCTTTTTGGCGTTCTCGGCTGCGCCGCCATGGGTGTGACGGCGGGATGGCTGGCGTTTCTGATCGTGTTCGTTCTCGCCAAAGTCGGCTATTCCTCCAGTCTGGTGTTCTACGACGCCATGCTCCCGGAGGTCACCACCGACGAGCGGATGGACAAAATCTCCTCCATGGGCTACGCCTACGGCTACATCGGCTCCGTGATCCCCTTCATCCTCTGCCTGCTGCTGGTGCTGTTCGGCGATAAGATCGGCGTCGGCGCGGGGACGGCCATGATCGTTTCCTTCCTCATTACCGCCGTGTGGTGGTTCCTATGCACCCAGCCGCTGCTGAGGCGTTACCGTCAGACCGCCTTCGCAGAGCATGACGGCAATCCCGTTTCTTCCACCTTCCGGCGCTTGGGAGAAACCTTCCGGGAGGTTCGGCAGCAGAAGCATATTTTCCTGTACCTGCTGGCCTTTTTCTTCTTCATCGACGGCGTTTATACCATCATCGACATGGCCACGGCCTACGGCACCGCCCTGGGGCTGGACACCACCGGACTGCTGCTGGCGCTGCTGCTGACCCAGTTCGTGGCCTTTCCCTGCTCCATCGCCTTCGGCCGGTTCTCCGCCAAGTACGACACGGGGCTGCTCATTAAGATCTGCATCCTCTGCTACACCGGCATTACCCTGTTCGCCGTGTTTCTGGTGTCCCAGTGGCAGTTCTGGGTGCTGGCGGTTCTGGTGGGTATGTTCCAGGGCGGCATTCAGGCGCTGAGCCGCAGCTACCTGGGGAAGATCATCCCGGCGGAGCGCAGCGGCGAATACTTTGGTCTGATGGACATCTGCGGCAAGGGGGCGTCCTTCCTGGGTACGACCCTGATCGCCGTGGTCAGCCAGCTCACCGACGGGCGGTCGTTCCACGTGTTCGCTCTGGAGCTGCAAAACGAAAACATCGCCGTGGGCATGCTGGTCATCATCTTCGCCATCGGCTTCGTCCTGTTCTGTAAGGCGGACAGGCTGAACAAGCAGTACATACACATTTAATGTAAGAATGCCGGGGGCTGACTGCCCCCGGCATTCGCCTGTCAAAAAAGGCCGTTGGCCTTTTTTGACAAAGGGATTGCCGCCTGCGGGCGGCAAACTCTGCAAGGCTTTTGGGCGCACTGAAATGCCGGGGGCGGTCAGCCCCCGGCATCATTTTACCGTTTTTTCTTCTTCAGCAACACCGCAAGCCCGACTCCGGACAGCGCCATCACGCCCACGGCGATCCAGATCAGATCGCCGGTGCGGGGATTTCTCCGGGAACCGCCGGAAACCGGCACAGGCGGCACGTAGACCACCTCGTCACAGTTGCGCACCCTAAGAACCGGCGTGCCCTCGCTGTCCAGATGGAGAATGCCGATCGCCCGCACGGTGCGCCCCTTCTTCACCTGAGAAGCCAGGTTATTTTCCCCGTCCGCGCCGGACACGATACCGTCCTCGACCAGGATCTCCGCATAATCGCCGTTTCCGTCCTTCAGCGTGATGCGGGAGATTCCCCTGCCGCCGACGGCATAGGTCACCTTCGTCACCTTGCCCTCCACCTGCACCAGGCGGCCGCCGTTTGTTTCGTAATCCATGGCGGTCTTATTCGGGATGGTTTCCGGCGTGTAGTTGTAAAGCGGCTCGTCCAGCACCTCGCAGTCGATGAGCTTCAGCACCACGTTGCCGCCGCGGATCTCCTTGCGCCCCACCGCCTCTATGGGCGTGCCGACCTGGACTTCGTCCCCGGCAAACGGCACCAGAGCAACGCCGCCGGTATCGTCCTGCAAATAAACGGTCTTTGAGAAGGTGTTGCCGGGGCGGGAGGTTCCGGAGGTCACCCAGCCGCGGATGTGGTATATTTCCCCGGCCTTGCCGGAGCGCATTTCCCCGATGGTGACCAGCTCCGGATACGCCGCCCGTTCAATTTTCAGCAGCGCTTCCACGATTCCCTGGTTTCCGCTGACGCTCTTCCAGACATTGTCCGGCTCCTTCATGGCGTCGTCCGACAGGAGCAGTCCGCCGCTGACGTACACCTTACCGCCGCATGGGAGTTCCTCAAAAGCAAGCAGCACTGCGTCCCCGTCGGTTTCCTGCCCGTCGCCGTCCGCGTCCACGCCGCGGGTGGTGCTGCGCCCCTTCACCAGATGCGTGCCGCTCCCCGGATTCACGGTGCATCCGGCGCGCTGGGTGAAGGTCTGCTCCGGCGTCAGGGAACTCGTCAGACCGCTGTCAGGGTTGAACACATTGGTGGATACCGCGTCTGGCGTATTGCCGCCGCTTTCCTCGTCCCAGGCGGTGTCGTCGTTCAGGCGCACCGTCGCGCCCATGGCCTCCAGCAGTTTGTTCAGCTCGTCGGAGGTGTGCAGATCCCGGTCGCCCATATCCGCCTGTCCGCAGAGAATGACCGTGCCGCCGTTTTCGGCAAAGGCTCTGACCCTCTCCACAAATTCTTCGTCAAAGGACTCCGACGGGGCGGTTATCAGCAGAAGCTCGCTGTTTTCCGGCAGCTCCGTCTCAAATTTCTTCACCGAAATGCTGTTCCGGGCAGCAATTTCCACCAGTCGGTTCAGCCTGTCAATGCCGGAATTGTCATGGGAAGCGTCCACGGCGATGTGCTTCACCTGCTCCGGCACCCGGAAGCTCAGGCTCAGCGTGTCCTCATAGCTGCGTCTTTCCCCATTCATGCTGCCGATCGCCTCGACCCGGAACTCCGTCACGCCCAGCTCCTGATGGGTATAAGGGATGGTATAGTCCCGCGTGCTCATGCCTGCCACGTTTCCCGGGTCGGGGATCGTTTCGACCGGCGTGTCGTCGGCATAAAGCTCCAGGGATTCCACGGCAAAATCCACCGGCTCGTCGTTATACAGCGTCACCGTCAGGCCGATCTCCTCGCCCCGGACAGGGGCGGCCGTATCCGACGTGAAGCGCTCAATGCCCATATCGTCGTACCCGTCCATCCACACGGGCGCGGTCACGGCCACGTCTCCATCCGGCTGGGTGACGCGGAGATAGTAGTATAAAAGAAAATAAATAA
>DJNI01000063.1 GCA_002436765.1 Clostridiales bacterium UBA6468
ACAGCGCCGTACCGTTTGATTCCCAGGACTATTTTATGCAGCGATCCCCCCACGTCCCCGCAGAGCCGGTCAGAGAGCCCCAGAAGCTGACACGGCGGTTGAAAAAATGGATGGAGAGGCTCCTGAGGACTTAAGGAACCTCTGAATAAATCGTCTGCGGCTGGATAGCGGATCTTTTCCTCTATCTGTGCGGTTTCAAAAGTGGGAAATGCACAAAGCATTTCAAGGGAAAATGGCGCGGCACAGGGCAAAAAGAGCTTCTGTCCGGGCGCTTTGACAGTTTTCAGATGCACTCTAACACATTTCCGGAAAATTCTCGGGAAATTTGGGGACACGAAGAGACGGCGCGGCTTTGGCCGCGCCGTCTCTTGAAAATTCAGGCGTATTTACTTTGCCAGCAGCTTTTCCAGCGCCGAAAGACGCAGGCTCAGGCACAGTACCTCCATGGCTTTTTCCAGCTCCGCCACCGGGGGCAGGCTGGGGGCGATGCGGAGGTTGGAATCCTCCGGGTCGTGGCGGTAGGGATAGGTCGCGCCGGCGTTGGTCAGCACCACGCCGGCGTCCCGGCACAGCTCCCAGACCCGCTTCGCCGTGCCGGGCATGGCGAACAGGCTGACGAAATAGCCACCCTTGGGGTCGTTCCAGCGGGCGATGTCCAAAGGCCTGATCTCCCGGTTCAGCCATTTTGCCACGCACTCAAATTTCGGCGCCATGACGGAGGCGTGGAGCTTCATAATTTCCAACGTATGCGCCTTGTCCTTCAGGAAACGCACATGGCGCAGCTGGTTGACCTTGTCATAGGAGATCATCTGCACACCGAAAATGCCGGTGAAGTAGCAGATATTGGCCTCGCTGGCAGCCATGCAGGAAATGCCGCCGCCGGCGAAGGTGATCTTGGAGGTGGACGCGAACTCATAGACCATATCCGGCCGTCCCGCCTCGTCGCACAGGGAAAGGATGTCCGGGAACGGGACATAGTCGCCCTCAAATTCGTGGACGCCGTAGGCATTGTCCCAGATGATGGCAAAGTCCGGGGCGGCGGGCTTCAGGTGGGCAAAGCGGCGGATGGTCTCGTCGGAGTAAATAATTCCGTCGGGGTTGGAGTATTTGGGCACCGTCCAGATGAGCTTGACCTGGGGGTCCTTCACCAGCTCCTCCACCACGTCCATGTCCGGCCCTTCGGGAGTCATGGGGACGGGGATCAGCTCCGCGCCGAAAAATTCGCCGATCTGGAAATGCCGGTCATAGCCGGGGGCGGGGCAAAGAAATTTCACCTTTTCCTCCCGGCACCAGGGCTTGGGGCTGTGGAGCAGGCCGTGGGTATAGGCGCGGGATACCACGTCGAACATCATGTTCAGAGAAGCCGCGCCGCCCACAAACACCTGATCCGCCTTGCAGCCCAGCACGTCCGCCCAGTATCTCCGGGCACTGGGGATGCCCGCCAGCTCGCCGTAATTCCGGGCGTCCACGCCGTCGTCATAGCAATCCTCGGGAGTTTGCAGCACGGTCAGCAGGCCGCTGACCATGTCCAGCTGCTCCGTCGCGGGCTTGCCCCGGGCCATGTTCAGCTTGAGCCCCTGGGCCTTGCAGGCTTCGTAGGACGCCAGCACGCTGCCGTATTCACGTTCCAGTTCTTCCCGGGTCATGCAGGAATAGGGAGTCATATCGATCATCCTTTCGGCATTTTGACAGATTTTACGTGTATATTATATGTCCGAAGCACCGAAAATGCAACATCAGATTGGTCGAAAATTCATTTTTCGCCGCAGAAGTCAAGAAATCTGTGAAATGCACAAAGTTTCCTGCACACGTCAAATCGTTTTACTGCATATTTCGCACAAAAACGGCGTGACCGAACCCGGTCACGCCGCCTTCCGTTATTTCGCTGCTTTTTTCGGAGGTTCTGGGAGGATCACCTTTTCCTTCAGCACGAAGCCGGTTCTGGCGGGGATGTACAGCTCAATAAAGTCCCTGCCGTCAAAACGCTTGGTGGCGTAGGTCTTTTTCGCCACGTTTCCAAAGCCGCCGTACTTTTCGTCGTCGGTGGACAGAACCACCGTGTATTCTCCCGGCCGGTGAACCGGGATGAGGACGTTATTCAGGGAGTTGCCAAAGTGGAAGTTGAACACGAACATCAGGCCGTGGCGGTAGTAGGCAAGGGTCTGCTCCGGCGCTTTCATCAGCAGCAGGTCTGCCATACGCTGGTCGAAAATCCGGTTTTCCTTGGTCAGGTGAATCATATCCTCGTCAAAGTCCCCCAGCCACTGGTATTTGAGCATCCCGTTGTCCTTCAGGCTCCACTGGCGGCGGCAGTAATGGAAGCTCCAGCCGTTGCCCTCCCGGGGGAAGTCGATCCATTCGGGATGACCAAATTCGTTGCCCATAAAGTTGAGGTACGCCTCCCCGCCGCCGGACAGGGTGAACAGGCGGATCATTTTATGCAGGGCAATGGCGCGGTCGATCACGGGGTTGTGGCAGTCCTTGTTCATGTCGGTGTACATATTTGCCCCGGCCAGGCGGAAGATCATCGTCTGGTCGCCCACCAGCGCCTGATCGTGGGACTCCACATAGGCCACGGTCTTCTCTCCGGGGCGGCGCAGGCACATGCTGCCCCACATCTTATTGATGTCCCAGAATTCGTCCTGCCCCTTCACCGCCTTGATCCACATATCCGGCAGTCCCATGCCCAGACGGTAGTCAAAGCCGATGCCGCCGTCCGCAATGGGCAGGCACATGCCGGGCATACCGGACATATCCTCGGCAATGGTGACGGCCTCGGGGTTCACCTGACGGATCAGCTCGTTGGCGAGCTGCAAATAGGTCACCGCATCGGTATCGGTGTTGTAGGAAAAATACTTGCCGTCGGAGGTGAAGTCCGTGCCCAGGGCATGGTCATGGTACAGCATGGAGGTCACACCGTCGAAGCGGAAGCCGTCAAAGTGGTACTCCGTCATCCAGAATTTCAGATTGGACAGCAGGAAGTGAATGACGCCGGTCTTGCCGTAGTCAAAGCACTTTGTGCCCCAGGCGGGATGGTCGCCCTTGGGGCCGTCGTGGAAGAACTGCCAGGTGGTGCCGTCGAACATATTGATGCCCTCGGCGGTGTTCCTGGCGGCATGGGAATGCACCACGTCCAGCAGCACCCGGATGCCCATGGCGTGAGCCTTGTTCACCAGATATTTCAGGTCTTCCGGTCTTCCGAACCAGGAGGAAGCGGCGAAGAAATTGCTCACCTGATAGCCGAAGGAGCCGTAATAGGGGTGCTCCATAATGGCCATGAGCTGGAGGGTATTGTAGCCCGCCTTGTGGATCCTCGGCAGGATATTGTCGGCAAACTCCCGGTAGGAGCCGATCTTGCCCTCCTCCTGCGCCATGCCGATGTGGGCTTCATAGATATACAGCTCATCTTCGCCCACGAAATCCTTGTCCGTCCAGGGGTAGGTCTTCCGGTCGTCCACCACCTCGCACTCGAAGGTGATGGTCTGCCTGTTCTGCACCACCCGGCGGGCATACAGGGGGATGTGCTCCGTGCGGGTCAGGTTGGCGTCCACCACGGTCTTGACCTTGCAGCCGTCCCACAGGGCATCGTCCCCGGGGAGGTACAGCTCCCAGTTCCCGTTTCCCAGATTCGTCAGCGGGTGGGAGGTCTGGTTCCAGCCGTTGAATTCGCCCTCCAGATACAGCTGGTAGGCGCTGGGCGCCCACTCCCGGTAGTACCAGCCGCCGTCCACGTGATGAAAGCCGAAATAAAGATGGGCATTGGCAAAATCCTTCAGGCTCTGTCCCTCGGACAGAATACGCTTTTTCGCCGACCGGTACAGGTGCATCCGCAGATCAATATCCCCGGCGAAAGGCTCAAGCTGGGGATTCAACTCCAAAATACGATACATAGCGTCTCCTTTTCCGCGCAAATCATATCCGTCGAATGTAGGGGCGCCCCCCTGCCTCTATTTTAGGAGAATCAAAGGACTCTGTCAAGGGCTTTTCATTTTTTACAATTCGCCCCACTTTTTGATTTTGATTTTACATACAGAAGATTTTGGAATTTACAATGGGCTGATAAAATGCGAATCGTAGGATAAATCCTGAGTACATCAAAAATAAAGCCTACAAGGAGAAGTAAGATTATGAAAAAAGTCATTTCCATCGCACTGATTGCTATGCTTGTTGTCGCCATGGTCGGCTGCTCTCAGAGTCAGCCCACCGCCACTACCGCCGCTCCTTCCCAGGCTCCGGCACAGACGACCGCTGCTCCCCAGACCGAGGCTCCCGCAACCACCGCTGCCGCGCTCTCCGGCACCGTCGCCACCGACGGCTCCACCTCCATGGAGAAGGTCATCGGCGCTCTGGGCGAAGCCTTCATGGAAGCAAACCCCGGCGTGAACTTCACCTATAACCCCACCGGCTCCGGCTCCGGCATCACCGCCGTCTCCGAAGGCCGCTGCGACATTGGCCTGTCCTCCCGTGCGCTGAAGGACGAGGAAGTCGCCTCCGGTCTGGTCGGCACCGTCCTGGCTTATGACGGTATCGCCATCATTGTCAACCCTGCCAACACCGTGGAGGATCTGGACATTGAGACCATCGCCAAGATCTACACCGGCGAGATCACCAACTGGTCCGAGGTCGGCGGCGCCGACGCCGAGATCGTCCTGATCGGTCGTGAGGCCGGCTCCGGCACCCGCAGCGGCTTTGAGGAACTGACCGGTACCGAAGACAAGTGCAAGTACCGTCAGGAGCTGACCTCCACCGGCGACGTGATCACCGCCGTCGCCCAGAACCCCGACGCCATCGGCTACGCTTCCCTGGCCTCCGTCAAGGATTCCGTCAAGGCACTGAAGGTCGCCGGCGTGACTCCCAGCGAGGAAACCGTCAAGGACGGCAGCTACCTCATCCAGCGTCCCTTCGTACTGGTCACCAAGGAAGGCGTGGAGCTCAGCCCCGTCGCCCAGGCGTTCTTCGACTACGCCACCAAGGGTGAGGCCAATGACATCATCACCGCTTCCGGTGTGGTTCCCGCCAACGGCTAAGCAAACGAGCAAAGGCTCCCCCACACGGGGGAGCCAACTGCCTTTTTTTCTCCATTCGATAAGACGATAAACCTTCTCGAAAGGCTGATAACATGAAACACAGAACAAACATTTTTGAGGCCGTCGTCCACGGTATTTTCCTGATTCTCGGACTGATCACCGTGGGCTGTGTGCTCCTGATCACGATATACCTGATCGTTTCCGGAATTCCTGCCATTCGTCAGATCGGACTGGTTCCCTTCCTGTTCGGCACCAAATGGGCGTCCACGGCGGCGCAGCCGGAATACGGCATTCTCCCCTTCATCCTCACCAGCGTCTACGGCACCGCCGGGGCAGTCATCATCGGCGTGCCCATCGGATTTCTGACGGCGGTGTATCTGGCGAAAATGGCGCCGAAGCCCGTCAAGCGTTTTATGGAGCAGGCGGTTTCCATGCTGGCGGGTATCCCCTCCGTGGTTTACGGCCTTGTCGGCATGATGGTGCTGGTGCCGGGACTGCGGAAGCTCTTCCACATTCCCGACGGCTCCAGCCTGTTTGCCGCCATCATCGTCCTGGCCGTAATGATCCTGCCCTCCATCATCAAAATGTCCGTCACCGCCCTGGAAGCGGTTCCCAAGGAATACGAGGACGCTTCCCTTGCCCTGGGCGCAACGCCGGAGGAAACCTACTTCCGGGTCTCCGTCCCTGCCGCCAAGAGCGGCATTGCCGCCGCCGTGGTGCTGGGCGTGGGCAGAGCCATCGGCGAGGCCATGGCCGTCATGATGGTGGCCGGCAACGTCCCCAATATGCCCACCTCCCTGTTTGAGAGCGTCCGCTTCCTCACCACCGCCGTGGCCAGTGAGATGTCCTATTCCAGCGGTCTGCAAAAGCAGGCGCTGTTCTCCATCGCGCTGGTGCTGTTCCTGTTCATCATGCTCATCAACGCCGCTCTGAATTTCTTCCTGAAGGGAGACAAAGCAAAATGATTTCCAAAAGAAGAAAGCTATACCTCTGGACGGTTCGGGGCGGGATGTACCTTGCCACAGCGCTGACCGCAGGACTGACTCTGTTCCTCATGGTCTACGTTCTGGCAAAGGGCATTCCCAATATCACCTGGGAGCTGCTCAGCACCAAGCCCAGCTACCTTGCCGACCGCATCGGCATTTTGCCGGACATCCTCAACACCCTGTACATCATCATTTACACCCTGGTCCTGGTGCTTCCCCTGGGGGTAGGCGCGGCGATCTATCTGACGGAGTATGCCCACAATCAAAAGATCGTCTCCGTCATTGAGTACGCCGCCGAGACCCTTTCCGGCATTCCCTCCATCATCTACGGTCTTGTGGGTATGCTCCTGTTTTCCAACAATATGGGCACTTGCCTGCTGGCGGGCGCGCTGACTCTCGTCATCATGAACCTGCCCACCATCATGCGCAACACCCAGGAAAGCCTGAAAACCGTGCCCCAGAGCTACCGGGAGGGGGCGTTCGGTCTGGGCGCAGGAAAGTGGCGGGTCATCCGCACGGTGGTGCTCCCCAACTGCGTGGACGGCATTGTCACCGGCTGCATTCTTTCCATCGGCCGTATCCTGGGCGAGTCTGCCGCGCTGCTGTTCACCGCCGGATTTGCCCACGTGGTGAACGGTTTCTGGGCTGCGAGAAGGAGCGCGGGCGCGACATTGACGGTTGCCCTGTATGTCTACGCCAAGGAGCAGGGAGAATTCGGTGTTGCCTTCGCCATCGCCGCCATTCTGATGGTGCTGGCATTTCTCATTAACCTGTCCGCGTCTCTGGTAAGTAAGTATTATGGGAGGAAGAATCGAATTGGCTGACATTATTACCGCGAAAAATCTGTGCCTCTGGTACGGGGATACCCAGGCACTGAAATCCATCAACATCGCCGTCCCGGAGCACAGCATCACCGCCCTCATCGGTCCCTCCGGCTGCGGAAAATCCACATTTTTAAAAACCCTGAACCGTATGAACGACCTGATCCCCGGCGTGAAGATAACAGGCGACGTGCGTTACGAGGGCAAGGACATTTTCCAGGCGGAGGTCAACAATCTTCGCAAGGAGGTGGGCATGGTGTTCCAGAAGCCCAACCCCTTCCCCATGAGCATTTACGACAACATCGCCTACGGCCCTCGCACCCACGGCATTCACAACAGGGCAAAGCTGGACGAGATCGTGGAGCGTTCCCTCCGGGACGCCGCCATCTGGGATGAAGTAAAGGACCGGCTGAAAAAGAATGCGCTGGGACTTTCCGGCGGCCAGCAGCAGCGGCTTTGCATCGCAAGAGCCCTGGCTGTGGAGCCGAAGGTGCTTCTGATGGACGAGCCGACCTCCGCCCTTGACCCCATTTCCACGTTGAAGATCGAGGAGCTGGCCGCGTCCCTCAAAAAAGACTATACCATCGTCATCGTTACCCACAACATGCAGCAGGCCGTCCGTATTTCCGATTACACCGCCTTCTTCCTTCTGGGCGAGCTGGTGGAATTCGGCGAAACGGAAAAGATCTTCTCTCAGCCTGTGGACAAACGGACAGAGGATTACATCACGGGGAGGTTCGGATAATGCGGGAATTATTTGAAGAGCAGCTTCTGCTGCTGAATCAGGAATTGACAGAAATGGGCGCGCTGTGTGAGGAGATCATCTCTCTGGCATCTCAGGCGTTGGTAGCCTATGACAAAGAGCTTGCGGAAAGGGTCTCCAAGGTCGGCGCGAAGATCGACGAGGAGGAGCGCACCATCGAAACGATTTGTTTGCGTCTGCTTCTTCGTCAGCAGCCGGTGGCGCGGGATCTGCGCGCCGTCTCCGCCGCGCTGAAAATGATCACGGACATGGAGCGCATCGGCGACCAGGCGGAGGACATTGTGGAGATCATTCCCTGCATGATTGCCCATCCCCATGAGGAATACCCCAAGATCCGGGAAATGGCAAAGGAGACCATCGCCATGGTCACGGACAGCGTGGACGCCTACGTCAAGCAGGACGTGTACCTTGCCAAGGCCGTGCAGATGCACGACGACGTGGTGGACAACTACTTCACCCGGATCAAGAGCGGGCTCATCGACATGATCGCAAAGAACCCCGCCGAGGGAGAATACGCCCTTGACCTTCTGATGATCGCCAAATACTTCGAGCGCATCGGCGACCATGCCACGAACATTGCCGAGTGGGTGGAGTTCTCCGTCACCGGCAGCCATAATGAGTAAACCGGGCTTTTGCCGTGTGTTCCTTTGTTTGCGGTGCCTTCCCTGTGGGGAAGGCACTTGCCTTTTCCCCCGCGTTGACATTCCTCCCGCAATGCGGTACAATACCGGAAAAGGAGGTTTTCATCATGTATATCGCTTCTGAAACCCGGTATGATTCCATGCCCTACAACCGCACGGGCAAGAGCGGCCTGAAGCTGCCCGCCGTGTCCCTCGGTCTGTGGCACAACTTCGGCGACACCGGCTGCTACGACACCATGCGCAGCATGTGCCGCACCGCCTTCGACCACGGCATTACCCACTTTGACCTTGCCAACAACTACGGCCCCGCAGACGGCAGCGCCGAGCGGAATTTCGGTCAGATCCTGAGAGACGACCTGGGCGTCTACCGGGACGAGATCATTATCAGCACCAAGGCGGGCTATTATATGTGGCCCGGTCCCTACGGCGAATGGGGCAGCCGGAAGTATATGCTGGCCAGCCTCGACCAGAGCCTGAAACGGATGGGTCTGGAATACGTGGACATTTTCTACCACCACCGTCCCGACCCCGACACCCCGCTGGAGGAGACCATGGGCGCCCTCGCCACCGCCGTCCACTCCGGTAAGGCGCTGTATGTGGGTCTTTCCAACTACGACGGCGAGCGGATGGCGCAGGCGGCGAAGATTCTGGAGGAACTGAAAGTTCCCTTTGTCATCAACCAGAACCGCTACTCCATTTTCGACCGCACCATTGAGAAAAACGGCCTGAAGAATACCGCCGCCAGGCTGGGCAAGGGCATCATTGCCTTCTCTCCCCTGGCGCAGGGTCTGCTGACCGACCGGTATCTGAAGGGCATCCCCGCCGACAGCCGCATCATGACCGACGGCCGCTTTCTGAAAGCGGGCGCCCTGACCCCCGAACGGCTGGAGCAGGTTCGGAAGCTGAATGGCCTTGCCGCCCAGCGTGGGCAGACGCTGGCGCAGATGGCGCTGAGCTGGGTTCTGCGGGACGGCATCGTCACCAGCGTTCTGGCAGGCGCTTCCCGCCCGGAGCAGGTTCTGGACAACATTCAGGCGGCGCAGAATACCAAATTCACCGGCGACGAGCTGGCGCTCATCGACGGCATCAGCCTGTAAAGACGTCAAAAATCCGCTGTTTTCGCAAGTGAAAACAGCGGATTATTCTTTACATATTCGCGCCGATCTCCCGGATTTTCGCCCGGATGGCGAGCAGATCGTCAAAGGTCTCCGGGCGCTTGGACACGTCCCGCAGCAGCGCCGACGGGTGATAAACGGCCGTCATCCAGACGCCGTTTCGTTCCGCCCACTGGCCGTGCTGTCTCGTGATGCGGTAGTCCGGGTCGATCAGCCGTTTGGCGGCGATGCGCCCTAAGCAGACGATGATCTTCGGCTTTACCAGCGCCACCTGATTGCGCAGATAGCCGATGCAGGCGTCCTGCTCCGTTTCCAGGGGGTCGCGGTTGTGGGGCGGGCGGCATTTGACGATGTTGGCGATATAGCAGTTCGTCTCCCGGCTCAGGTCGATGATGCACAGCATATCGTCCAGCAGCTTTCCCGCCGGACCCACAAAGGGCTGACCCTTCAAATCCTCCTGCTCCCCGGGACCCTCTCCCACGAGCATGATGTCCGCGTCCTCATTTCCCACGCCGAAGACAACGTTATGCCTCGTCTCGCACAGGCCGCAGCGGGTGCAGTCGGCGCAGGCGCTTTTCAGTCCGTTCCAGTTCAGCATCGTTACCGGCTCCTTCTGCGTTCCGCCCGTCTCCGGCGGCGCTGGGCGCGGATGCGGGAGCGCATAAAGGAATTGAAGGCCAGATACGCGCCCACAAGTCCCAGGCCGATCACGCAGATGGTGCCGATGGTGGACAGCACGCCGGAGCCGGTGACGCCGCCCTTCTCCCCGTTGGAGCGGACGGACACGCCGGTGTCCCCCGTCGCCCGGACGTCCGACATGGCGTACAGCTCCACCTCCGTGACGCAGGAGTTCTGATACCAGACCTCCAGCGTGGCGATCTTATCGTCCTTCTGGATGGGCGCGGTCAGGCCGCCGCCCTCCACGGTATAGTTCATGACGTAGTTCTTCATCTGAACGCCGGCGGGGACCACCGTATCCACGTCCGTGAAGGACTGTCCCACCACCTGGCACTCGCCGCCGGACACCGGCCACTGGTTCACCGCCATGCCGTCGTAAAGAATGCGGTTGACCTTGTAGTTGTTGAAAACGTAATTGGCAAGCTCGGTCACTTCTTCAAAGTTGCCGTAATACTCCACCGAGCCTTTCTCGTTCGACTTACGGGTGGCGCCCAGAACCACGAACACGACCTGCATGTTGTTATATTCCGCCGTACAGGCAATGCTTGCGCCGGAATTATCCGTCTTGCTGGCAATACCGCCGGTATAGCGGGAGCTCATGAACTGGGAAATCGTGTGGTTGTCAATCAGGAAGTTCAGGGTTTTCAGTTCGCGCACTTCGCTCACCATATTGGTTGCGGGGATATCGTAGGTCGCCGTCTTAAAAATCTCCGCAAAGGTTTCATTTTTGGTTGCTTCCATGGTGATCTTCACCATTTCCCGGGCGGTGGTGTAGGAGGTTGCCGTGTCCAGGCCGGAAATGTTGCCGAACTCCGTGCTGACGCAGCCCATCTGCTTGACCCGGGCGTTCATCATTTCCTTGAAGCTTTCCGTCGTACCGGCCACATGCTCTGCCAGCGCCACGGCGGCGTCGTTGGCGCCGATCATCAGAAGTCCGTGCAGCAGATCTCTCACCGTCAGCTGCTCGCCGCTTTTCAGGTTGGGCCTCATTTTCTGACTGCTTCCCGGCACCTTGGACTGGATGCCGTCGGAGCAGGTGACGATGTCGTCTAAGTTACTGTTCTCGATGGCCACCAGCGCCGTGACCATCTTGGCAAGGGTACCGGTGGGCAGCTTGGTGTCGGGGTTATAGGAGTAGATGACCGTCTCGGTGGTCGTCTCATAGGCGAAGGCCGCCAACGCCGTATCCAGCCGGCTGTCGCTTCCCGCCAGAGGGCGCATACCGTTCAGGGTGCGGCAGCCGTTCTCGATGCAGACCTGGCCGAAGGGAATCTGGGCAGCCTGCTGCTCAGTGGGCTGTGTCTCCTGGACGGACGCGACGGTTTCCGTGGCAGACGCCGGAACCACCGTCCGGCAAAGGAGCAGGAAGCACAGGAGCAGGCTTAGCAATCTCAATTTTTTCATATTTTCCCCTCAATATTTCTTCACCGGACTTGTCCGGCGGTGAAAAGTCGTGTATAATGATGGAGATATTATAACAGCTTTTCCCCTTCTAGTCAATCCGGGAGGCAGATTCCCATGAAAAAACCGCGGCTCAGCATTCTTTTCGCCGTAACCCTTCTCTTCGCCGTCTTCACTTTTGGCTTCTTTCTGGGGAGAAACGGCCATCACGACAGCGTGGAATTGTCCGTTCCCGCCGCCATGCAGACGCTCCCGCCCCAGACCACCCTTCCGGAGCCGACCACCCCGGAAACCGTGGCCGTTACGTTTCCCATCGACATCAACAGCGCGAACGCGGAGCAGCTCACGGCGCTTCCCGGCATCGGGGAGGTTCTCGCCAACCGCATCATCGCCTACCGGGAGGAAAACGGCGGCTTTCTTTCCACCGACGAGCTACAGAACGTGGAGGGCATCGGAGAAAAGCGGCTGGAAGCCATACTTGACCTTATCACAATCGGAGGATGAAAATGAAAATTTTAGTGGTAGACGACGAGGCTCTTCTGGTGAAGGGCATTCGCTTCAATTTGCAGAACGAGGGCTACGAGGTCATCACCGGCAGCGACGGTCTGGAAGCCGTCCAGGCAGTGCAGACCCAGTATCCAGACCTGGTGGTGCTGGACGTGATGATGCCCAACATGGACGGTCTTTCCGCCTGCGCCAAAATCCGGGAGTTTTCCGACGTGCCCATCATCATGCTCACCGCCAAGGGCGACGACATGGACAAGCTCATCGGCTTCGATCACGGGGCGGACGATTACCTGACCAAGCCCTTCAACATCCTGGAGCTGAAGGCGAGGATCCGCGCCCTTCTCCGCCGCGCCGGACGCAGTGAGGAAAAGGCCGCGGGAAACAACCTGACCATCGGCACCATCACCCTGGATTTAGACGCCCGGAATGCCTACAAAAACGGCCAGCTGGCCGATCTGACCGCCAAGGAATTTGACGTCATCGAATTTCTCATGCGCAATCCCAACCGGGTCTACTCCCGGGAGGCGCTGCTGGACACCATCTGGGCATACGAATACCGCAGCGACATCCGCACCGTGGACGTCCACATCCGCCGTCTGCGGGAGAAGCTGGAGGAAAACCCGGCAGAACCGAAATACATTTTGACGAAGTGGGGCGTTGGCTATTATTTCCGCAAGTAAAAAGACCGGCTTCCGGGGCTACGGAAACACCCAGTTCCGGTACGCCATGACCTACGTGGTCATCACGCTGGTGGTGCTGATTTTTCTGAATATCTACTGCTCCGGCGTCAGCCAGAAGCTGTTCTACCAGAGCAAGGAAGCCTCCATGATCGAAAAATGCCTGCTGGCCTCCGATGAAATCTCCACCCTGGAGGTGCTGAACAGCTCCACCGTCACCGGCATCGTCAATCAGCTGGAAAGCCTGAAGGTCACGAGGCTCGTGGTGACCGACCACACCGGCGCGGCGCTGTACGACAGCAGCGGCGCTTCCGTGGGCACCTACGTTCTGCTCCCGGAAATCTTGCAGGCGCTCACCGTGAGCAAGCAGGCTCCGGAGGGGAGCAACGTCTTTACCTGGACGTACCACGACGGCATCACCGATTCCCGGGCAGCCACCCCCATCGTCTACTATGGCACCGTGGTTGGCTGCGTATACATGACGGAGTACGATACCACCCAGGGCGCGCTCATTAAATCCTTACAGCAGACCTTTTTTCGCATCACGCTGATGCTGGAGATCATCGTCGCGGCCTTTTCCGTGGCCTTTTCCAACGCCTTTTCCCGGCGGATGAACCGGATCATGGCCTCTATGCGCATCATCCGGGAAGGGGATTACTCCCACAAGGTGGACATGGGCGGCAGCGACGAGCTGACCGTCCTGGGTGAGGAATTCAACGACCTGACGGAGCGGCTGCAAACCTCCGAGCGTAAGCGCAGTCAGTTTGTCTCCGACGCTTCCCATGAGCTGAAAACGCCCCTTGCCTCCATCAAGCTGCTCACCGATTCCATTTTGCAGAACAACATGGACATGGACACGGTGAAGGAATTTGTGGAGGACATCGGCAACGAGGCCGACCGCTTAAACCGCATGACCGCCAAGCTGCTCTCCCTCGCCAGAGCCGAAAATCCCCAGCCCCAGGAAAGTGAGATCATCTACATGGCGCCCACGGTACAGCGGGTGGCGAAAATGCTCCGGACGAACGCCAGCTGGTCGGGGGTGACCTTCTGCCTGGAGCTGGAGGAGGACACCCCCGTGCTGATTCTGGAGGACGACCTGTACCAGATCGTTTTCAATCTGATGGAAAACGGCATCAAATATAACCTCCCCGGCGGAACGCTGACGGTGCATCTCGGCCGTCAGGAGGACAATGCAGTGCTCACCGTCAGCGACACGGGCATGGGCATCCCGGAGGAGGCGCTGAATCACATTTTCGAGCGGTTTTATCGGGTGGACAAGGCCCGTTCCCGGAAAAGCGGCGGCAGCGGACTGGGGCTTGCCATCGTCCGCACCATCGTCAGGCGCAACCGGGGCGAAATTTCCGTTTCCAGCACGGTGGGCAAGGGTACCGTCTTTACCGTCACCTTCCCCGCCTTTGACACGGAGGTGGACAAGTCATGAAGCGATTCCTGTGTCTTCTTCTCTGCCTGTGTCTGGTTCTGCCCGGCTGCTCCAGTGAGCTGATGAAGGAGCCTGTCACCTTTTACTATCCCCGGCGGGAATACCGGTACGGCACGGAGGACGGCGTGATCTCCAGCGAGCAGCGGGAAGCCTCCGGCCATGCGGACGATCTGCGCTATCTTCTTTCCCTGTACCTGATTGGCCCTTCCAGCGAGGAGCTGGTTTCTCCCCTGCCACGGGGCACGCGGCTTCTCAGAGTCAGCCGGGAGGACGGCACCATCATACTGGAGCTGACGGACACCTCCCTCACCGCGACGGACACCGAATTCACCCTTGCCTGTGCCTGCCTGACCATGACCGCCCTATCCGTCACCGGCGGGGACGAGGTCACCATCACCAGCGGCGGCCGGAGCGTCACCATGAGCCGGGGCAGCCTGACCCTCGTTGACGACAGCGCCGCTTCCACAACGGAGGAAACCAAATGAAATTCATTTCCTGGAATACAAACGGCCTGCGCGCCTGTATGGGCAAGGGCTTTCTGGATACCTTCAACGCCCTGGATGCGGACTTTTTCTGCTTGCAGGAGACGAAGCTGCAAGCGGGACAGATCGACCTTCCCCTGGAAGGCTACCGCCAGTACTGGAACTACGCCGAGAAAAAGGGCTATTCCGGCACGGCAATTTTTTCAAAGTATGAGCCCCTTTCCGTGACCTACGGCGTCGGCGTGGACGAGCTTGACCGCGAGGGCCGGATGATCACGCTGGAATTTGAAAAATTCTACCTCGTCACCTGCTACACCCCGAACGCACAGGAGAGTCTCAAGCGCATCGACCACCGGCTTTCCTGGGATACGGCGTTCCGGGAGAAGCTCGTGGAGCTCGACAGCATCAAGCCCGTCGTCGCCTGCGGGGACTTATAGCAGTTCATAAAAATAGTGCAGTCTCTTGACAAAAGGTGTAAAATTGAGCAGAGGTGATTCAAATGCTGCACAATGAAGCGAGAAAACTGCTGATCGAGGC
>DJNI01000039.1 GCA_002436765.1 Clostridiales bacterium UBA6468
TCGAAGATTTGATAATCACGGGACAACACCTCCTGAATTATTCTACGATAATTCTATCAGAATTATTCGCATTTTTCAAGACCCTGCTTGAAATACTTCTCCCATGTGGATTTGAATATCTGCTTGCGGTTTTGTTCCCACTGCTTGAGACTGCCAAGGCTGACGCCCAGCTTGTCCGCATATTCTCTCTGCGTCAACCCCAGTTCCGTTCGAATTGCCTTGATCTGTTTGCCCTGACCATTTCGCAGAAATAGATTGTAGTCATCCAGAAGGCTTTCGACCGGAACCTCAAATAACTGAGCAATTCGTTCTATGTGCTCCAGTGGGTAGAGGTCTTTGCCATATTCTTCGTAGTGGACATAGGTGCTCCGGTCTATACCGGCGTAGTCGGCCACATCTCTTTGCCGCAGGCCATTCTGGTATCGAAGCCAGCGCAGCTTGTCCGCTGTTTCGGTGATTTTTGAGAAGTCCGAGAACTGCAAATTGAACTTTTCTGCGTCCTGAAACTTGTGCGGCAGTATCACCGGAAATTGAAGAATTTGGAGCGGGGCTACTTTTACCGCACCCGATACATTGGAAAGCAAAATATAGCAGCGGACTCCCACTCTCGCCAGCAGGCGCCATTTTGCCTCAAAAGACACCCGTTCCGCCACCTCAACCGCCGATTCTTCCGTTGCGATAGTATAGCATTTTCTACGCACCGGGCAGCATAGGTGGCAAGGCGCGCCCCCTTGCTGGCATCGAATGTCGTGATCCCCTTGATCAGCCCAATTGTCCCGATGGAAATCAAGTCCTCCTGGTCGGCGGTTTGGGCATAATATTTTTTCATAATATGCGCCACCAGCCGCAGGTTCCGTTCTATGAGAACGTTCCTCGCCTCCAGATCCCCTTTCCCCGCCAGGTCCAGATAGTACCGCTCCTCTTCCTTCGTCAGCGGGCGGGGAAAGCTGCCCGAGGACAGCTGCAATGAATAAAATAATGAACCGAGCATCAGCCAGGCCGCTGCCAACATGTTCGCCACCTCCACTGCCACTGTATTCCCCATTGCCCGTCCTTTTTCCAACAAAATACCGCCGGGGCAAATGCCCCGGCGGTAGCTCTTTTCAATATCAGGCGCTGCGGAACCGGGCGAGGAAATCCTTTGTTTCCTGCCTCTGGGGATTTCCGAACACCTCGGCAGGCGCACCCGCCTCACAGATGACGCCCTGACTCATAAACACCACATGGCTGCTCACGTCCCGGGCGAAGGCCATCTCGTGGGTCACCACCAGCATGGTCATCCCTTCCCGCGCCAGAGATCGCATCACGTTCAGCACCTCGCCCACCATTTCCGGATCCAGCGCGGAGGTGGGTTCGTCGAACAGCAGCACCTCCGGATCCATGGCCAGCGCCCGGGCAATGGCTACCCGCTGCTTCTGGCCGCCGGAGATCTGCCGGGGCTTGGCGTTGATGTAGGGCGCCATGCCCACCTTTTCCAGATAGGTCATGGCATGCGCCCGGGCTTCCTCCCGGCTCCGCTTCAGCACCTTTATTTGCCCGACCATGCAGTTTTCCAGCACCGTCATGTTGTTGAACAGGTTAAACGACTGAAACACCATGCCCACATGGGCGCGGTAGGCCGCCGCATTGACGCCCCGCCCCGCCACGTTCTTCCCGTGGTAGCAGATTTCGCCGGAGGACGGCGTTTCCAGCAGATTGATGCACCGGAGCAGCGTACTTTTTCCGGAGCCGGACGCGCCGATGACGGAGGTCACGTCGCCCTTGGCGACGGTAAAGTCAATGTCCCGGAGCACCTCGTGGCTTCCGAAGGACTTGGAAAGGTGGTTGACCTGTAAAATCACGTCTTCCATATTAATAGTCTCCTTTCGGTCTTCCGGAATCGAACTCGCCGCTGCGCTCGTCGAAGGGCGTCTTGCGGCTGGGATGGGAATAGGTACCGGCGCTCATGGCAAGAGAGTCCGTGCTCACCAGCTCATAATTGTCGCTGCCGTCCAGCCGCTTTTCCACCCAGCGCAGCAGGAAGGACGCCGCCAGCGTCAGCATCAGATACCCCGCCATCTCAATGACCGCCGATGGAAAATACAGCAGATTGACGCCCACGATGTTCCGGTGGGTGGCGAAAAAATCCACGAAGCCGATGACGAACATCACGGAGGTGTCCTTGATGTTGATAATGAAGTTGTTTCCGATCTGGGGGATGATGTTGCGCAGCGCCTGGGGCATGATGACGTTCACCATGGTCTGCACATGGGTCATGCCGATGGCCTTCGCGCCCTCGGTCTGTCCGGGATCGATGGAGATGATGCCGCCCCGGACGGATTCGGCCATGTACGCGCCGGTGTTGACGGACACCACGATGATGGCAGCCACCCAGATGCCGCTCATTCCCTTGAAGGCCACCGCGCCGTCGGTGAAGTAGGGCAGACCATAGAAAATGAACACCGCCTGAAGCACCATGGGCGTTCCCCGGAACACCTCCACGTAAATGCGGATCAGCGCCCGCAGCAGCTTCAGAAAGAAGCGCTTGACCGGCGGATCCTGCCGGGTGTAGGGAATGGTGTTGAGAATGCCGCACAGAAGGCCGATCACGCAGCCGATCAATGTCGCGACCACCGCCAGCACCAGCGTGTTCCGGATGCCGGTAAAATAAGCGCCGGAGTACGTCTGCCACAGCTTCCCGATGTCAGCTGTCAGCTTTGCAAGCTTATCCATGAGGCACCTCAGATCGCAGGCTGAATGGCGATCGCGTCATTCATGATCCGGTTCATGTCCTCCACGGTCATTTCGCCGAGGACTGCGTTCATGGCGTCCAGTAGGGTGGTGTTGCCCTTGACCACGGAGATACCGATGTTGATCTCCCCGGCGTCCACCTGGAAGTTGTCCTCGCTGCCGGAGAAGTCCAGGATCACCAGATTGTCGTAGGTGGCGCAGGCGCCCATGGCGGTGGGCATGTCGGTGCAGATGAAATCCACGGTGCCGGAGGTAACGGCCATGATCATGGCGGGAGCCGTCTCGGAAGCGGGCATCCGCTGCGCGTCCTTGATCTGGGGGAGGCAACTGTCATACCAGATGGTGCCGGTCTGGGCGGTGCAGGAGCCGGAAAGCTGGGAAATGCCGGTGGCGGAGGTCAAAGGGCTATCCTTCCGGGTGACGCAGACGATGGAGGCGTAGAAATAGGGGCCTGCCATGTCAACCTCCTGAAGCCGCGTCTCGGTCATGGACTGACCGGCAATGACGGCATCCAGCTGCCCGGCATTCAGGGCGGGAACCAGGCCGTCCCAGCCGATGGCCATAACCTCCAGCTCCCAGCCGTTGGCCTCGCAGATCTTCTTGGCGATCATGACGTCATAGCCGTTGGCGTAAGCGCCGGGGTTGTTGGCGATGGGGACGGCGCCGTTGGAGTCGTCCATCTGGGTCCAGTTGTAGGGGGCGTAGGCACACTCCATGCCCACGGTGAGCACGCCGTCCTCCACGCCGGTGAGCGCCGCGGAACCGGTGGCAGTGGGTGCGGCGGAAGCGGTGGAAGCGGCGGGGGCATCGGAAGCGGAATTTGCACAGGCGGTCATGGACAGGATCATGAGCAGGGACAGGATTACGGATACGAGCTTCTTCATTTTGGAATCGACCTTTCTTTTTTGTGTTTTCGCATTTTGCAATAAAAAATGAACCGCTTTGGAAAGCGGTCCATGGAAATGCGGAAAACCCATAAAAAGAAGAGGATGATCCGAACAGCCAATGATAGCGCTTCACAAAGATTTTTGTGACAGTCCGGCAGATGTTCTCTGACGACCCAGCATGAAAAACCCGGGCAGATTCCCCACACTTCGGCGGTGATCCCTTTCTCCTCCGGCGGCTGCACGACCTGGCCGGAGGGTACTGATGAGTACCGCGCCTCTATCAAGCGATTCAATTTTTAATGTATCCTAGCACTGCGGTTTCCGGTTGTCAATAGGTTTTTTCCACCATCCGGTTTTTTTGTATAATCTTCCAAAACGAGCATCCGCTGCACCGCCCCGTTTCGGCGAATCCGGCACCTGTCGCGCATCCGAGGACGAATCGCGCCTTGACATTTGCACTTTCTCCCGGTAAACTGAACCTATCAAGAATGCGGAGGAAACGGCGATGGATCACAAAGAATTGGCGGGGGACCTTTTCTTATCCGACTGCAACTGCGCCCAGGCGGTGCTGGAGGCCTTCGGCGACGTAACGGGACTGGAAAAGAGCTTCGCGGCGAAGCTTGCGTCCTCCTTCGGCGGCGGCATGGGGCGGATGCGGGAGGTCTGCGGCGCGGTCAGCGGAATGCTGATGGTGGCGGGGCTTCTGTACGGCTACGACGACCCCGGCGAGAACGACGTGAACAAAAAAGCCCATTATCAGCTGGTGCAGAACCTTGCGGGGCAGTTCCGGGAGAGAATCGGCAGCATCATCTGCCGGGAAATTCTGAACGATCCGCCCTCCGACCCCAGCCCTACGCCCCGTACGGCGGAATTTTACAGAATCCGCCCCTGCGCCCACATGGTCATGACGGCGGCGGGCATTCTGGACGATTACATTGCGCAGCACCCGATCACGGAGCGGCAGCTATGAACGACTTTATCTACAATCAGCGCGACATTCCCAAAGAGCAGTACCGCTATGGCCTGCGCGCCTCGGCGGACGTGGGCTGCGGGTGGGTCGCCACCTGGAACGCCCTGCAAATTCTGGGGTACAAAACGGACATCCCGGCGCTGATCCGTTACTACGAATGGCAGCTGCCCCTGATCCACGGCAACGCCGGCACCTCCTTCTGGGGGCCTGCGGTGTGCTTCCGGAAATGGGGCTTCCCGGTGAAGACCGTCGTGGACACCCGGCGCTTCGACGAGGCGGCAAAAAACGCGGACGCCTGCATCCTGTTCTATCACTGGCGGAATAAATACCGCTTTGGTGCCCATTTCGTGGCGCTGCATCATACCGACGGGGGCTTCGTCGGCTACAACACCTACCGCAACTCCACCGGCGCGGACAACTACGGCGGCAGCCTGGCGGAATTTCTCCATAAACGCAAATATTTCGGCGCCGTCCTGATCGCCATCGACCGGAAGCCCGCAGAACCGCCCTGCCAGAACGCAGGGTGTATCTGAAAACCGGCGATAGGACCGGCAGCGAGGGATTTTTGTCCTGAGCACGCCATTTTCCCGTAGGAATACTTGCTGTATTTCAAGGGAAAACGGCGCGGCACTGAGCAAAAAGGCTCGCTGCCGGTCCTATCGCCGGTTTTCAGATACGCCCCGGAAAACCGGTATTTTGCATTTCCTTGTTGACAAATTGGGCGGTTAAACGTAAAATATTCGCAGAGAGGTTCGATTTTACATCGTTTTGGGGGATCGCCATGGTAACGATCGAAGATATCGCAAGAGAGGCCGGCGTCAGCACCACTACGGTCAGCAACGTCATTCACGGCCGCACCAATAAAGTCTCGGCGAACACGGTGGACATCATTACGGAGATCATCCGGGAGCGCGGATACGTCCCCAACCTGTCCGCCCGGGCGATCAAGACCCGCTCCACGAAGGTGGTGGCGCTGATCAACCATCTGGAGTCACGGGATCAGGAAAAGTTCATGTCCGACCCGTTCTTCATGGACTTAACCAGCGCCGTGGAAAAGAGCCTGCGGGAGCAGGGGTATTTTCTCATGATCCGGGCGATCTCCGAAAGCGACGAGCTGCTGGCCTTCCTGCGCAACTGGAACGTGGAGGGCGTGTTCATGCCCGGCCTGTTCGAGTCGGAGCCGTTTTATCACACCCTGCGGGAGCTGGACATGCCCGTCGTGCTGACCGACAGCTATATCTCCGATCTGGGGAACATGGTGAACATCGGCCTTCCGGACTTTGAGGGCGCCCGGCTTGCCACCCGGCACCTGATCGAAAACGGCCACAGGCGCATTGTCTTCGCCAGCCCCAATGTCAAGCCCGGCGGCGTTGTGGAGCAGCGTCTGCTTGGCTACAAGGCGGCGCTGGAAGCGAACGGCCTGCCCTTCGACCCGTCGCTGGTCTACGAGTGCGAATTCTCCACCACGAAAATGATGGAGCAGGGCGCCCGGCTGGCAAAGCGGGACGATTTCACCGCCGTATTCGCCACCGCCGATCTGCTGGCGGCGGGCATCATGTCCGGCCTGCAGCAATCGGGGCGGATGGTTCCCCGGGACGTTTCCGTCGTGGGCTTCGACGACATCAACTGGAGCCGCATGACCATGCCCATGCTGACCACCGTGCGTCAGGAGGCCATGAAAAAGGGCCGCATGGCGGCGGAGTGTATGCTCAAGCTCCTGGCAGGGGAGCCGGTGGACGTCCACAACCGCATTCTGCCGGTGCAGCTGATCTGCCGGGACAGCGTCCGCAGAATCGGGTGACCGTAGTTTATTACAGTTGTCAAACGACCGGGGCAGGGAAGACCGCGCCGGTCGTTTGTTGGTTTCCTCCAAAAAGGAGACGGGAAATATGTATGATCTCCCAATTTACAAATGTCGAACTTTTTGCTATCATATGGTTAAACGATAAACCAACGGGTTGCACAGAAAGTTCCTCCAGCTTCTTTCGTGCTATGTGTGGTTTAACGTAAAACCAATTTGAAGAAAGTAGGATGAAACATGAAGAAGATCAAGCTCATCAGTCTGGTTCTGGCGCTGGTCATGGTCCTCGGCCTGTTCGCCGGCTGCGGCAGCAAGACCGCGGAAGAGACCAAGGCTCCCGCGGCTGCCAACGCTGAGCCCGCGGCGGCCGACACCACCGCCGCTCCCGCCGCCGAGTCCGGCTCCATCACCCTGGGCATCTGGCCTGAGGACACTCAGACCGAGATCATTGCCGTTCACGAGAATACCTATGTTCCCGCCTTCAAGGCGCTGCACCCCAATGTAGAGGTCATCCCCGCTTACTACAAGTACTCTCCCGATACCTACGTTGCCCTGGCCACCGCCGGCAATGCGCCCACCGTGTTCGAGTCCTGGTACACCGAGCCTGAAAAGCTGATCCGCAACGGTCTGGTCAAGGACATCACAGACATCCTGGAAGAGTATAATGGTCCCCTTGTCCA
>DJNI01000026.1:0-33553 GCA_002436765.1 Clostridiales bacterium UBA6468
GGGATCCTTTGCCACCCAGTCCGCGTCGCTGGCGGTCTCGATGGTCTTCTTGATGGTCTCAAAAATCTGGCTGTAAGCACGCTTCAAGCCTTCGGTATTGGTGCTGTCGTAATAATACCCGGAGCCGATGCTGTCTCGCAGCCAGTTCTTGTAGGCTTCGGTGCTGCCGGCGTCCCCGATCTCGTAGCTTGTGCCGGTACGGTCTACCACAGAGAAGCCCTTGGAATTTTCGCTCTGGGCAATGTACTGCTGAATGGTCTGGCCGCCTACGTCCACGCCGACGGAGAAGATGGTGGTGCCGCTTCCCCTGATCGACGCAGCCATATTTCTCGCCCGAATTGCCGCCGTATCCGAATAGCTGGTGCCGTAAGAAGTCGGCTTATTCAGCACATGGTCATAGAAGTGCGCCCCTGTGGTGTCATAGGGATCATATCCGCTGTAGCCGCTGCTGACGTAGGTCGTCGGGAAGCCGTCGGAAAGGAAAATAATGTATTTATTCTTGTTGGACGCCCCGCCGAGCATATCCGAAGCCAGCTTCAGACCGGCTTCAATGTTCGTGAAGCGGTTGTGCCCATCTCCGTAATTATTGATAATGTTGCCCGTCTCGGCGCGCATGGTATTTTTCAGGACATTGGCCTGATCCTGATTGGTACATGGCTGCAATCCGAATATCTGGTGGGCATCCGTATTGAACGCCACATAGCCCACCTTGCTGATGCCCATGGAGTTGTTTGCGGCAAAGTTATCCAGAAATCCGTCCGCCGCTTCCATGGCCGCTGCATAGCGTGTGGTACCGCCAAAGTTCGAGTTCATGGTGTTGGAGATATCCATGACGATGACCACGGCCATGTCCGGCTCCTGGATGACCTCGTCGATGACCTGGGGCGTCTGCACGGTCAGGGTGATGTCAAAGACGTTTTCGGTCTCCGTCCCGGCGATGGTCTTGCTGACCGAAACGCCGTCTTCCTCATTCCCGTTCTCGCCGCCGGACCTGTCGATCTGCTGGGAAGACGGTTTTCCCCCGTCCCCCTCTGCCTGTGCGGAATACAGCATGGGAGATTCCTCACTGTAGCTCGCGGCATATCCGGCGCCGCTGTATTCCTGGAACCAGCCGCTGTCCCGCAGGAGGATCCAGTTCTCGCCCACGCAAGGCTCCGCAATGCTCTCGCAGTCGATATCCAGCCCCAAAATGCCCCGCATACGGGAATACAGCTCCGGGTACGCCTCGTCCGAAAGCCGCCCGATGCGGTACGCCTCCTCCAGCCGTTTCAGCAGCGCCTCGGCCGCATCTTCGTCCAGCTCTTCCGCCGCTTCCAGGGCATCCACCTCCCTGCGGAAGCCCTGCTCGATCTGCGCAAGCTGCTCCTCCGTCGGCTCGACCAGGCACAGCGCGTCGTGGGTATGCTCCGGCAGCGTGCAGACGAGTGCGCCCTCCGCATCGTAGCAGCTGCCGTCGTGGGTATGCTCTTCCGCTCCGCAGGAATGGCGGGGCAGCTCCTGGGCGCAGGCCTCACTGTGGGCGTGCGCTTCTTTTTCGCAGATCAGGCTGCCGTCTTCATCCCGGCATTCCTCACCGTGGGTATGCGCCTCCTTCCCGCAGGTGTAGGCGATTTCCTCTGCCGGCTCCGTCTCTCCCGGCCGGCACTCGTCGCTGTGGGTGTGCTCCTCCATGCCGCATGTCAGCTCCCAGGTTCCGTAGCAGCGCCGGCCGTGCCGATGGCCGGGGTTTTCCTTGGCCTGGCAGACCAATTCACCGGCTTCGTCATAGCACCCCTCGCCATGCGTATGGGCGCCGTCGCCCTCCGGTACCGTGCAGGCAAGCGCCTGCGTATCCGCCGGGATCTCTACTTCTTCAAAGCAGGCCGCCCCATGCCGGTGCTCCGGCACCTGGGTCTTCCCGCAGGCGAGATTTCCCTCAGCGTCCAGGCAGTCGTCCGTATGCCGGTGAAGAAGGATCTCTTCTTCCCCGCAGATAAGGGTCGGCTCCTGCTGCGAACCGTCCGTTTCCTCCGATTCGCAGACGAGGACGGTATTCCACGCGAAGCACTCCTCGGTGTGGACATGATCGCTTTCCACGCCGCAGGCCAGCTCCCGGATCACCTGGTAGCAGTCGCCGCCGTGCTCGTGGCCGTCGGTTTCCTCCAGGCCGCAGACGACCTCGCCGTTTTCATCCAGGCAGTCCTCCGTGTGCCGATGCCCGGCGGCTTCTTCCAGGCCGCAGATACGGACGGTCGCTTCCGCCCGGCAGTCCGGGGTGTGTTCATGTGCTTCGCAGATCGGCTCGCCGCGCTCCTGTACGTAGCAATCCGCCCCGTGGGTGTGACCCTCCGTCTGCGCGTAGCAGGAATCGTCATGGACGTGCTCCGGCAGGGGGCAGGACTTTTCCATCGTGATCGCCGGCAGAATCAGCGCATAGGTGGTACAGAACACCACAACGGCGCCAAGCACCGTGACCGCCTTCTGCCAGCGCTTTCGGAATCTGCGCTTTTTTGCGTATCGTTCGCCGTCCGGCAGGCTGCTGTTTCCCATCCGTCACCTCCTATCTCAGTGCGCCGAAGTCCGACAACGGCCAGACACGGAATACGATTTTTCCCACAAGCTGTTCTTCGGAGATACATCCGATCTCCGAATGCCGGGAGTCCACCGATGTAGAACGGTGGTCGCCCACGCAGAAGTACCGGTTCTCCGGAACCTGATAGGGAAAACGGATATTGGCGTCGCCGAAGGACCTTTCCGTCAGATACGGTTCCTCCAGCAGCTTGCCGTCCACATAGATGCTGCCCTCCGCGTCCATATCCACGATTTGCCCCGGCAGGGCGATACACCGCTTCACCAGGACCTTGTTCCCGACATAAAAGGCTGCCAGCTCGCCTTGCCGGAATCGGCTGCCCTTGACGGACACCACGATGTCGCCCTCGTTCAGCGTCGGCGTCATGGACGAGCCGTAAATTTGCAGCACCGGCATCCAGACGGTCGCGACCAGAACCGCCGCCGACGCAACGACGATCAGCGTGCAGACCGTACTGCGCAGCACGCTATGATATCTCGAACGGCATCGCAGGCGCTTTACTTCGGCGGCAAGCTGCTCCCGGGTCGGCCGTTCCAACGTCTTCATTTTGCGCATAGGTCACCCGCCTTCACTTTTTCGGCGCCATCATGGAGGGCAGCGCCGAAAGCTCCGCGTGCTCCGCCGCAAAGGCCTGCAATTTGGCGGATACGCTGTCCCAATACTTCTGGGCGTCCGTTTTTGCCTTTTCCAGCATCTGGTCACACTGCAGTTTCGCTGTGCGCTCCATCTCCGCTTTCTGCCGCTGGGCCTCCGCCATCAGCCTGGCGGCCGCCTCCCGGCTTTCCCGGTCCCGCTTGGCGCAGACCAGCTCCTGCCGCCGACTCAACGAGCCGATATTCTCCGTATACTGCCTGCAGGCCGCCTGTGCCGCTTCAAATACGCCGTTTAGCTGCAAGGATGCCTCCGCGATAGAACCCGCCCGATCGATTTTGAAGGTTCTGTCCCGCAACGCCCCCTCGGCCTCCGACAGGCGCTTGTGCAGGCGCTCAATTTCCCTGCTCTGGTCAAGGAGGATCTGCATCAGGTCTCCCCGGCTCAGTTTTCTCAGTTCCTTATCCGTCATATCCCATTCCCCCTATATATGCACGGCCGTAGTTTCCTTTCGCAGTGCTGCGGTGTTGCGCACGGGACGTAATCCACATTATGCCGGGAGCCTCCCGGATATGCCTCCGCACAATTGTGGCTGAAGCCTCCTGCCGGGTTGCGCAGAGCTCCGCGCAGGCACAAGGACGGTTCGTTCAAACATATTTAACAAGTTCCGGGAAAATCACTCATTTTTTGATTTTTCCGGAAGCTTTTTTGGGCGTTACGGAAAAATTAAAAAAGTGGTTGTAAGTTCGGCAAAAATGATGTAAAATAATAGAATCCAATAGAATGCAAACTTGTATGAATAGCTCTTTTCTGGAGGGATTTATTATGGAAAAACCCATTGTTCTTGTTATCATGGACGGCGTCGGCAAGGGTGACGGCGGCAGCGGCGACGCAGTCGCGGCTGCCAGGACGCCTACGCTGGATCATCTGCTTGCCACCTGCCCCCATACTTATCTGAAAGCCCACGGCACCGCCGTCGGTCTGCCCACGGACGATGATATGGGCAACTCCGAGGTCGGCCACAACGCCCTGGGCTGCGGTCAGATCTACTCCCAGGGCGCGAAGCTCGTGAACGAGTCCATCGAAAACGGTACGCTCTATGCCTCCAAGACCTGGAAAGACCTGATCGCCAACGCCGTTTCCGGCAAGGCGCTGCATTTCCTGGGCCTATTGTCCGACGGCAACGTTCACTCCAACATCCATCACCTGATCGCCATGCTGCGGGAAGCCCACGCCGAGGGCGTGAAGAGAGCCTACTGCCATATCCTTCTGGACGGCCGTGACGTGCCCGCCACTTCCGCGCTGGAGTATGTGGATATGCTGGAAAAGGTGCTTGCCGAGCTGAACACCGAGAGCTGCGATTACGCCATCGCCTCCGGCGGCGGCCGTATGCAGATCACCATGGACCGCTATGAGGCCAACTGGCCGATGGTGGAGCGGGGCTGGCGCACCCACGTTCAGGCAATCGGCAGAAGATTCCCCTCCGCCAGGGCGGCCATCGAGACCTACCGCGCCGAGACCGGCTGCATCGATCAGGATCTGCCCGCTTTTGTGGTGGAACGCGGCGGCGAGCCTGTGGCGAAGATCGCCAACGGCGACAGCGTCATCCTCTTCAACTTCCGGGGCGACCGGGCGCAGGAGATCTCTCTGGCCTTTGACCGCAAGGATTTTGATAAGTTTGACCGGGGCGATTACACCGGCGTGAAGTTTGCCGGCATGCTCCAGTACGACGGCGACCTGAAGATCCCCCAGCATTATCTGGTGCAGCCCCCCGTCATCAAGCACACCCTGACCGAGGTGCTGTGCGCCGCCGGGATCCACGAATACGCCGTGTCCGAGACCCAGAAGTACGGCCACGTGACCTATTTCTGGAACGGCAACCGCTCCGGCAAGGTGGACGAGAAGCTGGAAGTCTACGAGGAAGTTCCCTCCGACGTGATCCCCTTTGAAAAGGCGCCTGCCATGAAGTCCAAGGAGATCACCGAGAAGATGGTGGAGAACATGGCGTCTAAGAAGTTCCAGTTCCTGCGCTGCAACTACCCCAACGGCGACATGGTGGGTCACACCGGCGTGTTTGACGCGGTGGTCTATGCCATGGAGTGCGTGGACAAGAGCGTGGCGGCCATTGTGGAGGCCGCCGACAAGTACGGCTATATCGTCCTCATCACCGCCGACCACGGCAACGCCGACCAGATGACCGAGACCAAGAAGGGCAAGACCAGCATCCGCACGGCTCACTCCCTGAACCCCGTCCCCTTCATCATCTACGACCCGGATCATACCTGGGTCATCAAGGACGGCCACTACGGCCTTGCCAACGTGGCACCCACCATCGTCAAAATGATGGGTCTGACCGCCCCCGACTGCTGGGAAGACAGCATGGTCTGAGGCGCCCCCTTTGCATAAAACGTTAAAATTGGAGGTTGCATCTATGATCCGTCACGAAAATGAAAACGGAAGCGTCAACGTCAGCACCAGCGTCTACACGGACATCGTCGGCACCGCCGCCATCAACTGCTTCGGCGTCAAGGGCATGGCTGCCCGGAGCCTGACCGACGGCGTGTATCATCTGCTCCGCCGGGAATCCGTGGGCAAGGGCGTGCATGTCCAGTTCAACGAGGACGATACCATTTCCATTGACCTGCATATCATCGTGGACAACAACGTGAACCTGAACGCCGTGGGCGCTTCCATTATTTCCGAGGTTCGCTATGTGGTGACCAGCTGCACCGGCACCGAGGTTCGTGCCGTCAATGTTTATATCGATTCCATGGTGATCGGTTAAAGTTCGGAGGGAAATAAATTGAGAGAAACCATCAACGGAGCCGATCTGCGCCGAATGATCATCAGCGCGGCTGCCGCCATCGAGATCAACAAGCAGGCTCTCAACGAGCTGAACGTGTTCCCCGTGCCGGACGGAGACACCGGAACCAATATGTCCATGACCATCAACGCCGCGGCCTCCGACCTGCGCAAGACCGAGGATCCCGATCTGGAAAAGGCGTCCAAGGTGGCGGCGTCCGCCATGCTGCGGGGCGCCCGGGGCAATTCCGGCGTTATCCTGTCGCTGCTGTTCCGGGGCATTTCCAAGCGTCTGAAGGGCAGCGAGGTGTGCGACGGCGTCCTGTGGGCGCAGGCGCTGCAGGAGGGCGTTGACGCCGCCTACAAGGCCGTCATGAAGCCCGCCGAGGGCACCATTCTCACCGTCGCCCGCCTGTCCGCGGCCAAGGCCGCCGACGCCGCCCGGGAGAACAACTTCATCGAATTTGTCCATGAAGCGGCCATTGAGGAGGCCGTGAAGGCGCTGGCCGATACCGTCAACCAGAACCCCGTGCTGAAAAAGGCCGGCGTTGTGGATGCCGGCGGCAAGGGCTGGGTCGTGGCGCTGGAGGCCATGCTCAGCGCTCTCCAGGGCGAGGACGTGGTGCTGCCCGAGGATGGCGCGGTGACGCAGACCAAGCAGAGCGCGGATTTCTCCGACTTCAGTACCGAGGACATCACCTTCACCTACTGCACCGAGTTCATTATTTCCCGGGAGAATGACCGCGATCCCGAAAATCTGCGGGCGTTCCTGTCCAAGCTGGGAGACAGCCTTGTGTTGGTGGACGACGACGAGATCATCAAGGTACACGTCCATACCAACGATCCCGGCAAGGCGCTGACCGAAGCGCTGAACTACGGCTCCTTCATCACCGTGAAGATCGAGAACATGCGCTTACAGCACACGGAAAAGGTGCTCTCCGAGCAGGAGGCCGCTCCGAAGATCGCCAAGCCGGAGAAGCCTCTGGGCGTTGTCTCCGTCTGCGCCGGTGCGGGTCTTGCGGATGTGTTCCGGAACCTGGGCGTTGATCAGATCATTTCCGGCGGCCAGACCATGAACCCCAGCACCCAGGACATTCTGGAGGCGGTGAACAAGGTCCCCGCCGAGACCGTCTTTGTCCTGCCCAACAACAAGAACATCATCATGGCCGCCCAGCAGGTAGACGCCCTGACTCCCAAGAATGTGGTGGTCATCCCCTCCAAGACCGTTCCCCAGGGCATCACCGCCATGCTGAGCTTTGCCCCCGAGGGAAGCGTGGAGGAAAATACCACGGCTCTGACCGAGGCGCTGGACACCGTGGAAACCATGCAGATCACCTATGCCGCCCGGAATTCCGACTTTGACGGCCATGACATCCACGAGGGCGACTATCTGGCGCTGTGCGGCAGTCAGCTCTTCGGCACCAGCCAGGATATCAAGGTTCTTATCAAGGCGCTGGCGGAAAAGGTCCGGGACGACGGCAAGGAGTATATCACGATCTACTACGGGCAGGACGTGAAGGAAAAGCACGCACAGAAGGCGGCGGACATCTTCGCGGACATCTGCCCCAATGCGGACGTAAATCTGCTCAGCGGCGGACAGCCGGTATATTATTACCTGATCTCCGCAGAATAAGGGAAAATACGGATTTGCCCGCAGCCCTTCGGGCTGCGGGTCGACTTGTCTAAAGTGGGGGAGACGATGAAGGAATTTCCCAAGGGCGGCCTGATCGGCAAAATTATGGACGCTGCCAAGACCGTCAGGCAAATGCATATTCCCCTCCACGCCGCCTATGCCGCATACTTTATTGTGCTGGCCTTTTTTCCGGCGCTGGTGCTGATCCTCAGCGTGCTGCGCTATACGGGGATGGAGGTACGGGGTCTGGTGGAGATGCTGAGCGACATCCTTCCCAGCACCATGGTGGGGGACGCCGAGGAGCTGATCTACAGCACCTACCGCAATTCCTCCGGCGCGTTGGTGGGCGTTTCCGCCGTGACGGCGCTGTGGTCTGCCAGCCGGGGCATCTACGGGCTGCTTACCGGATTGAATGCGGTCTATAGCGTGTCGGAAAACCGGGGATATATTTATACCCGCTCCATCAGCGTGGTGTATACCTTCGTGTTCCTTCTGATCCTGCTGCTGACCCTGGTGCTGCACGTGTTCGGCAGCTCCATCATCAATCTCATGCGGCAGGTGGATAACCCGGTGGTGATCTTTTTCACCGATCTCATCGACCTGCGGTTTTTCCTGCTGCTGTTTTTGCAGAGCCTGGTCTTTACCCTGATGTTCATGGCGCTGCCCAACAAGCGCAACCATTTTATGGAAAGCCTTCCCGGCGGCGTGCTGTCCAGCTTGGGGTGGCTGGTGTTTTCGGACATTTACTCCATTTACGTGGAGAATTTCTCCAGGTATTCCACGATCTACGGCTCGGTGTATGCCATCGCCATCACCATGCTGTGGCTGTACTGCTGCATGAGCATCCTGTTCTACGGGGGCGCGCTGAACCGGTATCTGATGGATAAGTGATTGGGAGTTTTTTCCAAATTTCCGGGTTGTTTAACCGCAGTTCACAGTTCCTTTGTAGAATGTGGCAAAAAGGAGAAATGCGGTATGTTTGGATATGTGACTGCCAGCTGGAAAGAGCTGACCGCCCAGGAGCAGAAACGCTACGGCGCGGTGTACTGCGGCATCTGCCGGGAGATCCGGCAAAGGAGCACGGGCATTGGGAGAATCTGCCTGAGCTATGATATGGCGTTTCTCGCGCTGCTGCTGATGAGCCTGTACGAGCCGGAGGAGGAAAGCGGGAAAAAGGCCTGCCGCCTGCACTCGGTGAAGCCCCGCCCCTGGGTGGACAACGAATGCATCCGCTACGCCGCGGACATGAACGTGGCGCTGGGCTATTACAACTGCTTGGATGACTGGCAGGACGACGGAAAGCGCTCCGCCAAGTTCCTGGCGGACAAGCTGGAACCGTTCCTTCCGGAGTTGGAAAATCGCTGGCCGAGGCAGCTCGGAGCGATCAGAAGCTGCATTTGCGGATTATCCCGGCTGGAAAAGGAAAACTGCCCCAACCCTGACGAACCGGCCTCCTGCTTTGGCGAGCTGATGGCGCAGCTGCTGGTTTACCGGGAGGACATGTGGGTAAAAGACCTGGGGCAGATGGGCTTCAGCCTGGGCAGGTTCATCTATCTGCTGGACGCGGCGGCGGATTACGACAAGGACAAACGAAAAGGAAAATACAATCCGTATCTCGCCATGGGCATGGAAAAGGACGAAAAGCGCTGGGAGGAATATCTGGTGCTTGCCATGGGCAGATGCGCGGAAAACTATGAAAAGCTGCCCCTGGTGCAGGACAAGGCGCTGCTGGACAACATCCTGTACAGCGGCGTGTGGGTGAACTGCCGGGGAAAGCGGAAAGAGGAGGCAGCCAACGATGGATGATCCGTATAAGGTTCTGGGGGTCAGCCCCGACGCCTCCGACGAGGAGATTAAGCGGGCGTATCGGGCGCTGGCAAAGAAATACCACCCGGACCGGAATCCGGGGGACGCAGCCGCCGCGCAGAAAATGCGGGAGATCAATGCGGCCTATGAGCAGATCAAGGATCCGGACAAGGCGCAGCAGCCGGGGGCGGGCAGCGGATACGGCGGCTACGGTTACGGCGACCCCTTCGGCGGCTATGGCAATCCCTTCGGCGGCGGTTACAGCCGTCAGTCTTACGGCGAGGCGACCGGGGATCAGTACCAGCAGGCGGCCATGCGCTACATCCAGTTCGGCCGGTATCAGGAGGCGCTGAATGTCCTGAACAGCTCTCGGGAGCGCAATGCCCGGTGGTATTATCTCAGCGCGCTGGCAAACGACGCCCTGGGCAATCAGGTGACGGCGCTGGAGCATATCCGCCGGGCGGTGAGCATGGAGCCTGACAACCCGGAATATTTAAGCGCCCTGGACGCCATCGAATGCGGCGGCGCGGCTTACCGCCGGCAGGCGGGGAACTTCCGGGGATTTGCCATGGGCGGCAGCCCCTGCGCCGGCCTGTGTCTGTGCTATTTTGCCCAGCTGCTGTGCTGCAACGGCCGGGGCTTCTTCTGCATTTGACCGGATGGTAAAGAATATCGGCGTGACCTGTGCGGTCACGCCGATTTTAAGGGAAGCCTCCGGTCGGCGGCTATGATTTATGCGGTTGCGATTGCACCGCAAATCGGGTATAATGGCGGTGTCCGCCATACAGGGACAACCCTGCCCCGTCAGCAGACCGGGTTGCGGGGAATGATGACGGCGGCAATGATGTACGCCAGGATACCGCTGCCGCCCATCAGGCTGAACAGCACCCAAAGCAGGCGCACAACCGTGGGGTCGACGCCGAAGTATTCGGCGATACCGCCGCAGACGCCGTCGATCATTTTGTTCTGATTGGATTTATAAAGACGCTTTTCCATAATGGCAGTCCTCGTTTCTTTTGTGGTTCCGGACGGCTTGCCGTGCCGCCGGGATGTATGCTATGATTATACCATAACACGGCAGGAATGGATAGACCGCTTTTGCGGAAAAATGTGTCAAATTTTCATGTGCGCCCCCGAAGCGGGCGGAAGGAGGGCTTATGGATCGTATCATTGACAAGGCGGCCTGGCCGAGACGGGAGATTTTCGACTTTTTCAGCGGGATCTCCAATCCGTTTTACGCCGTCACATTCCGTCAGGACGTGACGGAGCTTCGGAATTACTGCAAAGAGCGGAAGATTTCCTTTTACTATGGGCTGATCTATCTTTGCTGCAAGGCATTGCAGGACGTCCCGGCCTTCGCCTGCCGGATCCGGGGAGAAAACGTCGTGGAGCTGGGGGAGCAGAAGCCCAGCTTTACCGATCTCAAAAAGGGAAGTGAGCTGTTTCACATCGTGACCATGCCCTGCGAAGGCTCAATGGTCGAGTTCTGCGAGAGGGCAAGAGAGGTCAGCGGCAAGCAGGATTCTTTCATCGATGCGGCGGGGCAGGCGGACGACTTGGTTTATTTCTCCTGTCTGCCGTGGATGGACGTTACCGCCGTGACCAACGAGCGGGATTTATTGGCACCGAACGCCGGAGACGATTCCATTCCCAGAATCTGCTGGGGAAAGTATACTCTGGAAAATGACCGGGTGTATCTGGGCATTTCCGTGGATGTCAACCACCGGCTCATCGACGGGGTACACATTGGGCGCTTCGCGGAAGCGCTGACCCGGCGGATACAGGCATTAAAGTGAAACAAAGCGTCTGCGGCCACTGACCGCAGACGCTTGAATATTTGTCAGGCGATTATTTGTGGTGGAAAGCACGGGCACTTTGGGGTGAGAGCGTCGGAAGAATTCTTTTCTGAAACCCTTGCGGCATTTTCCTGAACGTGATATGATAATAAAAAATTCCCGCATTTTTTACAATTCCTATTATGAAGCATTTACAGGAAGGAAGAAATACGATGGAAGTTAAGAAAATCAATCTTGGTGAAGTTGCCGTGGGGGCGGGGAAGAACGCAAAGGCCTTTTTGGGAAAGACAAAAGATACCATTATCAAGGCGGTTGACCAGAACGGCGATGGTTCTTTTGACTTTCAGGATGTGTCTGCAATGGCGGATTCGATTGGGAATGCAGCTCAGAATGCTGCCAATGCCATGAGAGATAATGCAGAAGCCAGAAATCGGGAAAAGGAGAGGAAGGCACTACAGCCCATTTTCCTTGAGGATTTGGATAGTGCTGAGTTTACGCTTTCAAAATTGATTCGCGTTGCGGATATTGATAAGAAACATGCGGAGAGTGAAGTGTGTAAGGGCTCGGCCGGCTTCGTTTCGGAGCAGAGGGAACTGCGCATTGTGAACATCTATAAAAATATGATCGATGCATTTGGCATATCGTTATACCCTGACGCGGACAGCGAAATCTACTACATCGACCCAAGCGACAGGAACAAATATATTGCATTGGACGACTATTTTGGCTATCTGAAAATCGCAAGAGTCAATGAGCTGCAAAAAATTGCCCAGGATTTAGGCGCAAAGCATTTCCGGGTCACCTACAGAGAGAAAAAAGCGTCGATAACCAGAAATGATATGAAGGCAAAGGGAAATGTAAGGGCTGGTGCTGCCGAAGCGGAGCGTAACCTTTCTGTATCGGATAACTCCAATATTGAGGTCGCGGCCGAGATGCAGTGCTTGGGACATGCCCCAATTGAACCAAAGCTCTTTTATCTTCGCGGTGAACCCAGTATTCAATCACTGATTGCACTGAGGATGGATGAAAATTCTCCGATCTTTCATCAGGAGTTCAGCCTGAAGCTCAGCAATTCTTCCGGGATAAAGGAGAAGGATGCGGTAAAGATTGACGCCGCGTTGAAGGCAATGAAGATCTCCGGAAATACCACGGTGGTATCTGAGGCACAGAGCGAATCCAGAAGATTTTTTGAGTATGAGGTGGATTTCTGAAAAGAATGGATAAGCGTTGCTACAAAACAGTGACAGGGGAGAAATGAGGAGGGATTCCCATGGAGAAAAGCAATGTTGACGAGAAAATCAGACTTCTGACGGGAAGCGGCATGTGGCACACCCGGGAAGCGGAGGGACTGCCCTCCGTCCATCTGTCCGACGGGCCTCACGGCCTGCGCAAGCAGGAGGAAAAGGAGCGCCAGAACAACGTCAGTCTGGTGTCCACCTGTTATCCCACGGCCAGCGCCCTGGCCTGTTCCTGGGACGTGACCGCGGCGGAGCGGCTGGGCAGGGCGGTCGCGAAGGAAGCGTGGAACGCGGACGTTGCCGTGCTCTTAGGGCCGGGCATCAACATGAAGCGCTCCCCCCTGTGCGGCAGAAATTTCGAGTATTTCAGCGAAGACCCCTTTCTGGCCGGGCAACTGGGCGCAGCCTATGTCAGTGCCGCCCAGGGAGAGGATGTTGCGGTTTCCCTCAAGCATTTCGCAGCCAACAATCAGGAAACCAACCGGCAGACGTCCAACAGCCAGATCGACGAACGCGCCCTGCGGGAAATCTACCTCAGCGCCTTTGAATACGTGGTGAAAACGGCGCGCCCCGCCACGGTGATGGCGTCCTACAACCGCCTGAATGGGTACTATGCCTGTGAAAACCGTCACCTGCTCACAGAAATACTCCGGGAGGAATGGGGCTTTGACGGGGTGGTGATTTCCGACTGGGGCGCCTGCGCAGGTCTGGCGAAGGCCGTGAAGGCGGGCATGGACCTGGAAATGCCGGACAGTCACGGAATCCACGCCCGGAAGCTGAAGGCGGCGCTCAAGGCGGGGGAAATCTCAGAGGAAGATATCGCCAAGGCCGCCGGAAGAATCGAAAGACTGGTGAAAAAGTACGCGCCGGACAACAGAAAAAAGAAAGATACGTCGGACGCCCACGAAATTGCCAAGCAGCTCGCCTGCGAAAGCGCGGTTCTGCTGAAAAACGACGGGATACTCCCGATTTCTCAGGATGCGGACGTGGTGGTCATCGGCGCTCTGGCGGAGCAGATGCGCTTCCAGGGCGGCGGAAGCAGCCACATCAACACGGCCGGCTTCCCCAATGCCCTGGACGCATTGCGGAAGCTGGGGGTGACGGTCACTTATGCCCCCGGATATTCCCTGAAAGACGAGGAGAACCGGGAGCTGGAGGAGCAGGCGCTGAAAATTGCCGCGGGGCAGAAAACGGTGCTGTTCTTCGGCGGCCTGACCGACCAGTACGAGGGAGAGGGCTACGACCGGGAAAGCCTTGCCATGCCCGCGAACCAGCTGCATCTGCTGAACAAGATCTGCGAAATTAACCCCAATGTGGCGGTGGTGTCCTTCAGCGGCGCGCCCTATGACATGGCCTTTGAAAACAGGGTGCGGGGCATTTTACAGATGTATCTCGGCGGCGAGGCCGTGGGGGAAGCCTGCGGCGAGCTGCTGACGGGGCGGGTGAACCCCAGCGGAAAGCTGGCGGAATCCTGGCCTTATGCTGTGGAGGATACGCCCTGCCACGGATTCTTCGCCACCGGCAGCGACGATATTGAGTACCGGGAGAGCATCTATGTGGGGTACCGGTACTATGACAGCTTCGGAATCCCGGTGCGCTTCCCCTTCGGCTTCGGCCTGAGCTATACGACCTTTGCTTACGGCAATTTGAAGCTGAGCAGTGAAACCTACGAGGGCGGAAAGCTGCGCGTTTCCCTGGACGTGACCAACACCGGCGGCGCGGCGGGGGCTGAGATCGTGGAGCTGTACGTGGAAAATCCGCCTGCCGACTATCTGCGGGCAAAGAAGGAGCTGAAAGGCTTCCAAAAGGTCATGCTGGAACCCGGCGAGACGAAGCGCGTCACGATGGAGCTGGACGAAAGAAGCTTCTCCATGTTCGACGAAGGCCGGTTCCGGATGATCGGCGGTACATACCGGGTGCTGATCGGAAGCTCCGTGGAGGATATCCGTCTGGCGCAGACGGTAACGGTGCAGGGCGAAGCCTGTACGCGCAATGACCGGGAGAGACTTTCCGACTACTTCCAAAAGGATCTGCACGGCGTGACCCGGCAGCAGTTTGCGGTGCTTTACGGGAAGCCCCTCAGCCACTTCGACGACCGGAAGCCGGGGGATTACACCCTGTATGACTCCCTGAACCAGCTGTCGGCGGCGTCCCCCATCGCGAGACTGGTACGCAAAGCGGCGCGGCCGCTGGTGTATTCCATGTTCAAGGGCATTCCCCACGACGACCCCCAGGTCGTCATGGTGCTGATGGGCATGGAGAACGGCATGATCGACAGCGTGGTATGCCAGAGCGGCGGAATGCTGCCCATGCGGGTGGCGGAAGCCATGGTTTTGCAGGCAAACGGCCATCGCGGCAAGGCGCTGCGGAAGCTCATAAGGGGGTAAAATGGTGCTGCTGCATCGGCGCGACGATCTGGTGACGCCGCGGAATGCCGATGGCCACTGACTTTACACAAACGGCAAAATGCGGTAAAATTTTTATAGGGCAGCACCGCACAATTGCGTCTTCGAGTCTCAGACGTCTTACCAAATTGTGCGGTGCTGCCCTGGAATCCGGCGTCTTAACGCGCCAGACTGTCAAATCAGAATTTTGGGAGGAACGTTTATGAATGGGGTAATTCTGTATCAATCGAAATACGGCGCCGCGAAGAAATATGCCGACTGGCTTGCCGAAGAAACGGGATTTCCGTGCATGGAAACAAAGAAAGCGGACATTAAGGAAATTGAAAAGTACGATACGATCATTCTGGGCGGCGGGATCTATGCTTCCGGCATTGCCGGCTTGTCCTTCCTGAAAAGGAACATCGGTAAATTAACGGGGAAAAAGATCCTCGTATTCTGCTGCGGCGCGTCGCCTTATGAAGAAAGCGCGGTTCAGCAGCTCAGAGAGCACAACATGAAGGACGCATTATCCGATATTCCCGTTTTTTATTGCCGCGGCGCCTGGGATATGAACGCAATGTCGTTCAAGGACAGGACATTGTGCAATTTACTCAGAAAGGCCGTCGCCAAAAAAGACCCTGCCGATTATGAAGTATGGGAAAAGGCACTGATGGCCGCAGGGGAAGATACGTGCGATTGGACGGATAAAAAGTACATCGAACCGATCATTGCGTATCTTGGGAAGCGCTGAATAAATCGGCGAGAGCTGGCGGCAGGAGAAAGAGATCCGCTGCTCAGCCGAAGATGGTTTGTTCAGAGGTTCCTAAGGCAACACCGCACAAAAGGGTATGGCGCCGCCCGGTACATACCCTTTGTGTTATAGTGTTTCCAGAAGCGCTTCCAGCCGGGCGAGGGATTCGATCTCATAGTCGGGGACGATCTCGGGGCGGGGGAGACGGTGTTCGGGATTGACCCACACCGTGGTGATGCCCGCGTTTTTCCCGCCCAGAATGTCGGAGGTCAGGCTGTCGCCAACCATGACGGCCCTCTTGGGGTCAAAGTCCGGGATACGGGCAAAGCAGGCGTCGAAAAATTCTTTCGCGGGCTTGTTGAAGCCCAGCTCCTGAGAGATGAAGACCGTCTCAAAGAAGCGGTACAGATTGGCGCTGGTCAGTCTGCCTGCCTGAACGGAGGCGGTGCCGTTGCTGGCGAGAAACAGACGGTATTTTTTGCTCAGGCTCGCCACCGCTTCCTCAGCGCCGGGGAGAAAATAGTGTCCGATAGCGAGATTTTTTTCGTAGCTGCGAGTACACTGCACCGCGTCCGCCGATACGCCCAGCTCCCGAAGGAGCGCCGCGAACCGGCCGACCAGCACCTGCTCCCGGGTCAGCTTGCCCTGTTCCAGCTGCTCCCAGTGCCAGCGGTTGATTCTGTGGTACAATGCAAGAACTTCCTCGGTAGGCTCCACGCCGAATGCTGTGAGGGTCTTGCGCAGGGCGATGCGCTCTGCCTTGTGAAAGTCCAGAATGGTGTCGTCCAGGTCGAGAAAGAGAAATTCCATCATGGCCGCATTTCCCCCCTCCGGCGGACGATCTCGTTGGCAATCCGGGCAAATTCCGGGATGCCCAGCGTCTCGCCCCGCACGTTACTATCGAAGCCCGCCGCCGCGATCACCGCTTCCGCCCCCGCTTTTCCCAGCTCCGGGAAGCCGGAGGAAAGGCCGTTTGCTAGCTTCTTGCGCCGCATGGCAAAGCTGGCGCGGACGGCGCGGAAAAACACGCCTTCGTCGGCAATGTCCCAGGGGCGCGCCTGCCGGGTGCGCAGGGTGATCACCGCCGAGGTGACCTTCGGCTGGGGGAGGAAGCAGTGGGCGGGGACGTCGAACAGCAGCTCCGGCTGGGCGTAATACTGGCAGAACACGGTGAAGGCGCTGTAATCCGGGGTGCCGGGCTTCGCCGCGATGCGCTGGGCTACCTCCTTCTGCACCATGACGGTGACGGACTGGAAGCACTCCGCCTCCAGCAGCGCCGTGAGAATGGGGGAGGTGATGTAGTAGGGAAGATTGGCGCAGGCCATGGGGCGCAGGGTGCCGAACTTCTCCTTTACCAGAGCGGGGATGTCCTGCTTCAGCACGTCTCCCCAGAGAATTTCCAGATTGGGAAATTCCCCCACGGCGACGTCCAGAATGGGTTTTAATCGCTCGTCCACCTCCACAGCGCAGACCTTCCCGGCGCGCAGACACAGCTGCTGGGTCAGCGGACCGACGCCGGGGCCGATCTCCAGCACCCCCGCCGTTTCATCCACCCCGGCCTGTTCCGCGATGGACTGGGGCACCCAGGGGGCGATGAGGAAATTCTGCCCCTTGGCCTTGGAAAAGTGGAAGCCGTGGGCAGCCAGCATCGGCTTCATCACCTGAATATCGCATACGTCGATCATACACAAATAACCGCCTTTCCTATGCTGACATCATATCAGAAGAAAGGCGGTTTTGCAACGGGGTTATTGTTTTGTATCAGTCCAGAAAGTATATGGTACACACCCGGCGGCCAAACTGGATGCACTCGTCGTAGGTGGGGAAGTAAAGATCCATCCGGTCGCCCTTGATGTCGCCGCCGCAGTCCTCCGCCACGGAGATGCCGTAGACATACGCGCCGTCGTTGGAGACGATGAACATCCGGGTGCCGTAGGGGATGTAGCGGGGGTCTACCGCAACGGTGCCCTTGTGGACGGTGGTGCCGGTGTAGGTGGTCATGTCGCAGCCCGCGTCCGTGTGGGTGTAGGCCGTGGCGCGGATGGTGGCGGTGCCGGAATAGGTCAGCACCTCGCCGGTGGGCAGGGTGATGTAGCCGTCGGCGATCACCGGCATGGCATCGGGGTCGGAGGCTTCCGCTTCCGCACCGGTGCCCACGGCAATGACCTCCGCCACGGGCGCTCTCGTGACGGTCTCGCTGAGCACGGCCCGCTCGGCTTCTTCGCCGTTGACGTAGAGCACATCGGCGGTGCACAGCAGCTCGCCGTCCGCGCCGGGAGTCAGCACCTCCTGGATGCCGGCGGGGATGGTGGCGTCATTGCAGTAAGTAACGGCGTGGGGAACGGCGGCGGTGTAGGTCTCCCGGGTCTTGATGACGCTGTCCACCCGGAGAACCATGCCGTCGCTGGTCCGGGTTTGGGGAGCGTGGGAGAGTACGTCGTACTCCCCCACCTCCAGGTTCAGCCGGGACAGCAGCTCCCCTGCCGTCTCGCCAAAGGTGGTTACCGTCATTTCCTCTCCGTGGTAATCCACCGTGACACGCTGGGAACGGCAGATGGTGATCTCCTCCACGCCCTCCCCGGTCTGTGTAGTGTAGGTATCGTATTGCTCTAAGGTCAGTCCCGCCTGATCCAGCACCTCGGCGGGATCGGTGGCGAAGGTGGTGTAGGTCACGACCCGGTCGCCGTCGGTGATGATGTAGGTCCTGGCAAAGGCCGTCTGCCGTACCAGCGCCAGCGCCAGCAGTGCGGTCAGCAGCACGGCCGGAAGGCGAATTATTTTTTTAACGGTGCCGCTGCGTACCAAGGCGAACCCTCCCATCCAAAGTGTCCCAAAAGCTTTTTATCAAAAGTTATCAAATAATTACAAACTGCGTATCCAAATGGTTTTGATGGAGATATTATAACAAATAAAACTAAAAAGTCAAGTATTTCTTTAATTTTTCATTATTTCTACAACTTTTGACATTATTTTTGCGACTGCATTATGTCAACTATTATACAAGATATTGGTCGCATAAACGCATATTTTGCAACATCTTGTGTCAAATGGTTACACATGTTTACATAAGCTGTCGGATTATGTTACCTCTTGAACCTGCCGGTTGCGCCGGCGTTACCGGCGGTTTTGCCGGGGATTTGTGCGGCTTTTTCCCGGGACAACCACCGGAAACCCGTTTCCGGGCGGGCGCCGGACAGGGAGAAAGCGTCCGCCACCGATTTCTCCGATTTTTTCTTCCGCTTTCCCGCAGCGGGGATTGACAATCGGGAGAAAATGTGCTAAATTGCAGGTGATAAAAGGCTGCGAGGAAGACATGCGGTTCGGTAAGATGCCATAGAGAGAAGCCGGTTGGTGAAATGGCTTCGTACCCCTGCCGGAACCGATACCACTTCTGAGCCGCAGGTCGGAAATGGCCTGCCGGGTGCGCCCGTTACCGCGTCAATGAGTGGCGGCGTTTGGCCGCAACCAGGGTGGAACCGTGGAATACTTGCCGTATCCCACCCCTGATTTCGTTCAGGGGGTGGGTATTTTTTTACCTTCCCCACACAATACAGGGCGGCCAAGACCCGCCGAAACGGAGGCATTTTTTATGGAAAACGAATTCACCTTTGAAAACCCGGAGTATCGCAAGACCTACTGGCACACCTGCTCCCACATCATGGCGCAGGCCGTCAAGCGTCTGTGGCCGGAGGTGCAGCTGGCCATCGGCCCCGCCATTGACGAGGGCTGGTACTATGACTTTGACGCGCCCTTCACCTTCACCCCCGAGCATCTTGCCCAGATCGAGGCGGAGATGAAGAAGATCTGCAAGGAGCGTCTGCCCATCGTCCGCAGCGAGAAGCCCCGCGCCGAGGCCATTGCCTATATGCAGGAGCGTAACGAACCCTACAAGGTGGAGCTGATCAACGATCTGCCCGAGGACGCGGTCATTTCCTTCTACACCCAGGGCGAGTTCACCGACCTGTGCGCCGGCCCCCACCTGGATCACACCGGCCGTGTCAAGCACAACGGCTTCAAGCTCCTCAATTCCTGCGGCGCTTACTGGCGGGGCGACAGCAGCCGGAAGATGCTCCAGAGGATCTACGGCATCGCCTTCCAGAGCAAGGAAGAGCTGGATACTTACCTGAAGCGCATCGAGGAGGCCAAGAAGCGTGACCACCGCCGCCTCGGCAGGGAGCTGGGACTGTTCATGCTCACCGACTACGGCCCCGGCTTCCCCTTCTTCCTGCCAAAGGGCATGGTGCTGCGCAACGCCCTGATCGACTACTGGCGGGAAGTCCACAAGCGCTATGGCTACGTGGAGGTCTCCACCCCAATGATCCTGAACCGCCAGCTGTGGGAGCAGTCCGGCCACTGGGATCACTACAAGAACAATATGTACACCACCGTCATCGACGGCGAGGATTACGCCATCAAGCCCATGAACTGCCCCGGCGGTATGCTGGTCTACGCCAGCGAGCCCCACTCCTACCGCGATCTGCCCCTGCGGGTGGGCGAGCTGGGACTGGTGCATCGCCATGAGCTGTCCGGCGCGCTCCACGGCCTGTTCCGCGTCCGGTGCTTTACCCAGGACGACGCCCACATTTTCATGACCCCGGAGCAGATGGAGAGCGAAATTCAGAACGTCGTCCGCCTGTTCGATGAGGTGTACAACGTGTTCGGCCTGAAATACACCGTTGAGCTGTCCACCATGCCGGAAGACCACATCGGCACCGTGGAGGAGTGGGAGGTCAATCAGGAGATCCTGAAAAAGGCCATCACCGGCATGGGCAAGGACTTCGTCATCAACGAGGGCGACGGCGCGTTCTACGGGCCGAAGCTGGACTTCCACATTGAGGACTGCCTTGGCCGTACCTGGCAGTGCGGCACCATCCAGCTGGATTCCCAGCTGCCGGAGCGGTTCAACCTGGAGTACACCGGCGAGGACGGCCAGAAGCACCGTCCCGTGATGATCCACCGGGTGGTCTTCGGTTCCATCGAGCGGTTCATCGGCGTCATCACCGAGCATTTTGCCGGCGCCTTCCCTCTGTGGCTGACCCCCGTTCAGGTCAAGGTGCTGCCCGTCACCGACCGTGCCCATGAGTACGCCAAGGGTCTGACCCGGAAGCTGGTGGATGCGGGCATCCGCGCCGAGGGAGACTACCGCAGCGAGAAGCTGGGCTACAAGATCCGGGAAGCCCAAATGCAGAAGATCCCCTACATGCTGGTGGTTGGCGACCGGGATATGGAGAACGGCACCGTTTCCGTCCGTACCCGCAAGGGCGAGGATCTGGGCGCCATGACCATGGACGCTTTCCTGTCCAAGTGCCTGGCGGAGATCGCTTCCAAGAGCAAGGACATCTGAAATGGTTCTGATCGGTGTGGTTTTTACGGGCGACCCCCGGCTGCGGCAGGTTTTCCGGGGCAACTACGGCAAGGCCGTGCGCCGGGGGGGCGGCGTCCCGGTGTTCCTGCCCTGGAAGCCGAAGCACGCGGCATTCTGGGCGAAGCATCTGGACGGCTTCCTGTTTACCGGCGGGGGCGACCCTGACCCCAGATACTACGGTCAGGCCAGGAAACCGGAATGCGGCGCGCCCAATCCGGCGAGGGACGAATTTGAGCTGGCGCTGCTGAAAGCCGTCCTGGATACGGGTAAGCCGGTTCTCGGCATCTGCCGGGGTGAGCAGATACTCAACGTGGCGCTGGGCGGGACGCTGATCCAGGACATCCCCAGCCAGCGACCCGAAGCCGCCGGGGAAAACCACCGGGACAATGCCCACCGTTACGCCCCCGATCATCCCGCCCGGGTGCTTCCCGGCACGCTCCTGCACCGTCTCGTGGGCTGCGACGAGCTGCTGACCAACAGCGTCCACCATCAGGCGGTGGACACCCCCGCGCCGGGAATGCGGGTCTGCGCCCTCAGCCCCGCGGGAATCGTGGAGGGCATTGAAGCTGCGGACGGGCGTTTCCTTCTGGGCTTGCAGTGGCACCCGGAGGCCGTGGCTGCCGTGGAGGAACGGATGCAGCGCCCCTTTACCGCGCTGGTGCAGGCAAGCAAGGAGCACAAAAAACAACATTAAGATTTCCTGAATTTGCAGGCCGCCCCCGTCGGGGCGGCTTGTTTTCTTTGGGAGAATGTGGTAAACTACGGGGTAGAATTCGGCGCAGCGCTGCTGAGCGAAAAAGCGGCATTGGCCGTGACACTATTCTTTATCTGGAGTTATCCCAAATGAAAGCCTTTTTTCATCTTCTCGGCGCGGGACGGATTGCGGCGCTGATTTGCTGCGGCGTTCTGGCCGTGGCGGCGCTGTTCCTCAAATTCGCCGTCCCCGGCTACAGCTTTTCCGCGCTGGTGTGCCTGTGTCTGATCGGCATTATCCTGTTTTACGCCCTGTTCCCCCTTGTGGGGCTGAAATTCCCTGCCTTTACGAAAGTCGTGCAGACCGCCGTCACCGTGATTCTCGCGGTGGGGGTGCTGGTGATCGGCATTACGGAGGGCATCATCATCCATGCCAGCTTCGGAAACCCGGAGGAGCCGGTGGATTACGTGGTGGTTCTGGGGGCCAAGGTGAACCGGGACGGCCCGTCGGTTTCCTTGTGGGACCGGATCTGCGCCGCCTACACCTATCTGGACGAGCATCCCAACGTGACCGCCGTGCTTTCCGGCGGCCAGGGTACCGACGAGCCGATCACCGAGGCGGAGTGCATGTACCGGGAGCTGGTGAATCTGGGCATCGACCCTCAGCGCCTTTGGGTGGAGGAGAACGCCACCTCCACCTGGGAAAACCTGAACTTCTCCCTTGACCTCATTGAGGAAAAAACCGGTGAGCGTCCTCGGAAGCTGGGAGTGCTGTCCAGCGAGTACCACCTGTACCGCGCCAGCCGGTTTGCCAAGGCGTGCGGCGTGGAATTCGTGGGGATTCCCGCGAGAACATCCCGTTTATCCCAGAAGATCAACCATTTCATGCGGGAAGTGGCTGGTGTCTGGCACTATATTTTACTGGGAGGAAATTATGATTAACGAAACATATGCGGATTACGCCTGGGAGCAGACCGCTGCGCTGCTGGCCATCGACTCTCCCTCCGGCTTTACCCGCCGGGCGGCCGAATGGGTGAAGACGGCCTTTGAAGCCCTGGGCTTCCCGGCGCGAATCACCACCAAGGGCGGCGTCCTGGCCGATCTGGGGGGCGAAAATGCCGACGACGGCCTGTTTCTGGAAGCCCACACCGACACCCTGGGCGCGATGGTCGCCCAGATCAAGGGCAACGGTCGTCTTCGTCTGGCGGCGGTGGGCGGCATGGAGCCGAACAACGCCGAAGCGGAAAACGTGCGCATTTACACCCGCTGCGGCAAGGTCTACGACGGCACCTGCCAGCTGTGCAACGCCTCCGTTCACGTCAACGGAGAGTACGGCTCCGCCAAGCGCAGCTATGACACCGTGGAGGTCGTGCCGGACGAGGACGTCTCCACCGCCGAGGATACCCGGAAGCTGGGCATTGAGGTGGGGGACTTTGTCTGCTTCGACCCCCGCACCCGCCGCACGGCCTCCGGTTACCTTAAAAGCCGCTTTCTGGACGACAAGCTCAGCGTGGGCATTCTGCTGGGCTTTGCGAAATATCTGGCCGACAACCACATCACCCTGCCCCGGAGAACCTACGTCCACGTGACGGTATACGAGGAAGTCGGCCACGGCGGCGCTGCTTCCGTTCCCGCCGGGGTGACGGAAGCCATTTCCGTGGACATGGGCTGCGTGGGCGAGGGCCTGAGCTGCACCGAGCGGCAGGTTTCCATCTGTGCCAAGGATTCCGTGGGACCATACAGCTACGAGGTGGTGGGCAAGCTCATTGACGCCGCGAAGAAAACCGGCGCGGACTACGCCGTGGACATCTACCCCCACTATGGCTCCGACGTGGACGTGACCCTGCGGGCGGGCTTCGACATCCGTCACGGCCTGATCGGCGCGGGCGTCTACGCCAGCCACGGCTACGAGCGCAGCCATATCGACGGCGTGTACAATACCCTCAAGGTGCTCTGCGGATATCTGGACGTGTAAACGGGCAAGAAATTTCGTGGGACAGGCCAAGGCGGCCTGTCCCCGCTGCTTTTTGGGAAAATATCGTCTGCACGCTTGACTGCGCGGGGCAAATATTGTATGATAATATCAAACATATGGACGAAAGGGGAGAAACGCTACGGACACGAACCGCGTAAAGAAGGCCACAGAGTGGTTCTACATCAACGTTTTCCGGGACGAGGCCATCCAGCCGAGACCGCAGGCGCCTAAGGCGCCGCTGCCGCCGCTCCTCCAGGCTGCCCGCTCCCTGGAAAACGGAATGCCCGCTTACCGGCAGTCCAGGGAATCCATTTTCGTAAAGCAGGGAAAGCTGCTGGCAAGCTACGAGGACGACTACGTTTACGACCGGCCGGTGCTTCGCTATTTCCCCACCTACCAGTCCCTGACCGATCCGGAGCTGCGGGGGTATTTTTCCTGGCGGACGAAGCTGCGCCGGGGGGATTTGCGGAAAACGTCCCTGAGCTATGCGTTTTTGTATATCTACGAGCTGCTCAACCAGATCGGCGTAGCCGACCCTATGGACGGCTACCGGAAGCTGACGGAGTTCCGGGACGCATACGGCGCGCTGGACGGCGGTATCTTGCCATATCTGAACCGGTGGCTGACGGACTATGTGGTCTACTATAACCTGGACGCCGGCCTTCTGGCGGATAACCCTCAGGTGCGGTTCAATCGGAGCATCGTCGTACTGGACAGGATCCGGAGCCGCGGCGACGAAGAAGTCATCCGTGCAGTGAAGCAGCTGTCGCCCAAATGGCTGGAGCGCTCCAGGTTCTACAGGGAATATCGGGAGGACTGTGACACCGTGATCGTCCGGGTGCTGCGGCGGATGGCGGAGCATTACGATGCCCGGTGCAAGAAGACGCTGGTCGAACAGTATTTTGGAAGATTTACCAGGTTCCAGGTGATTTTATTTGACGCAGCGGTTTTTGATAACCGCCGGCGGCAGGGCAGTTACCAATACAGGGTGGACGAAAAGTATATCTACCGCTGCAACAACGGCCTGTGGAGCGTTCAGCGCTATAGCTTCCTGCCCCGTTCCTGCGATAAGCTGGGAGATACCCTGAAAACCGTCGACGCCGTGATGCGGGAATGCTATGGCTACGGCCGCCCCATTCAGTACAGGCTGGAAACCAAGTGGATCCTCAGGATCATTCAGGAGGAAGCCCAAAAGCTTCTCGCCGAAAAGAAGGCGGCGGAGGAAAAGAAGATCACCATCGACTATTCCCGGCTGGCGAGAATCCGGGATGACGCCGCCGTCACCCGGGACAGGCTGATGGTGGAGGAGGAAGTGGAAGAAGCGCCCCCGGCGCCCGCCGAAGAACCGGAGGACACCCCCCTGACCAAGGATGAGTACCGGCTGCTCCAAGATCTACTGTACGGCCGGGATTACGGCTGGGTACGGTCTTCCGGGCTGATGCTGTCCGTCCTTGTGGACGGCATCAATGACAAATTGTACGACACCTTTTCCGATTCGGTTCTGCTGGGCGACGACCCGCCGGAGCTGATCGAGGACTATATTGCGGATTTGAAAGAGATGATTCATCCATGAAAATACCAAAAAGAATTGCTCAGGCGCTGATCAACTCCCTGAAGGGCGGCGTCGTTCCCCGTGTCGGCCTGCCCTACGTCACCGTAGGACGGAAGGACGAAATTGACGCCCTGCTGCGGGATGTGGACATCATTGCCGACGGGGGCGCGTCCTTCCGCTTCATCGTGGGAAAATACGGCAGCGGCAAGAGCTTTCTGCTCCAGACCATCCGAAACTACGTGATGGCGAAAAATTTTGTGGTGGTGGACGCCGACCTTTCCCCGGAACGCCGTTTGCAGGGCACCCGTGGGCAGGGGCTGGCGACCTACAAGGAGCTAATCCGCAACATGTCCACCAAAACCAAGCCGGAGGGCGGCGCGCTGCCCCTGATTCTGGACAGGTGGATCAGCAGCGTGCAGCAGGAGGTGATGGCGTCCTCCGGCCTGGGGGTGACCGACTCCGGCCTTGCGCCGCTGGTGGAGAAGCGGATCTCCGCCGTGATCGGGGCACTGAACGAAATGGTTCACGGCTTCGATTTTGCCAGGCTGCTGACCCTTTACTACAAAGCCCACTGCGCCGGTGACGACGAGACCAAGGCCAAGGTGCTCAAATGGTTCCGGGGCGAGTACGCCACGAAGACCGAAGCCCGGCAGGAGCTGGGGGTAAATATCGTCATCACCGACGACGACTGGTACGAATACCTCAAATTGTTCGCCTGTTTTCTCAAGCAGGCGGGCTATGCCGGTATGCTCATCCTCATTGACGAGCTGGTGAACATCTACAAGATCCCCAACGCCATCACCCGGCAGTACAACTACGAAAAAATCCTGACCATGTACAACGACGCCATGCAGGGCAAGGCGCAGTATCTGGGCTTCATCCTCTGCGGCACGCCCCAGTGCATGGAGGATCCCCGCCGGGGCGTTTACAGCTACGAAGCCCTTCGCTCCCGCCTGGCCGAAGGCCACTTCTCCGGGGAGCATAAGGATCTGCTTTCCCCCGTCATCCGTTTGCAGCCCCTGACCTCTGAGGAAATGCTGATTCTGACGGAGAAGCTGGCGGATATCCACGCGGGGCTGTATGACTATTCCCAGATCGTGACCCAGCAGGACATGGTGGATTTCATCGAGATCGAATTCGGCCGCATCGGGGCGGACACCCACATCACCCCCCGGGAGGTCATCCGGGATTTCATCGAGGTGCTGGACATCGTCTACCAGAATCCCGGCATCAGCGTCCGGGGGCTTCTGGGCTCCGACCAGTTCCGCTACGCCCAGAATGCGGTGAAAGAGGAGCAGACCGACGATTCCCTTGCGGAATTTGAGCTGTAGGGTGGAAAATTATGCGTGCATTTGACCGATACGCGCCCTTCGTGCAGGAATATATCTACCGGAACCACTGGGAAAATCTGCGCTCCATTCAGGTCGCGGCGGCGGACGCCATTTTCAACACGGACGAAAATGTGCTGCTCACCGCCTCCACGGCTTCCGGCAAGACGGAAGCGGCGTTCTTCCCCATTATCACCCTGTTTTCCGAGGATATGCCCTCCAGCGTGGGCTGCATTTACATCGGCCCTCTGAAAGCGCTGATCAACGACCAGTTTTCCCGGCTGAACGACCTGTGCGCCGAGGCGGATATCCCGGTGTGGCACTGGCACGGGGACGTTGCCCAGAGCCATAAGGCAAAGCTCATGCGTCACCCCTCCGGCATTCTTCAGATCACGCCGGAATCCTTAGAAGCGCTGCTTCTGCACAAGCACGCGGCCATTGCAAAGCTGTTCGGCGACCTGCGGTTTGTGGTCATCGACGAGGTGCATTCCCTTCTCCGGGGCGACCGGGGCGGGCAGACGCTGTGCCTCATCGAGCGGCTGTCCCGGATCGCGGGAGTCAACCCCCGGCGCATCGGATTGTCCGCCACCATCGGCGACCCGGAGGGGACCGGCGAATTTCTGTCCCTGGGGACGGGAAGAAAGACCATCATCCCGAAAATCGACGCCAAGGGCAGCAAGTGGCGGCTGAGCATGGAGCATTTCTATGTCAGGGACGCCCAGGCCGGGGAGGATAAGCAGATTCCCGACGCGCTGCCTGTTCTGGAAGAAAAAACCGATGACGCCCCCGCCAACGCCGACCCCGGCATCGGGTATATTTTTGAGCATACCCGGGGCAAGAAGTGTCTGGTTTTCGTCAATTCCCGGGAAGAATGTGAAATGGTGACGACCACATTGCGCCATTACTGCGAGCTGAACCACGAGCCCGACCGCTTTCTCGTCCACCACGGCAACCTTTCCGCCTCCTACCGGGAGACGGCGGAGGAAATCATGAAGGACGATTCCCGGTACATGACCACGGTGACCACCGCGACGCTGGAGCTGGGCATTGACATCGGCCGGTTGGAGCGGGCGTTCCAGATCGACGCGCCATGGACGGTATCCTCGTTCTTGCAGCGCATGGGACGCACCGGCCGGCGGGAGCTTCCACCGGAAATGTGGTTCGTCATCCGGGAGGACGAGCCGGAGGTGCGGGCCATGCTGCCCACCACCATTCCCTGGAAGCTTTTGCAGGGCATTGCCCTGGTGCAGCTGTATCTGGAGGAGCGCTGGGTGGAGCCGCCCCGGCTGGACAGGCTGCCATTTAGCCTATTGTACCATCAAACCATGTCCACCCTGGCCTCCTGCGGCGAGCTGTCCCCCCGGGCGCTGGCCGACCGGGTGCTGCGGCTGCACTATTTCCACAGGATCACCCAGGAGGACTATCGGGTGCTGCTCCGGCACCTCATCGCCACAGACCACATTCAGCAGACGGAGCAGGGCGGCCTGATCGTGGGGCTGGCGGGGGAGCGGGTCATCAACTCCTTCAAGTTCTACGGCGTGTTCCAGGAAAGCGAGGAATACACCGTCCGCAGCGAGTCTCAGGAGCTGGGGACGATCGTCTCGCCGCCCCCCGTGGGGGAGAAGCTGGCCATTGCGGGGCATGTCTGGCAGGTGCTGGACGTGGATCACAAGCGCCGCCTGATCTACTGCCGGCAGGTGAAGGGCAGCGTCCCCGCCTATTTTGGCCAGTGTCCCGGCGACCTGCACACCAAAATTCTGGAACGGATGCGCCGGGTGCTTCAGGAGGACAGGCAGTACCCCTACCTGATGAAAAACGCGGTGGCAAGGCTGGAGCAGGCGCGCTTCACCGCCGCCCACTCCGGCGCGGCGGAAAAGACGCTCATCAATCTGGGGGGCAATATGTGGTGCCTGCTTCCCTGGGTGGGGACGTACACCTTCCTGACCATGGAGCGCTTCCTGAAAATCAAATGCGCCGACCGCCTTGGCCTGCGGAATCTGGATTCCGCCCGCCCGTTTTTCATCCAGTTCACCATGAAGGCCGACGAAGCCGCCTTTTTTCGGGTGCTGGCCGAAGAGATCCGCAAGCCCATCGACCCCATGGAGCTGGTGTATCCCAAGGAGCTGCCCCTGTTTGACAAGTACGACGAATATCTGCCGGAGGAGCTGGTGAAAAAGGGCTTTGCTTTGGGCGTTCTGGACGTAGACGGCCTGCGGGAGAAGGTCTTGAGTTGGGAAAACTGACAAAAAATGCAATTTTTCCGATTTGCACTTGCATTTTTGGGAAAGCATGGTAAAATGATTGACATCTATATGACGCTTGCAGGAAATGCGGCTTGCCGCAGCCGAAGGAGTAACACTCTCAGGTGTCCGGAACGGATGAGGACTGTAAGCCGATAGAACTTTGGAGAAGCTCATTGAGTTGAGTGCCGAAGGGGCAAAACGCGTTGCGCGTCAATCTCTCAGGCAAAAGGACAAAGTGATTTCCATACCGTCCGCAGGGGGAAATATTTGTTTTTTTGGACAGATTGCGCGGTTGCGCAGTCTGTCTTTATTTTTTGTTGGCGACGCTTTGCGGCGCCGGAAAGAGAGGATACGTATGGAGAATTTTCTGACCACACTTGCCGAGATCAATGATAAGATCAACGCCTTTATCTGGGTGAAGATCGGCCTGGTACTGCTGATCGGCACGGGCGTTCTGATGACCTGCTGCACGAAGTGGTTCCAGATCACCCACCTGAAGCACTGGTGGCAGCAGACCATCGGAGGCGTATTCCGCAGAGGCAGCGGCGTCCACGCGAAAACGGACAAAAAGACCATTTCCCAGTTCCAGGCGCTGTGTACGGCCCTTGCTGCCACCATCGGCACCGGCAACATTGCCGGCGTGTCGGCCGCCATCGTCATCGGCGGCCCCGGCGCGGTGTTCTGGATGTGGGTCGCGGCCTTTTTCGGAATGATGACCAACTTCTCCGAAAATGTGCTGGGCATTTACTACCGCCGCCGCAACAGCCAGGGCGAGTGGTCGGGAGGCGCGATGTACTACCTGAAGGACGGCCTGGGCGGCAAGAAGCACTGCAAGACCATCGGCAGCGTTCTTGCAGTTCTGTTCTCCGTTTTTGCCATTCTGGCATCCTTCGGCATCGGCAATATGGGGCAGATCAATAAGATCGTCCTGAATCTGAAATCCGCATTCTTCGGCGGCGTGACCGCCGCCGTGGGCGGTGTCAGCGTGGTTTCTCTGGCCTGCGGCGTTGTGCTGATGATCCTCGCGGCGCTGATCATCATCGGCGGCCTGCAGCGCATCGCCACCGTTGCCGAGCGGGTCGTGCCCTTCATGGCGGTGCTGTACATCATCGGCGCGCTGATCGTGTTCTTCACCCACATTGGCAGTGTGGGCGCCATGTTCGCGGCGATCTTCCGCTTTGCCTTCGGCAGCAAGGCCGTGGCAGGCGGCGCGGCGGGCATCGCCATCCAGCAGGCCATTACCCAGGGCTGCAAGCGGGGCGTGTTCTCCAACGAGGCAGGCCTCGGCTCCTCCGTCATGGTGCATTCCTCCTCCAACGTTAAAGAGCCTGTCACCCAGGGCATGTGGGGCATTTTTGAGGTGTTCTTCGACACCTTCGTGGTCTGCACCATGACCGCCATCGTGGTTCTGTCCTCCGGCTATATCGACCTGGAGACCGGCCTTGCTGCGGCGGGTACGGATGACGCTACCCTGGTCGCCCGTGCCTTCGGCAATGTATTTGGCCCCTTTGGTGAAAAGTTTGTGGCGCTGGCCATGCTGCTGTTCGCCTTTACCACGGTGCTCGGCTGGTCGCAGTACGGCACCAAGGCGGTGGAATACCTGTTCGGCGAAAAGGCCACGAAAATCTACAAGGTGATCTTCGTCGTGATGATCCTTTCCGGCGCGGTCATGACGTCCTCTCTGGCCTGGGACATCTCCGACACCTTCAACGGCCTGATGATGCTGCCCAACCTGATCGGCGTGGTGGTTCTGTGCCCCATGGTCATGAAGATCACAAAGAATTATGTAAACCGCAAGATCAAGGGCATTCCGGAGGAACCGGTGCTGTCCCATTTTCCCGACATTCAGGCCGAAGCGGCAGCGTCCCAGACCGACGAGGTCTGATAATACAAGCCCGGAATTGGTTCGTGCGCGTCACGCTTCCAATTCCGGGCTTTGCTCCGGTCATATGCTTTGCTGTTTCTGGGCTTCCGGGTAACGGGGTTCAGCTGCCCCCAGGTGCTCCGGCGGGACAAGTCCCGACTGCGCTTTTCCTTCTTGGAAAGCTTCTCGTAGGGAATGAATTTTTCCATTCGTATCTCCTCCTTATGGTGTCCGAACGCATTTTATCAGAAAACGGCCAGCAGGTCAAACAAACGATTTGTAAATAACGAAAAAAGGTGCTGCCAACCGGCAGCACCTTTTTGTGTTGTAGGATGTCTTACTCAATCAGGCCGCTTTCCTTCAGCAGCAGCTCCACGTCCGTTCCTTTGACCTTCTTCATCACGGTGTGCAGCAGCTGCTTCTCCACGAAAGACAGTTTTATCTCGGTGAGGGGCTTCTTGTCGATGGCGTAGTAGCAGGCGCGCAGCAGCTCCCGGACGTCGTACTTGCTGCCCCATACCTCCGGCACGCCGCGGTCAACGTTCAGCAGGGTGTAGACGGACTCCATACCGGTACGCATGGAATACTCGGTGGTGAAGATGGTGTCCCGGGGGGTCTCGGCGAACTGACCGATGAAGGCGAAGTTCACGGCGCCGTCGGGCACGACCTTGGGGCGGTCGGATTCCTTCCGGGGCTGGAAGAAGGCGTTGATATAGGGCATGAAGCAGGTGGTGGTGTTGCAGGCGTTGCGGGCCAGGTCGGCGATCCGATCCTCCGGCACGCCGATGTGGTACAGCCACTCCCGGCAGACCTCTTCGCCGGTGCAGTCCCGCATGGCCTTCTTGACGTAGTTGCCTTCCTTGTTGGTGCTCAGGGCGTACAGCCATACCAGCACCATATTCTTGTCCTGAGACCGGAACTGGGGCTGACGGTTGATCGTCCAGGACAGATACCAGTTGTCGGTGCTGTCCTTGACGGTGACGATGCCGCCGGTGGTCACCTTGCCGGAGCGGGGGTCACGCTTGCAGACGTTCATAATATGCCGGATGATCTCCTCGTCGGAGGTGGCCACGGTGGCGCTCATCCAGTTGGTGGCGTCCACGTCGGAGCAGAAATTGTCCGGATTGCCGAACTCGCCGTGCTTTGCCTGGGCGGCAATGGCCTTCCACATATCCCAGGATTCCCCCGCGCCGTTCTTTACCTTGGACAGGTCGGGGGCATGGGTCTGGTCGCCGTAGCAGGAGGTGTCGGTGCAGCAGCCGTTGGTGATGAACACCAGATCGTCTTCAATGAGGTCGATGGTCTGCTCCTGACCGTCCTTCACATAGACGATCTGCTTTGCAACCTTCTTGTCGCCCTCGGTCTCGATGATGACGTTTTTGACGTCCATGCCGTACTCTATCTGTACACCGTGGCTTTCCAGGTACTTGACCAGAGGCAGGATCATGCTCTCGTACTGGTTGTACTTGGTGAAGCGCAGGGCGCTGAAATCCGGCAGCCCGTCGATGTGATGGACATAACGGCACAGGTATCGTTTCATTTCCAGAGCGCTGGACCAGCGCTGGAAGGCGAACATGGTCTGCCAGTAGAGCCAGAAGTTGGTGCCCCAGAAGGAATCGGGGAGAACGTCGGAGATCTTCTTGTCCTCCAGATCCTTTTCCGGGGTGATGAACAGCTTGGAGAGCGCCAGAGCAGACTCCTTGTCCAGCCTGAACTGCTTGTCGGTATGGGCGTCCTCGCCGCGATTCACCGTTGCGCGGCACAGAGAGTAGTTGGGGTCGTGCTTGTTGAGCCAATAATACTCGTCCAGAACGGAAACGCCCGGGGTCTCGATGGAGGGAACGTCCCGGAAGGTGTCCCACATGACCTCAAAATGATTGTCCATTTCCCGGCCGCCGCGCATATAGAAGCCCTTGGTGACGTCCCGGTAGCCGTCGCAGCTGCCGCCGGCCAGCTCCAGCTTTTCCAGCAGATGGATGCGCTCGCCCTTCATCTGGCCGTCTCGCACCAGATAGAAGGCGGCGGTCAGACCGGCAAGGCCGGTGCCGATGATATAAGCGGATTTGTTGTCTACGCCCTCCGGCTTCTCGGGACGGGCAAACGCTTCATAGTTTCCAGCAGAATAATACATAATAGCAGCTCCTTTGTTGAATCGTTCATTTGCCTTTCGGTGACCTTATTGTATGTCCGGAACCCGATTTTTACAATAAACAGAACTGCCTCCGTGATGAAATCTTCATCACGGAGGCAGTTCTGCCCAAAATTTTATCAATCTGCCGGGTTTGATAAAGGTTTATCTACCCGGAACCGGTTCAGCGCGCAGGAAACGTCGTCCTGAATCACCAGAGCAAACCGGTTTACCAGGGCTTCCGGATCCTGCTTCATCTCGTCCTTGATCCAGTCCAGCATCAGCCCCACGAAGGCGTAGGAATAGACCTGGGCGATAAAGGCCTTGTCCTCGGCGCGGACGACCATTTCCGCCGACAGCTCGTTGATCACGCCCATCAGAAGATCGTCCGTCAGGGGCGTCAGGTACTTTTCCACCTGCTCCCGACTGACGCAGCGGTAGACGTTCATGATAAAGGGTCTGTTCTCCCGGACGGCGTCGAAGATACGGATAAAGCCCTGCTGCCAGGTCCCGTAGGTCTTATTGTCCGCCAGCGCCTTTCTGGCGTCCTCCAGGCACACCCACTCCACCAGATCGTAGATGTCCTTGAAATGGTAGTAGAAGGTCATGCGGTTGATGCCGCAGTCCTCGGTGATGTCGTTGATGGTGACTTTGTTCAGCGGCTTTTGCAGGAGCAGCTTTTTCAGGGAGCTTTCCAGCGCGTATTTGGTAAATTGAGGCATAACAGTCTCCTTTTCATGGGGGAAGGTTGTTATTTCTTGGGAAGCACTGAATAAATCATCTTCGGCTGCGAGCGGATCTTTTCCGCCCACTCTTTGGTATCAAAAACGGGAAA